>JBDTKU010000204.1:0-2764 GCA_039935135.1 Ginsengibacter sp. | reverse complement strand
CTTACGTCCACCATCACTTTTGAAGAAAGATTTTTAATGGTAACCGTAATAGTGCCTTTCCCGTTTATCGCATCTAAGGCGTTCTTTAATAGATTTTCTATCACCCAGTCAAAAAGCGGTTCAGATATTTTTGCAATCACTTTATCTTCCGGTCTGTCTAAGATAAAATTTACTTTTTGTGTAGATCTTCTCTTGATGTACGCCATCATTTTTTCTACCTGCTCCACAATATCTGATTCTTCCAGGTGAGGAGAACTTCCAATTTTTCCAAACCTGTCACTTATAAGTTTTAAGCGGTTCACATCCTTTTCCATTTCTTTGGAAATCGCAGAGTGGCTATCCTGTTCTTTCAACATTTCAACCCAACCCTGCAGAGAAGAAATCGGCGTGCCTAATTGATGAGCTGTTTCTTTCGCCATCCCTGCCCACACCTGGTTCTGCGTGGATTTATTCCTTGCCGACATGGCATAAAAAGTAATAAATATAAACAGCGTGACTATTAATAATTGAATGATCGGATAATAGCGCACTTGTTTTAATAACTTGGAATCTCCATAATAATATTTATCAGCAACGTAGGGTGTTTTGCTCAATTCTAATATGATGGGCGGTTGTGAAGATTTGAACTCCTTTAATTTTTGTTTTAAAAAATTGGGGTTGGATCGGATCAAAGAAGTATCAATGTTCCTGGAATCAATGATGCTGTCATTTTCGTTGGTCCAGATGATGGGAATGTCAGTATTTTTTTGCTGGATTTCGCTGGCGAGGGTGAGATCCACATTTTGAGGAGCGTTTGCGATAAATTTATTGGCTTCTACCCATTGGTTTATCTTTTCTCTTTCTTCTACTTCTATTTTTTTTGATAAAAAGTTGGAATAAAAAATAGTTCCGGTAACAATAGCAACAGCAATTAGCGCAAGCCCCGACCGTAAATTAAAAAGTTGCCTCAACATTATGGCAGTTTATTTTCAAATCTAAAATCTATTTCCCACAAAAACAGTTATGAAGATTAAAATCTTTTATGTTTGTAATTAATAAATCAGCCATTCTTTGAATCTTTCACCATCAGTAGCGGTAGTAATTCTTAACTGGAACGGAAGAAATTTTTTAGAGAAATTTCTGCCTTCTGTCATGTCATCCGAATATGATAATCTTTCGGTGATCGTTGCTGACAACGCTTCCACCGATGATTCAATTTCTTTTTTGCAAACTAATTATCCTTCGATAAAAATCATTAAAAACGTGTTGAACGAAGGATTTGCCAAAGGATATAACACAGCGCTCAGGCAGGTTTCTGCTGATTATTATATTTTATTAAATAGTGATGTGGAAGTTACAAAAGATTGGATCAAACCGATTATCTCATGGATGGAAAGAGATAAAAATATTGCTGCCTGTCAGCCAAAAATACTTTCTTATCATGAGAAAAATAAGTTTGAATATGCAGGAGCAAGCGGCGGTTGGATTGATAAATTCGGGTATCCTTTTAATAGGGGACGGGTGTTCGGTTTTTGTGAAATGGATACCGGGCAATATGATAG
The DNA here is from genome assembly GCA_039935135.1 of Ginsengibacter sp. Classification (GTDB taxonomy): domain Bacteria; phylum Bacteroidota; class Bacteroidia; order Chitinophagales; family Chitinophagaceae; genus Ginsengibacter. The sequence goes on along the minus strand of JBDTKU010000204.1, from coordinate 1,223 downwards.
CGTGGAAGAAATATTTTGGGCGACGGGAGCTGCGTTATTTGTAAGAGCTAATATTTTCCATCAACTCGGAGGGTTTGATGAATATTTTTTTGCCCACCAGGAAGAAATAGATCTTTGCTGGAGGATGCAAAGAGCGGGGTATAAAATTTATGTAGTTCCTTCATCGGTTGTTTATCATGTGGGAGGAGGCACGTTGCCTGCAGGAAATGAAAGAAAAGTATTTTTGAATTTCAGGAATAACCTTATTATGCTGGCAAAGAATTTATCTTCATCAGAAAAACTGGTGAAAATTCCACTTCGTATTTTTCTTGATAATGTGGCTGCAATGCAGGCTTTGGCGAAAGGAGATTGGAAAACATTTAAAGCGATAGTGAAAGCTCATCTTGGTTTTATTAGATGGAATTTCAGGGATAGAAAAAAGAGTGTTCTTTCAAAGATTAAACTAAAAAATCTTGCTGGAGTATTTGATGGAAGTATTGTGAAAAAATTTTTTATACAAAAAAAGAGAACATTTTCTGAAATTCTTGGGTTCAAAAAATGATTATTGCGTTCAATCTGTTATTTTTGCCAAGCAAATTATAATTTATGGAACACGAAGAAGTAATTGATAACAAAGGTAAAGACGTTGGATATAGTTGGGTTTTAACCTCGCGTTTTTTATTTTATTGCCAGGTGGCAATAATAGTTGCCATTATTGCCGGTGGCTGTTATACTTTCTATGTACACCGATACACAGGCAAGCCAAATGTTGAAGTACCTGGAAATACTCAGTATAATCCACAATACAAATAAATTTTGGTTCAAAGGTTTCAAACCCTATTTTTGCAAACCATTTTTAGTTCTTACAAACAACCGCGGAAGTAGCTCATTTGGTAGAGCACGACCTTGCCAAGGTCGGGGTGGCCGGTTCGAGCCCGGTCTTCCGCTCATAATTTAAAAAGTAGGTAATAAAAATTATCTGCTTTTTTTTTACCAAAAAAGAGGTTTACCCGGGTGGTGGAACTGGTAGACACGCAGGACTTAAAATCCTGTGATCAGCAATGGTCGTGTGGGTTCAACTCCCATCCCGGGTACAATACCGCTTTTTTAAAGCGGTTTTTTTATGCCTGAAAGTCAACATTTACAGTACTTTTGGGCAACCTGCTGTCCGACAAACTTAACCTGTAGCCACTTTTTAGCTCATGATAAATTTTGCCAAATATGGAAGATGGCTGGTATTTGTT
>JBDTKU010000203.1:0-9249 GCA_039935135.1 Ginsengibacter sp. | reverse complement strand
GTAGCCACTTCAGGCATTTATGCCCAGGGAATGCAACGCCGCACTGTACCTGAAAGAGTGAAAGCAACGATGGACAAAATTACACCTGCTTTAAATCTCGATGCTACGCAGCAAACGCAAACTGATAGCGCCTTTTCGGATTATTATAACGCGCAGATGAAAATGTTCACGGATGCAAGAGCTTCCGGAAACAGGCCTGACCGCAGTGAATTTCAAAAATTAACAGATGCCCGGGATGCTAAATTGAAAACAATTTTTACCGGCGACCAATACACTAAATTTAAAAATGAAGTGGAAGAAAGCCTTCGTCCGCAAAGGCGCCAGCAAAATTCCAATTAAAAGAATATAATAATATTTATTACGAAAAGGTTGCTGTGGAGCAGCCTTTTTTTAGTTTACTGTGAAATAAAAAAGCAGTTTATTTGTTCGTTTACTGCAATCTTATTCGCCTGGCTCTGTGAAATAATCTTCGTTCATTTCTTCTATCAATTTGAGAGTTTTTTCTCTTCCTAATTTTTTTTCTGAACTTGAAACAAAATGTTGTGGTAAAAATTGTTGTGTTTCTTTAAGGCGTTGCAAAAATGATTTTACATTTTTACTTACGACGGTTTGCTTTTCCTTGTCAGCTTTGGTAAAGATTAAAGTATATTTTATCTGCCACAATTCCAGATTTTTTATGAATTCGAGATCCAGTTTTTGAGGAGAATGTCGCGAATCGATAAGCACAAAAACATTCACCAGGTTTTCTCTTTTTCTTAAATAATTTTCTATCATTTGTTCCCATCTTCGCCTGCTGCTTTGTGATATTTTAGCAAATCCATAACCTGGAAGATCTACCAAATACCAATTCGTTTCATTCGATTCTCCGGCTTTGGGAACACTGATAATTTCGAAATGATTGATCATTTGAGTTTTTCCGGGGGAGTTTGAAGTCTTGGCCAGCTTCTCATTGTTCGTGAGCATGTTTATCAATGAAGATTTTCCTACGTTGCTTCTTCCAATAAAAGCATATTCCGGCTGGTCCGGTGGTGGACATTTTTCGTAAGAAGGGCTGCTGATAAGATATTGCGCTTTTTTAATGTGCATGGTGCAATTTACGCTAAAGCCGAATGCTCAAAGCTGAAGACGATATTAAAAACAAAAGTGAAAGAATAGTTAACAGTAAAACTTGTTACTTCAAAAAACTATCTTTGGTGTGATGAATATTTATCCTCACGATACGGTAGTTCCTTTTAAAAATTCAAAGGAAAGCAAGAAGCAGCAGGTGGAAGAAATGTTTGATAAAATTGCTTTTCGATATGATTTTTTAAACCGTTTTCTTAGTGCTGGAATTGATGTGGGCTGGAGAAAAAAAGCGATCAGGCAATTGATTCCATCTCAACCAAAAAATGTCCTGGATGTGGCCACCGGCACGGGAGATTTTGCATTAACCTGCTATGAAATCCTGAAACCTGAAAAAATCACAGGCATTGATATTAGTGAAGGAATGCTTGAAATTGGAAGAAAAAAAATAGAGAAAGCAGGGCTGCAGCAGGACATTCACCTGCTAAATGGAGATAGCGAGGCAATTTTATTTGACGATAATACGTTTGATGCTGTTACAGTGGCTTTTGGAGTCAGGAATTTTGAAAATTTGGAAAAGGGATTGGAAGAAATAAAAAGAGTGTTAAAACCTGGTGGCAAATTGATCGTATTGGAATGCACAAAACCATCGGTGCCCGTGATAAAACAGTTGTATAATTTTTACATGAAAACGATCACTCCGAAATTTGGAAAGATTATTGCGAAAAATAATGAAGCTTATCAATATTTAAACGATTCTGTTCTTCAGTTTCCCGAAAAAGAATCTTTCGTTCACATTTTAAACCAGTCAAACTATCGAAACGCTTTTTACAAAACATTGACATTAGGAATATGCACCATTTATTGCGCAGAAAAATAGTTTTGATAATAGTTTCGCTTGTGCTTTGTTCAGCTTCGGCAATGGCCCAGGAGAAAGCCCTGTACCAGGAAGAACATGATGACAGGCCCTATCATTTTGGGATCAATATTGGCTACAATAAATCTCATTTTAATTTTACCCATCATCCGCGTTTTCTCCGATACGATTCTGTGCTGGATGTGGAAAGCGTAAACAACCCGGGTATAAACCTGGCGTGGTTAGTAAATGTGAGGTTGAATAATCATTTTGATGTACGCCTTCATCCGCTGGATCTCACGTTTTCTGAAAAGGCTTTTATATATTCCCAAAAATATGAAGAGGATTCTTCGGTAACCAAAAAGGTTCAATCCATCACTTTAAGTTTCCCTTTTAATATTGCTTTTAGCAGCGACAGGATTGGCAATTTTAAAGTTTATACTTTGGCAGGTGCAAAATTTGATTACGACCTGGCGAGCAATGCAGGTGCTTCAAAAGCGGAGGATTTGATCAAACTTAACCGATCTGATCTGAGCGCAGAAATAGGGCTTGGCTTTCATATTTATTTTCCCTATTTCGTTTTATCTCCTGAAATAAAATACAGCAGCGGAATCACCAACCTTCATGCCCGCGATCCGAATTTAAAATATTCAAATGTGATTGACAGGATCAATTCAAGAATGATCACTTTTTCACTTACTGTGGAATAGTACGGTGATGGCTAAACGAAAATATAAGTTATTTCTTTCTTTACTGTAATATCTAACTATTGACAATAAATGCATAGGCAATTAACTGGCATAATACAGAAATGAAAATTCCTGAATAAATATCGAAAGGTCTATGATCGCTCACGATGAGACGTGAAGTTGAAACGATTCCTGTGATCAAAAAAATCAGCATCGTGGTAAGAAAGATGGAATAGGTAAATCCTGAGAAGATAATGATCAGGATCAATCCGCATAAAGATCCGATGCCCAACGCATGCATACTTATTTTGAAATAAATATTGGCAATTAAAGCAGCAGAAGATGCCAGGAAAGCACCAAAAATATAACCTGTAAGTATAGCCGGAACTTCCGGTTGATTTCTAAAAACCAAAAAGACCCAAAAATAAAAAATATTGGTTGCGATGTACGGAACGATGCGTTCGCGCTGGGTTTTCAAGAGAATACTTTTGCTAAATCCAAGTGCTTTTAATAAAACCACTACGAGTGCCGGATAAAAGATGGTATTGTATCCAACACGGATGACGATCATGGTTTTTTCGTGGGGAGAAATTCCTGTGAAATAACCCGGTTGAACGAATGCCAGGAACCACGCTCCTATTACTGGAATGAAAAGAGGATGAAAAATGACGGAAAAAAACTGGGCCAAAAATCTCAATAGCCAGGGAAAATGAAGTTGAGCCTGGACAGCCTGGGAGCCGTTGAATTTTTTTTCCTGCCTGGAAAGGTTTTGAAGCATTTTATAGTTCTTTTCTTAAGCGCGCCACCGGAATATTCAGTTGCTCCCGATATTTGGCAACGGTTCGCCGCGCAATGTTATAGCCTTTTTCCTGCAATTGCTCGGTAAGCTTTTCATCGCTCAGCGGTTTCTGTTTACTTTCTTCTTCGATAAGGTCGCTCAATATTTTTTTCACTTCGCGTGTGCTTACTTCTTCGCCACTATCGGTTACCAAACTTTCACTAAAGAAAAATTTCAACCGGTAAGTTCCAAATTCTGTTTGCACAAATTTACTATTGGCCACACGGCTAACCGTAGAAATATCGAGCATAGTTCTTTCCGCAATATCTTTTAATATCATCGGTTTCAGGTCAATATCTTCCCCGGTGAGGAAGAATTGTTGTTGATAATCAACGATGGTTTGCATCGTGCTCAGCAAAGTATGTTGCCTTTGTTTGATTGCGTCAATAAACCATTTGGCTGAATCAATTTTTTGTTTGATGAAAATAACTGCTTCTTTTTGTCTCTTATCTTTTTTGTTGCCACGGTCATAATCTTTAAGCATATCCCTGTAGCCTTCGCTTATCCTGAGATCGGGGGCATTTTTTGAGTTAAGCGTGACTTCGAGTTTTCCATTGTTATTCAACACAAAAAAATCAGGAATTACATAACTCTGTAATTTGTTGCTTTCTCCTACTTCGCCCCCCGGTTTGGGATTTAGTTTAATGATCTGGTTGATCACTTCTTTTATTTCAGCATCTTTAAGGCTAAGACTTTTCTGAATTTTCTCGTAATGCTTTTTCGTAAACTCATCGAAGTAATTTTCAATGATTTCTATAGCGGTGGCCACCGGTAAGCCTTTTTTTTCTTTCCTTCTTAATTGCAACAAAAGGCACTCCTGCAAGTTTCTTGCGCCTACGCCGGGAGGATCAAATTCATGAATTAACGAAATGAGTTTTTCAATTTCTTTTTCTGTGGTGATTATGTTCTGCCGAAATGCAAGGTCATCACAAATAGAAGTTACTTCACGTCGCAAATAACCATCATCATCAATGCTGCCAATAATTTGCTCAGCCACTTTTCCTTCCTCTCCCGACAGATTAAGCATTAGCAATTGTGTCTTTAAAGTATCGTAGAAGGAAGTTTCCACTTTATGAGGTATTACTTTTTTATCTTCAGGATCTCCATAATTATCATCTCTGTATTTATAATCTCCTGGCTCATCATCCCCGTCATTCACGTACTCGCTTATGTCTATATTATCATAATCATTCTCACTCCCATCGTTTTCGTATTCATCTTTATTATCAAAATCATCCGCGCCATCTGTTGGTTCGGTGTATCCATCTTCTACTGAATCAAGGGCAGGATTTTCCTCAAGTTCTTCTTTAATCCTTTCTTCAAGATGAGCAGTAGGCACCTGCAAAAGCTTCATCAACTGGATTTGCTGAGGAGATAATTTTTGAAGTAGCTTTTGTTGTAATCGCTGGCTTAACGACATGGGCCTCTTTTCTTTTTAATAGTTGTAAATTTACAGGCAAATGTAACGATATGTTTTTTTGGAACAAGTTTTGTGGACTGCTTTTGTTCATTTTTATTTTCATAAATTTTTCCTATGCTCAATCTAAGGAGCAAACGGTGGCTTCTGACGGGATTAATTCATTAAATAATAGCCTATCTTTTTTTAAAACGAAAGAGATTGATTCAAAACTTTCTTTTTTGAATTTTAGTAGCGTGGAGCATAAATATTTGTCATCTCCAAAAATAGCTGTCCAGCCATTAGAAAATTTCAATATTGTCTCTTCCTCGATACTTCCGGGGAATTTTGCTGCCTGCAAATATGGTTTTTTTTGCCGGCAGGAATTAAAAATTGAAAAAGCTACTAATCTTCCTGTACGTGTAAGACTGGGCTCTTTAGCGCAGTGTAATTATTATGAAGGTAAGCCGTAAGATCAAAAAAGTTATTTTGCCTTCACTAACATGTTAGAAAATAAAAATTCAACTTATTTGTTGATTCACTGAAATTTCTCTTAAAAGATAAATTTCATTTATTGGATATGAGATTTAATTTCTCAATATTTAAGTTTTCATTCCATTAAAAAGGAATTCTCTTTTCTTACCTTCGCGTCCATGCCGGATTTTGATAAATATGAAGCTGTTATCGGGCTTGAAGTTCATACACAATTGCTCACAAAAAGCAAATTGTTTTGTGGAGATAGTGCCCAATTTGGAAACCCACCAAACACCAATGTTAGCGCTATTTCTTTGGCGCATCCGGGCACATTGCCAAAAATGAATGCGAAGGCAGTTGAGTTGGCCATCAAACTGGGCCTGGCTTTTAATTGCGACATTGTTCGTGATAATTATTTTGCAAGAAAAAATTATTTTTATCCTGATCTGCCAAAAGGCTACCAGGTTTCTCAACATACCACTCCCATTTGTAAAAATGGAAGTGTCACCATTTCTATTGGGGAAAAGGAAAGAAAAATTATTCTGAACAGGATCCACCTGGAAGAAGACGCAGGGAAAAGCATTCATGATGTAGATGAAAATTTCACCTGCATCGACCTGAACCGCGCTGGAGTTCCACTTCTTGAAATCGTTTCTGAGCCTGATCTTCATTCTTCCGAAGAAGCGTTTGCTTATGTTAGCGAAATAAGAAAAATGGTTCGCCACCTCGATATTTGTGATGGCAACATGGAAGAAGGAAGTATGCGTTGCGACGCTAATGTTTCTGTGAGGCTGAAAGGAGAGACAAAACTGGGAACCAAAGTGGAAGTGAAAAATCTGAACTCAATACGCAATGTAAAAAAGGCAATTGATTTTGAAATAAACAGATTGGCGAATCTATTAGAGAACGGGGAAGCAGTCAGGCAGGAAACAAGGAGTTTTGATGCCAGCAACGGAACTACTTTTTCTCTGCGTTCAAAAGAAGAAGCCAACGATTATCGCTATTTTCCTGAACCGGATCTGGCTCCGTTTTTAATCGCTGAAGACCAAATCAATTCGATAAAAAAGGCTATGCCGGAATTGCCGTTGGCGCTTGAAAAAAGATTGATCAACGAATATTCTTTATCGGGTGAAGCCGCTAAAATAATTGCCGGTGACAGAAAAACATCTGAATGGTTCAGGGAAATTACCAATCACACTAAAAATTATAGACCTGTTTCAAACTGGATCATCGGTCCGGTGAAATCTTTTTTAAATGAAAATGATCTTGAAATTGAAAACTTTTCAATTTCTGCTGCCACAATGGCCAAACTCGTTGATATTGTAGAAGAAGGAAAAGTGAGTTTTGGTATTGCTACATCAAAAATATTTCCTGTATTAGTAGAGTCTCCTGAAAAAGATCCCTTAAATATTGCTAAAGATCTAAATCTATTCCAGGAAAAAAATGACGAAGCTTTGCAGCAATGGATAGATGAAGTTTTATTGGCAATGCCTGGAAAGGTTTCAGAATATAAAAAAGGAAAAAAAAACCTGGCAGGTTTATTTGCCGGTGAAGTAAAAAAGAAAAGCAAAGGCAAGGCGGATATGAAAGCCGTTATCGATCTTCTAAACCAAAAACTCAATCAATAAACTCAATATAATTATATGAAAAAAATAATGTTATTTATAGGTGTGCTTTTTATATTTGCATGCAACTCTGCGCGTACCAACGGACTATTCACGGTAAATGGCGATTTAAAAAATGCACCGGATCAAAAAGTATTTTTAGAGCAATTGCATTTTGACCAAAGGCCTCCTCAGGTTTTGGATACTGCGGAAATGAAGAACGGAAAATTTACAGTAAAAGCCAATGCTTCCGAACAAGGATTATACAGGATTCGTTTTGAAAAAAATGCGGGCTACCTGTTTATTAATGACAAAGACGATATAGATTTTTCAGCAGATGCGAAAGATACTGTCTTAAACACTACTAAGTTCAACACCCCGGCTAATTGGACACTAACTGCATTTATAATGAAGCTTGATTCTCTCCACACCAATCTTATAAATGAAGACCAGCAAAGAAAAGACTACCAGCAGCAGAATAATGATTCAATGGCTTTAATTGCCAACAGCGCTTTCGCGGCCAGCAATGAATGGTACAACAATTTCCTGGTAAAATTTATAGATACCACTGCAAACCCTATTAATTCGCTCTTTGCAATAGGTTATACACAGGATGTAAATTTAGATACGGTAAAAACTTTATTAAATCACCTCAGCGCCAAATATCCCAAGAATTCATCTGTTTTGGCCATGGTACAACAGTTGGATCAATACATCGCTTCTCAAACTAACCAGACTCAAAACAATGACATTGCACCAGGAAAAATGGCTCCTGAACTTACTCTTCCTGATGAAAATGGCAAACCATTTTCATTAAGTTCTTTGAGGGGTAAATATGTATTGGTTGATTTTTGGGCAAGTTGGTGTGGACCTTGCCGCCAGGAAAATCCTAATGTGGTAGCGAATTATAATCAGTTCAAAGATAAAAATTTCACTATTTTGGGGGTATCGCTTGACCAGGATAAAAAAGCGTGGTTAAAAGCTATAAAAGATGATGGCCTGGCTTGGGAACAAATTAGCGACCTGAAATTCTGGAATAGTGAAGCTGCTGCTAAATATCACATTGAGGCCATTCCATTCAACGTGCTGATTGATCCGCAGGGGAAAATTATTGCTACAGAATTAAGAGGTAGCGACTTACACGATAAACTGGCAGAAGTATTAAAATAATGAGAATCAGATAAGCCTCATTGCTTTGCAAAAAGCAGTGAGCCACCACGGAAGAATCATCCAGAAATATTCCCTGATCCAGATTAAAAAAATGATTTGAACGATTGCAGCTATCACAAACATGATCCAATATTTTCCTACAGGTTGTGTTTCTTCCATCTCTTTTTTTGGCAAATATAAAAGGAAAATAGATTAATTGTACGATTTTTTGAAACTTAAAAATTTCAAATCTGGCTATCAGAAGTAAGAATTCGAATTAAATATTTGTTGTTGAGATAAGATAAGAATTTCAATTATTTGTTTGTTTACTATGAAGTAAATGAATTCTATATGTAACTATTTCATAGCAGTATGCTTTATACTAAAGATAACAATATGCTCCTTTTTTATGGAATAAATAATCATATAATTTTTTGTGATTAATGTTTTCCTGAATCTTGAATATTTTTTACTCTTAAATCCCATATGGGGATGGTGAGAAAGCAATTGCACTTTAAAATTAAGTACTAAATTAAAATCATCTAATACTTTGGATGGCCAATTAATTTGGAGATAGGAAAAGATATTTTTTAAATCATTTTTTGCAATGTCAGTCCATACTATTTCTTTATTCTTTCTTTAATTTCTTGAATCAATTTTTTGTGACTTATATAATTACCTTTTTCATAATGGATTTCAGAATTTATGAGTAGAGTTTTATCTATTTCATTCAAGTCATTCCACCAATCATTCTCTGTAGATTCTAATAAGACTTTTGCTTCTGTTAATAAAATTTCATTATCACAATTATCTATGAGGCTATATAATTCCTGCTTTATATTAGTTTTCATTATAACTATTTATTTCAAATTTATTTTATTTTATTGAATCACGTCTTAATATATTTCTTGCTATTCTTTTTCTTACCATTCTGTATGAAATTTTCCAAGATAAAATCAAGGTGTGAAAATTTGAAGCAATTTCTTTATAGATAATCAATTAGTTATGAAGGTGCCTCCAAAATATTCCTATAAAATGAAATTTTTTAATGCACTTTCACCTTACCTTCGCACTCCTTAAAAAAATGCCGGGATAGCGGCAGTTAAAATTAAACCGGTTTTTGTTGTTTTATAACAATGAAAATCACTAAAAAACAAAAATGAGCAAATTACATTTCACCA
>JBDTKU010000202.1:0-4487 GCA_039935135.1 Ginsengibacter sp. | reverse complement strand
TTTAATCTTTTTTTATTGTCATAAAAGCTTGACAAACTTAAGAACAATAAACAGCAATGACAATTAAATAATTTATTATTTCGGGAAATATTGTGTGAATGAAATTCCATCGCATTGCCCGGATAGTAAACAAAGAAATAAACCATATTTTTATTCCTAATTTCGGTTAGATAAAAGGGACAAGACAACTCAGTTTATCGAAAGAGGCGACACCATTTGAAAAGTGAGCTTAATAAAAATAAAAACGATAAGGGTAAGCAGAAATAATTAAATTCCTTCGATTGGAATACATCAATTGAATAAACAACAACAGATGAAAATGAATAGTAAATATATTATGTCCGCAAGCGCGATTGTGACAGGATTGTTAGGCCTGGCCGCCTCTTTTTTACCCAAAGAAATATTAATGAATGCAGGTGTTTCTCCCAATGAAACACTGATCTTGTTAGTACAGGTGACAGGTGCATTGTATGTCGGATTTGCGATAATGAATTGGATGGCAAAGACCGTTTTAATTGGAGGTATTTATGCCAAACCTCTTGCAATGGGAAATTTCACGCACTTTTTAATAGCTGCAATCGCGCTATTAAAGGCTGCAACCACTCATTCAGTTTCGCCTTATTTGTGGATGGCAGCAGTTATCTATGCAATCTTTGCGCTATTGTTTGGAATGGTCCTCTTTACCAGTCCGGTCAAAAAAATAGATTAGTAAGCTCCGCGCTAAAATCAATTGCTTAAATAAAAATCCTCCTTATTTGTAGGTTCACTGGGATTTTCGTCCTATCCTTTTTTTAAACAGAAAGAACTACCATTTATCAAAAAACTTAAAGGTCGTTTTATGGAATCTGTACCTTTCTGCATCAAAATAAAAATAGCTTTAACTAAATTTTAAGTTATAAAAATGGCAATGAAAAAATTATTTAATCCACTTTTATAAACTCATTCTGACATTTACAAAAGAATAAATGAAAAAATTATTGGTTGTCTTCTTCGCAAGTCTTTTAACTCATTCCTCTTTTTCACAGGTGGTTAAAATTTCAGGACAAGTAAAAGACGAGAATGAAAATAAACCGATAGCAAATGCAGTGGTGTCTTTGCTAACCCCAAAAGATTCTTTTTTATATTCTTTTACCCGAACCAATGCTGATGGGAATTATCTTTTAGAAAATGTAAAGCCTGGTAAATACATTTTAATGACTTCCCAACCGCGATACGCGGATCTGCTGACAGATATCGATGCAGAAAAAGACACTAAACTTCCTTTGACCACTTTGGTTTCAAAGGCCGAATTGTTGCAGGCGGTGATTGTAAAAACCGGCTCGCCTTTGAAGATAAGAGGCGATACAACGGTTTACACAGCAGACAGTTTTAAAGTGAGCGCCAATGCCAACGTGGAAGAACTGCTTAAAAAATTACCCGGAATTCAGGTGGACAAAGATGGAAACATAAAGGCCATGGGCGAAACCGTGCAGAAAGTATTGGTAGATGGCGAAGAATTTTTTGGCAACGACCCGGGGATGGCTGTAAAAAATATCCGTGCTGATGCGGTGAAAGAAGTGCAGGTATTTGATAAGAAAAGTGAAGAGTCTGAATTTACCGGAATAGATGATGGCAAGACCCAGAAAACCATTAACCTGAAATTGAAAGAAAATAAAAAGACGGGGTATTTTGGAAAAATAGATGTGGCGGCGGGCCCGGAAAAACACATTGAGAACCGGTATAATGATAATATTTTGTTTGGATCTTTTAAAGGTAAAAGAAAGATATCTGCATTTCTTTTAAATGGAAATACCGGGCAAAACCGGCTTAGCTGGCAAGACGAACAGAAATATGGAGGCAATGATGATTTTTCGATTGATGTAAATGATAACGGCGACCTCAATTTTAGCTATACAGGCATTGATGATGACGAGCCGTATGTAGATCCTCAAAACGGTTTTATGACCAATGTGAATGCCGGACTACAATACAGCAATAAATGGAATGATCAATACAATCTGAATCTTTCTCCAAAGTATAACAGTCAACAATACACGAACAATAAAGTCACTTTTTCGCAAAGACAAATTGGTGATTCTGTATTGAATGTAAATTCCAATGAACAAAACAATGTGAACCGACAGAATTTTTTAATGCATGGAATTCTGGATACAAAAATCGATTCTTTTAATTCGATAAAAATAATTGCCAACGCTAATTTTTATCATACCGAAGGTGATAATTTTCTGAATTCAGCAACCACCGGAAATAATGGAACTTTCAAAAATACCAGCGATCGCCAACTGAACACGAACAGCGATAAAAGCGCGTTGTCCGGAAATATTATTTTCAAACATAAATTTCGTAAAGCCAGGCGAACCCTGTCTTTCACGGGCACCTGGTATTCACTGGACAATACAGGAAAAACTTTATTAAAATCTAAAAACGAGGCTTACCTCGATGGCAATCTTTCCAGCAAACAGGACCTGAATCAAAAAAAGAATTACGATCAATCTACACAAACATTATCCGCAGGAGTCACCTATACAGAGCCACTCAGCAAACAACTTTCTCTGGAACTTAAATACCAGGTGACTTATAACAATGGAATGAACAACCAGGTTACTTATAGCTACGAGGATGCTTCAGGGAAATATGATTATCTAGTGGATTCTTTGTCCAATGAGTTTAAACAAAACATTGTGCAGAATATTCCTTCGGCCAGGATAAACTTTGCGAATAAAAAATTAAAGCTCAATATCGGTTCAGGGTTTGGATTTACTCATTTCGATCTGAAAGATGTTACATTTAATAAAGATTACATTAGAGATTATACCAATTTTTATCCTTCCGCCAACGCAACTTATACTTACAAACCCAATCACAGTGTGAGGATTTATTACAATGGTAATTCACAGCAACCAACTGTTAATCAATTGCAGCCGCTAAGAAACAACACAGATTATTTCAACCAGGTAATTGGCAACCCGGATCTGAAGCCTTCATTCAATCATAATTTCAGAATATCACACCAGGATTACAACTTTTTAAAGGACATCTGGATCTACCAATCCATGTATGCCAATGTTACCCAAAACGCCATCACCACGAATAGCATCATTAATCTTGATTCAGGAAAAACCATTTCACAACCACTCAATGTGAATGGAAATTATAGTTTCAATTTTTATGGCGGTGTTGGATTTAAAATAAAGAAAATTGATACACGGTTTCAGTTATCACCCAATATCAGCCTCCGCAGATATGCCAGTGTTATCAACAGCGTAAAGAGTTTTTCCAAAACATTTTCGCCGGGGCTTTCCGCGTATATTTCAAAATCAAAAGAGAAAAAATATGATCTGTCTATAAACGATGATATTGGATATAACAACAATGTCACTTCCCAAAACGATACGAAAATTCATTATTATACCAACACGCTGGCGTTTTACGGAACTGTCTATTATAAAAAAGTATGGTCAATAAACACCGATTACAGTTATTATTATAGAGGAAAAACGACCCAGACTGATAAGGTTTTGAAAACAAATATCTGGAACGCGCGCCTTCAACGCACTTTTAAGCATGATGAATTTACCGCGTATTTTTTAGTAAATGACATACTGAACCAGAATATAGGCATAGATCGAAATTTTTATGGAACCACTTACACCCAGACAATTAATGAAAGGCTTAAAAGATATTTCATGATCGGCTTCACCTGGAATTTTAAAAATAAAGGATCAAAATAAACAACCCTAAAATGGCAGGTATGAAAATCAAAATATCTCTTTTAATAATGCTCCTGTTTTTGTTTGCCGGGGCTCATGCACAAATATTCATCAGCAAAGCAAAGATTGAGTACGAAGTAAAAGCGGATGTTAAAAAGACAATGGGTAACGATTCCTGGGATGAAAAACTTAAAGATCAAATACCAAGATTTAAAACCGGCTATTTCAATTTAACCTTTGACAATGATAAAAGCATTTACCAGTTTGATCATTGGGGAACGCCCAAATTGCCGAATTATATGTTAGAAGGTGAAGACGCAGAAAAAGACTTTTATAATTTTACAAGCGGCAAGTTTGTGATGCAAAAAAATGTGGAAGGAAGTATAGTTACTATTGCCGATTCTATACCAAAATTAAAATGGAAATTGGTAAATGAAAACAGGGAAATTGCAGGATTCAATTGCCGCAAAGCTTATGCGGTAATGCTTGACAGTGTGTACATATTTGCATTTTATACAGAAGAAATTACATTACCTGGCGGCCCCGCGTCTTTTCATGGATTGCCGGGAACCATAATGGGAATTACGATTCCACGATTATACACTTCCTGGATAGCGACAAAAGTGATGGTGAACGGCGTGGATGCCAATGCTATCAAACCGATGGAAGCAAAAAAAAGCATCACTTATAGTGAATTAAAATCATTGATTTTAGAACGTACAAAAGATTGGTACAGCCCGGATGATCCGGATGAAAATAAGGAGGCGCAGCAGCAAA
>JBDTKU010000201.1:0-11856 GCA_039935135.1 Ginsengibacter sp. | reverse complement strand
GGTCAATTCGCACTTGAATGGTTTCAGAATCGCTTGAATGAAGTACGCTCTGAAGTAGAAATTTTATTACAGCAATTCCGGCTAAGTGAAGCCTTGAAAACCATTTATTCACTTATCTGGGACGATTATTGTAGTTGGTTTTTGGAATGGATAAAGCCGGAATATGGAAAAGCAATTTCACAAAAGGTATATGAAAAAGCAGTTTCATTTTTTGATGACTTGCTACAAATGCTTCATCCGTTTATGCCCTTTATTACAGAAGAAATTTATCATTTGCTTAAAGAAAGAAATGATGACCTGGTTATAAAACAATTCCTGCCGGTTGAAAAGTCAAATCCTGGAATTCTAAATGAAGGCAACAAATTAAAAAATGTGATAAGCGCGATTCGCGATGCCAGAAATAAAAATAATCTGAAACCCAAAGAACCTGTTTCTTTATTTATTGAAACAAAAGAAGTATCATCTTATCACCTGATAAAAGATATTTTAGCGAAGCAAACGAACGCAGATAAAATTATTTTTAATGAAACACCGGGTGATACGGCAATCATGACCGTTGCAGGGAATGAAAAAATATATATAAAATCTGACGTGGTAATAGATACATCGGTTCAAAAAGAAAAACTGACAAAGGATTTAAATTATCTTAAAGGTTTCCTAATTACAGTAGAGAAGAAATTAAGTAACGATAAATTTGTACAGAATGCAAAGCCCGAAGTGATAGAGCTGGAAAGGAAAAAGAAAGCGGATGCTGAATCGAAAATAATAGTCATCGAACAAACTTTGGGCTCGTTGGAATGAGTAAATCCCACAATTTGAAATCACTAATAAAAATATTTCTGTTTATCTTTTTGTTTTCGCCATGCGCCAATCTGTTTGCCCAGAATAAAGAAACAATTATCAAAGAACCAAAATTCAAACCTCCTGTTGTAAAAACTTTTCTTGGAATAAATCAAAATGGCGCCCAGGTAACTGTTGAGGAAGGAGAACAACTGGTGGGACTCCCCCTAAAAGTTACGGACACAAAAAATAATCAATACGCTGTTGATTCATACCAATTTCTTTACCGGCAAAAATCGTATATCCTGGATGATGAAACGGGGAAGAAAGAACAGGTCTTCACTATTGCTGCTGACAGGTTTAAAGCGACACCCTTACCAAAAATTTGGATAGACAATATTAAACAACGCTTGCAATATGGTGAGCAACTCTATTTTTTTGATATAGTCGTAAAAGATAAAGAAGGGCGTCAATTCTTCGCTCCCGAATTAAAAATCACGATCAAATAAATGATAGAAATTAAGCCGGCACAAATTGGCGATCTTGGTACGATTCAACGCCTTGCTCACGAGATCTGGCCCAATGCTTACCTGGAAATATTAGGTCAGCAACAGTTAGATTACATGCTCGAAAAAATATATTCTCTTCCATCTCTTCAACACCAGTTTACCGTATTAAAACACCACTTTATCCTATTGGCAGATGAAACTGTTCCTGCCGGGTTCGCTTCTTTTTCGTCCCATGAGGATGCAGCGATATTTCATTTAAATAAAATTTACGTTCTCCCTTCTCTGCAAGGAAAGCAATTAGGAAAACAATTACTGAATTATATTATTTCCGAAATAAAAAAATCAGGCGCCACTTCTTTGCAACTGAATGTAAACCGTTACAACAAGGCACTTCATTTTTATGAAAAGCAAGGATTTAAAATCATCCGGGAAGAAGATATTGACATTGGCTCAGGATATTTCATGAACGATTATGTACTGGAATTGAAATTTTAACGCCGCTATTCCTTTTTGACTTTCCAACAAAATAAAAAATCAGATCATTTGTTGGTTCACTGTAACATTTCCTTTTCCTCATCCGTCTAAATAAAAACTTTACCAATTAAAAAGAAATATTTACCATTCATGTATAGTTATGTACTATGCTAAACATACTACTTAGGTTTGCATTGTAATATTTCAAACACAGCAATACTATTATTATGAAAAAAGCTTTTATTTTCCTCCATTGGTTACTGATATTTTCAATAGCATCATTCGCGCAAACCCCCAACGGATCAATATCGGGAAGGATTACAGATGGGGGCGATCAAAAAATTATTGACGCAGCAACCCTATCTTTATTTAAGAGTATAGATTCTTCTTTGGTAAAAATAAACCTCACCGATAAGGAAGGAAACTTTGAATTTCATAATGTAGCACCAGGAAAATATTACCTGGTGGCTACCTCCGTTGGCCATTTATCCACCTATAGCCCTACCATTAATGTGGCAGATAAAAATGTTTCCATTGGCACTTTGAAATTAAATAATGAGATCAAAACTTTAAAAGGAATTACAATCACCGCGAAAAAGCCTTTTATAGAAAGAAAGATAGACCGGACCATTATTAACGTGGATGCTTCCATTACGAATGCAGGAACCACTGCACTTGAAGTATTGGAAAAATCTCCGGGAGTTACAGTTGATAAGGATGGAAATGTAAGTTTAAAAGGCAAGGCAGGCGTGATGATTATGCTTGACGGAAAACCTTCGTATTTAAGTGGCCAGGAATTGGCAAATCTTTTAAAAAATATGCCTTCAACCGCCATTGATCAAATTGAAATCATGACCAATCCATCCGCAAAATATGATGCTGCGGGCAACTCCGGCATCATAAATATCAAGACGAAGAAAAATAAAATGCGGGGAATAAACGGAAGCATTACCTCCACTGTTCTTCAATCTTATTATACTAAAACCAATAACAGCGTAAACCTTAATTATCGCACGAACAAAGTAAATCTTTTTGGAAATTACAGCTATTCCTTATGGCAAGGCCACACCGAGCAAACCGTTATCAGGAGATTTAAAGACACTGCCACCAAACAAATTGAAACTATTTTTGACCAAAATATAATCCGTCACAATAAATCACAAAATCATAATGTAAAGGCGGGGCTTGATTTTTATGCAAGTAAAAAAACAACTTTAGGCGTAGTTTTTTCCGGATACATCAATCCATACAAAAGCTTTAATAATAATCAAACCGATCTGAATAATGCAAATAATAAAACAGATTCCATTGTTATTGCAGATTACTCTAACAATGGAAATGAAAAGAATTTTTCAACCAATCTAAATCTTTATCACAAATTTGATTCAACCGGAAAAGAATTTACAGTTGATCTTGATTATTTAGATTATTCGCAGCCTTCAAATACTTTGCTCGACAATAACTATTACTATCCTGATTTTACGGTAAGAAAAGAACCTTCATCCCTAATCGGTGACCTTCCATCCACTGTAAAAATTTATTCAGCAAAAACTGATTTTACTTTTCCTTTAAAACACAATGCGAAAATAGAAACCGGCTTAAAAAGCAGTTATGTTTCTACAGATAATGATGCAATTTATCAGAATCAAACCTCCGAAGGAACCTCCGTAGATGAAAGCAAAACCAATCATTTTATTTACAAAGAAAACATCAACGCGGCTTATGTAAATTATAACCGGCAGATAAAAAAATGGGGTGTGCAAGCAGGTTTGCGCGCAGAAAACACGAATGCCAAAGGTCACCAGTTGGGCAATGCTTCACACGCGGATTCTTCATTTACAAAAAATTATGTAAATCTTTTTCCAACGGTTTACGTCAGCTATCAAATGAATGATAAAAATACATTCTCCGCGAATTATGGCCGCAGAATTGATCGCCCGGATTATGGTGATTTAAATCCCTTTTATTATTTCCTTGACGAATACACTTACCAGGTAGGTAATACATTGCTGCAACCACAATTTTCGGATAATTTCGAATTGTCGCACACCTACAATGGCTTTCTTACTACCACTCTTAACTACAATAAGATCCATAATGTATTTTCCGATGTAATAAAACAGATAACCAGTGAAAGAAAAACTTTTCAAACCAAAGAAAATCTCGCTTCAAAAACCAGTTATGGAATTGCAGTGAGCGCTAATTTCCCTGTTACCAAATTTTGGTCAACTAACTTATATTCTAATGTAAATTACAATGCCTACAGCGGCGTTCTGGATGGAGGTAACCTGGAAATAGATGCAACTACTTTTATGGCGAATATGAACAACCAGTTTAAATTTAACGATGGCTGGAGTGCAGAATTGAGCGGGTTTTACAGGGGAAAGAATATTGAAGGCGAGATAGTAATGAATCCAATGTGGAGGCTTGATGCAGGAGTTCAAAAATTAATTTTAAAGAAAAAAGGAAGTTTGAAATTCAGCATCCGTGACATTTTCAATTCTCAAAACTTCAGTGGAGCTGTCAATTACCAGGATATAGATATTAGCCTAAAGAACAAATGGGACAGTCGTACTTTTTCTCTCACTTTTTCTTACAGGTTTGGCAAGCCAATTAAAAACCAGCAGCACAGAAAAACAGGCGGCGCTTCGGACGAACAAAATCGTGTAAAAAGTTCGGGGAATTAACAACATCCATAATACGAAAAATGCCCGTCAGCCTGTGCTGTCGGGTATTTTTCGTATAAGCTACAATTTATAATATCCTCAATTTTTCTACCTGCGCACTTTTATTTTTAATGTCAGACACTCTCAAAAAATAATTTCCCGGCGCCGGCCTTTGAGGCAAGTCAATATTTACCGATGCAGCTTTGGAAATAGTATAACTTTTTTGAAAGATCAATTGACCAAAGCTGTTGAACAATTCAACTTTATAATTGCAGCCTGCATTATTTGCAAATTGAATATTGATTCCTGAAACAACAGGATTAGGATATACAGAAATATTTGGCCTATCGCTATTTTTTATAAAAGCACGGCGAATCTCAGAATAAAAACTATTACCTGTAATGTCCGTTTGCTTGATTCTAAAATAGAAATTGCCGATTACATTTTTACCAGGAGAAAATACAAAGCTGGATTTGATAACAGATCCGGATTTCTCCGAAATGCCTTTACCCAAATTAATAAAGTTTTTCCCATCTCTACTCATTTCAATCGTATAGATGTCCTTCGGATGAGGATCATCAAGTATCCAGTTTATCACCACATTATTGTCTTTAACTGATACAACAAAATCGCGCAGGTTAGTTTCCAAAACGCTGAACGGGCACCAATAATAAACCAATTGTACATCAAGTCGTGTGTACGCTTTTAATTTAATGATCGCATTATCACTCCCGGTTAAAATAGTGAAAGTACTTGTAGTAAGATAATTGAGAGTAACATCTCCATTACCATAAAAACCAGAACTGCCGCTGAAATATTTAGTGTAATAATTTTTATTAAACACCGTGTCCGGACCCACTTCAACCTCGTCTTCATGCCCGACAGGATCATAAGCTTCAAGAGTAAAAGGCCCATAATTTTTTGTCGGTGATAAAACAGAACTAAAAAATCCTCCCGGGCCCGAAAATTGAGAACGTCTGTAGGTTTCAAAATTATAATCTTCCTGCGCATCGAGATTATTTTCAAGATTATAATTAACCACCGTTGTTACAGTATCACTAAGCCTCAGGCAAGTGAGTTCGCCCATCGTGTCGCTGAATTTCGGAAACGTAATCGCGGTATTAGTTGAAATTATTGAATCAAGATATTGATGATACACTATTGAGTCGGGCAGTGATCCATCGCTGCACGTGCACTGCGAAAAAGACTGCTGGCAGGGCAATAAGGAAATAAATAAAATAGAACTTATGTACAATTTTTTCATAGGTGGAAGATTTAGTGAAAAAGTAAATTTCCTGCACCTGTAAAAATAGCTATTGAGAATTGCCTTCGCAATGCAAAAACTACCCTTTAATTCATATAGTAAATTCAAGCGAAGTGGAAAGTAAAAACACGGAGCGGAAGTAGTAAAAGAACAAATAAGCCATATTCTTGTTTCGACAAAAAATAAAAAGGCTTCCTGCTTTTTAAACTGGAAGCCTATTTATAAATTGATATTAATTTCTAAGAAAACAAACCACCTTTTCTCAAACTTACAGTCCCCTGCCCTATTTCAAATCCATTATTATAAATAGTGATTTTATAATCGCCGGTTTGGAAATGGCTGTTTTGAGACCATTCTACTTTTACAGGTTGTTTCTGGCCTTGCACATAATTTACCTGGATTTTCTTAGTGAATGGTTTTTGAACTCCATCACGTGTAGTAAAATCACCAGAGCCCAATGCATCTACCTGAACGGGTTTTCCATCAGGAGCAGTGATACTTACATAAATATCTTTGGGGCCGGAAGGGGTGATCCTGTTTGCGTTTAGCAGAAATGAAATTCTTAATTTATCTACACGTTTTGCCTTAGAGGTAACTTTTTCTTTACCACTATTTTTTTCTTTTACACCTTCAATTGAAAAATTGGAAGCAGTCAATGTAGAACCGATATCCAGTAGCGTATCCTTATGTTGAATCACCGTATTTGCAGAATCGTAACTACGCTGCACCACATCTCTTTGCCTTGTAACTACACGGTTGGCTTCAGTAAGTTGAGTATTTGCATTTTGCAAAGAATCTATTTGAGCAGTGTACATCTCAATATTACCTTTCAATTGTGCAATCAACCGTTGGGCCTCAGCAAGCTCTGCTTTTGTAGCATTTCTGTTATTAATAATACCTTGAACTCTTTGTCTTAAAGCATCGATATCTTTATCCTTGGTTCTCAAAAGACTGTCTGCTTTTACGTTGCTGGTTTTAAGTGCATCAAGCCTCATCGCGGCATCATCCAATTCGCGTTGCAACTCATTCTTTGAAGAATCGCTATTTACGATTTGTGTAGTAAGATCCTGCTTTTCCTGCCGGGTCTTATTTTTATCAAAAATGATGTAGCCCCACGTGGCTAACAAAGCGATCACCAAAATAGCCGTTAAGATATTACGGCCGCTATTATTTTTTTTAACGACATCTTTTCCCCCAGGATTTTCAGAACCAGGGAAGTTTTCGTAACTCATGTTTTAAGTTTTTGTTTTATAATATTAATACGTTTTATAATTTTTTCCAAAATCATGCCAAAGAAATTGACCTTCAGAAGAATAACTCAAAGCTATTTCTTTTCTTCATAATGTAATCTGAAAATTTTTATCTTTGAAAAATGACTGCTTCATCTATCATTAGTAGCTGGAAAAATAAAGAATTTAAACCCGTTTATTGGCTCGAGGGCGAAGAGGATTATTTCATTGACGAAGTAATGGAATATGCAGAAAAAAAAATCCTCTCTGAAAGTGAAGCGGAATTCAACCAAACCGTTTTTTATGGTAAAGACGCCAATTGGCCAGACATCGTGAATGCCTGCCGTCGTTACCCGATGTTTGCTGACAGGCAAGTTGTTTTGCTAAAGGAGGCTCAGCAAATGAAAGAGGTGGAGAAGTTGGAAGCCTACGTTGAAAATCCTTTATCATCCACTATTTTAGTCGTTTCTTATAAAGGTAAAACGCTGGATGGCAGGCAAAAATTTTCAAAATTAATTAAGAAAAAGGGCGAGGTATTTCTTTCAAAAAAAATGTATGAAAACCAGTTGCCCGGCTGGGTCAACAATTATCTGCAGGAAAATGGTTTTAGTATAAAACCCAAAGCGCTGTCATTACTGATAGATCACATTGGCAATGATCTTTCACGCATTGTAAATGAGATAGAAAAGCTTTCATTAAATCTTGGAGTCTCTAAAAATATCACCGAAGACGATATTGAAAAGTTCATAGGCATCAGCAAGGAATACAACATTTTCGAACTGCAAAATGCGCTGAGCAGGAAAGACCAACCGAAAGCCATTCGCATAATTCAATATTTTGAAGCCAATCCTAAAGCGGTTCCTATACAATTAATTTTGCCATCGCTTTATTCTTACTTTTCAAAAATTCTGGCTGTTTATCAAATGCACGACAAAAGCGAGCGTGCAATAAAACCTGTCTTTAATTATAATCCTGCGTTGACAGACCAGGTGATGCATACCATCAAAAACTATTCGTTCCTGGAAATGGAACAGATCATTCTGCTCTTGCATGATGCCAATCTGAAAAGCATCGGCATAGGAAACCAGGGAATATCAACAGGCTCTTTGATGAAAGAACTGTCATTTAAAATTATGAACCTGGGGCCAGGGTAATTTTAATAGCTGGTGCTCCCATCTATCACCTTAATACTCTTCTTTTTGCTATTCTTTTTTTGATATTCCAAAACTTCTTTCGGAACAATCTTTTTCATGGGTTCTTCTGTTACCACCGATGCTGTTTTCGGCTGTTGTAGCAAATGGCCGCGATCATATTCTTCGGTTTTAATGATTTTACCATTTTCATAAAAAGTCCACAGGCCGTCTTTAACGCTGTAGGGCTCCGCTTTCACGATCTTATAGCTTATGATTTCATTGTTGCCTGTTCCATAAATCGGAATTGTGTCATAAGGCTGGTCAGGATTGTAAGCACGCCAGTTCTCTTCTCTTTCCAAATCGCCAAACCGTGAAAAGAATTTCCAATTGCCATCCTTATCTCCATTTTTATAATTTTCAAAAGCGATAAAATCGCCTTGCGATGTATATTTTCGCCAAGTCCCTTCCCGCCTGTCATTTACAAAAACGCCTTCTTCTTCATAACCCGGCTCGCCGCGCAACGGATCAACATGCAATACCCATTTACCCTGCTTTAAACCCTCATGGTCAGTAACATTTATGGTATCGCCTTTTACTGATATTTTGTAGCTTTTATATTGTGCATTTGCCGCAGAAAAACTCATTTGGAAAGCAATCATGATGAATAATAATTTTTTCATAGCCCGGATTTAGTATTCAAATTTAATAAAATTCCCTTTTTCAAAATTACCAAATTAAGAACGTTTAATGGCCCGATTAAATTTTTGCCTGCAAAATTTAACTTTCATTCTTCGATTTTTTTCAGGCATGAAATTTTATTGAGTAATTGATGATTACCTTTAGATAAACCACAAAAAATAAAATAATGCAAATAAATCTTCAGACATTAAAATTCAATGCAAAGCAAGAATTAAAAGATTTCGTAAATGAAAAAGTAGAAAAGCTTTCCCTGTTCGATGATAAAATAATTCGTGCTGACGTAACTCTTTCATTAAATAACGATCCCGTTGAAAATAAAGTTTGTAATATAAAATTGATCGTACCGGGTTACGATGACTTTGTAACTAAAAATGCTTCTACATTTGAAGAAGCCGTACATACCTGCGTGGATGTGCTGCAAAAAATATTGAAAAGGAAAAAAGTAAAGGCTTAACCCGGGTTAAAATTGCAGGTCAGCTTCCAGCGGATAATGATCGGAATAAGGAACATGGATAACTCTGAACTGAGTTACTTTAAAGCTTTTATCGGCGAGTATATAATCAATTCTTAAAGTGGGAGAAATATACCTGAAAGTGCGGCCTATAAAACTTCCTTTTTCTAAAAAAGCGTCCTGCATATTTCCTTTGATAGTAAAATAGGTATTGGAATTAGGAACGTCATTAAAATCCCCGGTAATTATGGCCGGGTATGGGCTTTTAGTAATCTGGTCTTTAACAATTTTCGCCTGTTCGTACCTGTATTCATAACCAGTTTTCAATTTTGAAAGTACCGTTCTTGAATCATGATAACCGGGATCTTTTGCATGTTTCAACCTGCTTAAGCTTTCATAATCTGAATATTCAAATCTCACCGATTGCAAATGGGTAGTAAAAACGCGGAAAGTTTTTTCGCCTCTTTTTATATCGATATAAATCAAATGTTCTGCATTCGCATGTTTGCCATAATGAATTTTGTCCGAATTAAGTATAGGATATTTTGAAAAAATGATAACCCCCTTCGCATTATAATTATGAGTGGTATCAGTTTCTGCAAAAAAATAATAGGGATATCCCATTTCCTGGATAGTGGAAGCAATTGAATTCTTGTCTTTCAAATTTTTTTGGTCCGCATATTCTTCAAAGCATAGAATATCCGCGTTTTGTTCCCTGATCAAATCCATCATTCGTGGCTCATACCCGTCTTCATGATAATTTTTTTCTGAAAAATAATCATCCCAGCCTTCTACGTTCCAATGAAATATGCGCAATGTATTCGGTTGTTTTACCATTTCAAATTTCTTAGCAAGCCGAAAACTGAAAACGGCAAAAATTTGCTGGCTGCCTATAAGTATTACAATCAATGAAAGCCACGCCCATTTGGATTTTACAAAAAGCCAATAAAGAAAAAAACAAACAAGTGCGAAAAAAAGAAAAGGAAATATAAGCCCCGGAAAAGCAACAAACCAATACTTCCCTGTGTCAATATAAGGCACGAGGCAAACTAAAAGATATAGAAAAATAACTCCAAGATTTATAAGAAGTACTATTGTTCTGAAAACTGAACGCGCCTTATCTTTCATAACGATTATACGGAATATTTATAATAATCCCGAAAGGTAGTGACGTAAGATAAAATAATTTAATAAAACCCAATTTTTACAGATAAAATAACGATATAATTCTATCCGAGTTTGAAAATGAAGAGATCAATATTGTAAATCAGTTATCAACGGGTAGTGGTCAGAATACGGGATAGGCAATATCTGGAATTGAAGCACCTTAAATTTGCGCGAAGCTAAAATATAATCTATCCTTAGCGTAGGAGAAATAAAACCGAAGCTGGTGCGTGTAGTTCTTCCTGTGCCGCTTCCTTTTTTTAGAAATGGATCCTGCAAATTGCCTTTTACATTAAAATAGGTACTCGAATTTGGAACATCATTAAAGTCGCCGCAAATGACGGCCGGATAAGGACTTTGAGAAATTTTGCCGCCCACCATTTCTGACTGGTAATACCGGAAATCATAGCCTCTTATCAGTTTTGAAAATATTCTTTTGTAGCTACTGCCTCCGGCGTCTCCATAAAATTCATTATTTATTTGCCTCCGGTTTTCCCAATCAGCAAATTTTATCGGAACCAAATGAGTGGCAAAAATCCGGAACGTTTTATCCTTCACTTTAATATCCGCGTAAATTAAGTGCTCGCCTTTTTTATTCAGATTCAAACTAAAACTGGCCGTATCGATCATTGGATATTTTGAAAAGATCGCAACTCCCGAAGGATTATCATCGTGTTCATCGGCAGAACGAATAAAATAATGAAAAGGGAAACCCATTTTTGAGATAGTAGTTATGTTTGAACCAAAAGCTGAAGTATCTATTGACTCATAGAATTCCTCAAAACAAAGCACGTCAGCGTTCAGCGATTGCACTTCGTACATCATCAACGGGCGTAAAGCATGACCTCCACTTTCAATATTGCTACTCTCTTCATCCTGGTCCCAACCCATCACATTCCATTGCATAACACGCAAAGTATTAGGTTGCTTTGCTGAAGAAAATTTACCGGGAAGATGAAATGAAAAGACGGCTAAAATTTGTTGCAGGCCAAGAAGGATAGTTATTACGCAAACCCATACCATCCTGGATTTTAAGAATGCCCATACCATCGTAAAAGCCAGTAAAACAAAAAGTATTATAGGAAAAATAATTCCCGGTACAGCTACCATCCAATTAATGCCCGTATCTACAAAAGGCACCAAACCAACAAGCAAATAGGCGATGACGAAGCAAATGTTGAAGAAGATTAGAATTTTCTGATAAACAGGGCGTTTGTAGTAGGTCATACGCTTGAGATTTAGCTTTTAGCTATTAGCCTTTAGCTTTTAGCTTTTAGCATTTGGCATTTGGCTTTTAGCTTTTAGCCTTTAGCTTTTAGCATTTGGCTTTTAGCTTTGCTTTGGCTTTTAGCAAAATAAAATTTCGCATTATTTGTTGATTTACTGCTTCATTAGCACATCAGCTAATTATCTAATCAGCTAATTACTTAGTGTCCTCTCCCCCATCCAAACCAGTCATTTCCATTTGCATAAATTAATAACGCAAA
>JBDTKU010000200.1:0-4766 GCA_039935135.1 Ginsengibacter sp. | reverse complement strand
CACGACGTGTAACGGTTCCTTCATGAACACTTCCCACAGGGAAAGTTTCTTCCAGGGAATTCCATGGATCTTCTTCTATTTGTTTGTGACCTAATTGAAGCTTACGGTTTTCTTTATCAATGCTCATGATGACCACATCGATATCTTCTCCAACTTTCGTGTATTCATTAGGGTTATTGAAGCGTTTTAACCAGCTAAGATCACTGATGTGAATCATGCCGCCAATACCAGGTGAAAGCTCAACAAATACACCGTAAGGCGTAATGTTTTTAACCAAACCTTTGTGCTTGCTGCCTTCGGGATATTGTATTTCGATGGTATTCCATGGATCTTCTGTCATTTGTTTGATAGAAAGACTCATCTTGCGATCTTCTTTGCTCAGGGTCACAATCTTCGCTTCATATTCGTCACCCAGTTTAAAGAATTCTTTTGCGTTGATTGGCGTATTAGCCCATGTAATTTCACTTACGTGAACCAAACCTTCCACACCAGGATAAATTTCTAGGAACGCTCCATAATCTTCGATGTTAACAACTTTACCTTTTACGATTTCACCTTCTTTGATGTTTTCAGGCAATGTATCCCAAGGATGTGGAGTTAATTGTTTTAAACCAAGACTGATGCGTTTTTTATCATCATCAAAATCGAGAACTACTACGTTCAGTTTTTGATCCAGTTTCAAAACTTCACTTGGGTGGTTGATACGTCCCCAACTGATATCAGTTATATAAAGTAAACCGTCTAATCCACCAAGGTCAAGGAATGCACCAAAATCAGTGATGTTTTTGATAGTTCCTTCAAGTACCTGGCCTTTTTCTAATTTACCGATAATTTCAGCTCTTTGTTGTTCGATATCGCTTTCAATAAGTGCTTTGTGAGAAACAACCGCATTTTTAATGGCTTCATTAATCTTAACCACTTTAAATTCCATTGTTTTTCCAACAAACTGATCGTAATCCGTAACAGGTTTTACATCAATTTGCGAACCTGGAAGGAAAGTTTCCATGCCAAATACATCCACAATAAGGCCACCTTTCGTTTTGCTGGTAACAAGACCCGTAACGATATCGCCACTTTTGTGCATTTCAACAATTTTTTCCCATGCACGAGTAGTGCGGGCTTGTTTGCGGCTAAGGTGAAGATTTCCTTCTTTGTCTTCTTTTTCTGCTACCATCACTTCCACTTCGTCACCAACTTTCAAGTTAGGGGTGTCGCGGAACTCATTCAAACCTACAAGGCCGTCACTTTTAAAACCAATATTAATAACCACATCTGTTTTAGTCATAGCTACCACAGTGCCGGTAACCATTTCGCCGTCGTTGATCTGCTTAAAGGTTTTGTCATAAACCTCGTCATACTTTTCTCTTTCAGAATCGTTGTAAACAGTAACATTTCTTTTGTCGATGCTCCAGTCGAAATCATCATGAGGGGTAGAAAGTGCTTCTTCATGAATTTCAACTTCTGTAGGCTGTGGCTCCGTGGCTGCCTGTGTAGATTCCACATCAGGAAAATCAGGAAAAGGTACTCCTTCGATTCCACCCTGTGGCCGGTTTTCAGAAAGAATTTCCTGGGTTTCCGGTTTTGGCTCTTTGTTTTCTGTATCCATTGTTTTGTAGCAGGTAAATTTGTTGTTGCTGTATCCTTTTAAAGATCCTGCTGATCAGCATTTTTTGATTAATAAATGAATTCGCCCAAATTTTTGATTTGGGTGTGCAAAGGTAATAAAATACCTTTTAAGAAAAACGCCTAATGGATACAGTTTTAAGGGTGCTTTTCACA
This sequence comes from Ginsengibacter sp., assembly GCA_039935135.1. Taxonomy (GTDB): domain Bacteria; phylum Bacteroidota; class Bacteroidia; order Chitinophagales; family Chitinophagaceae; genus Ginsengibacter. The sequence goes on along the minus strand of JBDTKU010000200.1, from coordinate 2,987 downwards.
ATAAAAAAAAGCATAGAATGCCTTCTATACTTTTTCTGTTTTCAAGGGGAATTATTTTGCTATTTATTAATTGTCATATTTGAAGGTAAAACAATAAAAGGCACTAACATTTAAATAAAAATCTTCTTATAATTGGTTTAACGCTTAATGATTTGCGAAAGATGAATAAAATGCACGCCAATTAATTCAATTTCTTTTTTAACAGCTAATCCTTAAATTGCGAACAATTGGATATTAAATAAAATTGAATGAAGCGTTGGTTAAAAAGGGTGCAGGAAACACACCTGTTCAAATCTATTGTTTATTTTATCATTGGCGTTTTTAGTTATCCGGGACTGGCCATTATCAATAAATTGAAGATAAGTGGCACTGAACACCTTAAAAATCTTCCTAAAAAAAACGTACTATTTGTAAGCAATCATCAGACTTATTTTGCAGATGTGATTACATTGATCCATATTTTTTGTGCTGTAAAATGGCGGCGGGAAAATAAATTGGGCATACCTTTTTACTTGCTGAATCCTTTCACGCGTGTTTATTTTGTGGCGGCTTCCGAAACGATGAGAAGCACATGGGTAAGCCGGTTTTTCAGGTGGGGCGGTGCGATCACGGTAAAACGAACCTGGAAAAAAGGTGGTAAAGAAGTAAGACACGGACTTGATCCCACAGACACCCGAAAAATCTCTCATGCTTTGGATAACAATTGGGTGATCACCTTTCCACAGGGCACTACCAAGCCTTTTGCTCCAGGTAGAAAAGGCACTGCTTTTATTATAAAGCACCATAAACCCGTCGTAATTCCTGTAGTTATAAACGGCTTCTGGCGTGCATTTAATAAAAGAGGATTAAAATTTAAAAAGAAAGGAACCATTCTTTCGGTGAAATTTAAAGAACCTCTAATTTTCACTTTTGAAGAAAGTATTGAAGAAATATTAGAAAAAGTTATGGATTCTATTGAACAAAGTAAAAAGTATATGTGGCTGAGAAAGCATGATGAAAATAAATTGAAAGATTGACCATCCAGTAAACAAACAAATCCCTTCGATTTTTATTTTCTACTAAACCTGCCAACTACTTAATGAATAAACTGATTACCCCTCTTCCCTCACATTCATAAAAAGAGCCTTCAGCTCAGAAGCATCGCCCGGCTTCATTTTCCCTGCGAGAATTAATCGCAACTGACGGCGGCGTAATGCACCTTCAAAAAGTTCTTTTTCACGATCAGAGTCAGGTTCTATTTTGGGAACAGACGTGGGTTTGCCGTTTTGGCCCAGGGCGACAAAAGTGTAATAAGCCTCATTACTATCATACTTATACTGCTGCAGAATATCTTCGCCCCAAACTTTCAGGTATATTTCCATACTGGTATTAAAGGCCCTGGTAACTTTTGCTTCAATATGAACCACGTTTCCCAGTTTGATAGGATTCGTGAATGAAATATTGTCAACCGACGCAGTAACCACGGCAGTACCACAGTGTTTGCTTCCTGAAAGCGCCGCAGCAATATCCATCCAGTACATTAATCTGCCGCCCATTAAATTTTCAAATAAGTTGGTATCGTTCGGCAGCACAAGCTCAGTCATCACTATTAAACTTTCTGACGGGTTTTTTATAGTCATTCCGGAAAATTTTTGGCAAATATAGCTAATGTGCTGATGTGCTAATTTGCCAATGTGCTAATTTTAGTGAGGTTAATTTTTATAATCGGCTCATTAGCTAATTGGCTAATCATAAAAATTATTATTTGGAGATTCGTTGCCGAAATCAGAATTTCGATTTTTAATTTATGAAGCAGATATCATTTGATGACTCGGAAATAGCTTTTATTTCAAAAACGGATAAGCAACTCAAAAATGCCAAATTTATTTTTGAGTCAATGGCAAAGCCCTGGCTGGTGAAGTTGGGATTGTGGCTTACACCTGTTGCGCTTAAAATAGGCTTGCCTGTAAAAGGCATCATTCGAAAAACTATTTTTAGTCAATTTGTGGGAGGAGAAACGCTGGAAAAAACTTCCGCTGTTGTAGAAAACTTGGCCCGGTTTAATGTCAAAGTAATTTTGGATTATGGTGTGGAAGGCAAAGAAGGAGAGGAAAATTTTGATCATGCCAAAGATGAGTTTATCAAAGTGATCAGGTATGCGGCCACGCAACCCAATATTCCTTTTATGAGCATCAAGCTTACCGGCTTATCCAGGTTTGGGTTATTGGAAAAGATTGACAAGCATGCAATTTATAATGACATCGTGCAGGGAAAAATCCCTCTCGATAAATTAACAGAAAATGAAAAGGCAGAGTGGGAGAGAATTTTAAGCAGGGTATCTAAAATTTGCAAGGCGGCACTTGAAAGCAATGTGGGCGTATTGATTGATGCTGAAGAAAGCTGGATCCAGAATGCTGAAGATGCCATTGCAGCCCAGATGATGCGTAAGTTCAACATTGACAAACCCGTCATTTATAATACCGCACAGCTTTATAGGCACGACAGATTGCAGTATATAAAGGATTTTTGTCGCTTCGCAAATGAAGATCATTTTGTGCCTGCGCTAAAATTGGTTCGTGGCGCTTATATGGAAAAGGAGCGTGATCGTGCACAGGAATTGAATTATCCATCACCCATAAACGAAAGCAAGAAGGCAACAGATGATGAATTTAATGCGGCAGTTGAGTTTTGTGTAAATCCAGCCCACAATATGCATGTAGTTATTGGTTCTCATAATGAATACAGCAATTTGAACATAACGCGATTGATGGAGAAATTCGGGATGGCTTTAAATGACCCGAGAATCCATTTGTCACAATTATACGGCATGAGCGATAACATCACTTTCAATCTTGCCCATGCGGGTTGTAACATCAGTAAATATGTTCCCTTTGGGCCGATAAAAGATGTTATTCCGTATCTTATGCGCCGTGCGCAGGAGAATTCCGCCGTTAGCGGGCAGACGGGAAGAGAATTGGGCTTAATTAGAAAAGAATTAAAAAGAAGGA
>JBDTKU010000199.1:0-13123 GCA_039935135.1 Ginsengibacter sp. | reverse complement strand
GCCTTCTAAATGTTCTATGTTCATTTTCTTTATAGTTTCTTTTTAAATTATAAAATAGAAATCCTGTTTATTTCTTCGTTTACTGTGAAGCCTTTATATGGCCTCACCCCAACCCCTCTCCAAAAGGAGAGGGACATGCTCTAAACTTCCTTTGGTTTTTTAGACTTTTTTCCATACTTCACAGTTCAAATCCAATTATTCCTTCACCTCATCCGCATCCCAATTGACCCCTTTCCCTTTATGAACCGGAACTGCTGTAAACATCCATTTTACAGGGTTTTGCCAATCTTTTCCCTGGAAACTTTTCACAGGAAGCTTTACCAATACAATGTTCCAACCTTTTTTAAAATTTACTTTGGTTGGCGCACGATAAAAATATCCTTCATCTGTCAGCGGCACTTCTGAATTGCCTTTTGTATCGGCATTCTTCCATTCAGGTGGCGGAATAATATTACCATTCAACCAGATTTCACTTTGCCTGTTATCCCAGGTTCCTGCTTTAGGATCATCGGTTGCAGTAGAACGCGAAAAATCATCAAACCCTATCCACATACAACCCGTTGTATCTTTCGTTTTCCAAATTCTCGTGTAGGCATACCAGGTAGTATTTTCTTTTGGATCTTTTAACCAGGATGTCATTAGTGGATACCACCAGTGTCGCATATAAATCGTACCCCCTATTACATTTGCTACAAACTGAGAATCTATAATAGAAACATTTTTCTGTTCCGGCCAGAATTTTGTTGAAAGATTCACATTGTTTTCAAAAGGGCCAAAAAATTTCCATTGAATATTACTTTGACGAACGTAAGGAAAAGGGAGATTTCCAAAATATTCAGTCTTATGATTAATAAGCCTGTTTTCAAATTCTATGAAAGCAATGGTCCTGTCTGAATTCTCCTCACCAATATTCACCACCACACCGGTGAAACCGCCACCACGCCACGATCTTTCAGCAAAAGCCAACATCGAAGGATACACAGGATTCATGCTTAGCAAATCATTTTCATTGGACACGCGGCGGTCATTCCACAAACAAATTTCACCGCCAAGTTTATGCGCTGAGCCATGTGTGGTATCACACAATTGCCTTTCAAAAATACTCACTACACTCTCCAAAGGATCCATGTGGTTTAAATATAAACTACGTGAATCAATATATTTTGCCCGCGGATTATCAATTTTTTGAGATGCCCATAATTGACGGATGGTAGCATCATCATAATTTCCACCGGGATACCAACCGATTGCTGTTTTGCCTTGCTGATGAATCAATGTTGTCATCTCCGGAAGAAAATTCTTATTGGTAAATTTTACTTCATCCGCCCCGATGTGAAGAAATGGAACATCATAAGTACTGTCGAATTCAGTGATAATATTTTTAAGAATGGCCAAACCCTTTTCGCTTTGCATATCCACTCCAAACGCCCGTGTAAAAGCAGCGCTGTGGCCGGGCATATCAATTTCAGGAACAAAAGTGATAAAGCGCTCGAGGCAGAATTTAATCAGATCTGTAATTTCCTTTTCGCTGTAATATTCGCCTTTATTGCGAATCATATTTTCCGGGGCGGTAAGCTGAGGATATTTTTTTATCGCTATTCTCCACGCAATATCTTCTGTCGGATGAAAATGAAAAACATTGAGTTTGTATCGCGACATCACTTCAATCTGCTGCTTTAATAATTTTACAGATTGAAAATTTCTTCCCACATCCACCAAATATCCGCGCCACGAATAAGCAGGCCAGTCCTTAATTTCGCAGGATCTTATCTTTCCATTTTGAATCAGTTGCCTTAAAGTTTGCAAGCCATTAAAAATTCCATGTGTGGTATTTGCTGTTAATAAAATTCTGCTCTTAGAAACATTAATTTCATAAGCTTCAGAATCAAGAGAAGGAGCGTGTACTTTTGCCAGTCTCAATTCAATAAAAGGAAATTTTTTTCCCACTACATTAAAATCAACCCTCACACTAATTCCTGATTCAGCTAATAATTCCTGTAGGTTCTGTGCTGATTTTAATAAATCATTATCAGAAATTAATATCGTTTTGCATTGATCCAAAAGAAAATTTTCATTCTTCCATTGAACAGATTGAGGCAACGGAATAAGTGAAGGTTGGGCACTGGCTGCACAAACACTAATAGCAAGCAACCAAACTACAAAAACGACTTTTGATTTAATCTTATTCCTGATCTTACATTCCATGAATTAAAATTTGTTAGTATGAATTTTTACCCCTTGCTAAAATATGCAATTATGTTTGGCATAATCATTTAAAAAAATTCGGGTAAAAATAAGGCATTGCAGTTTTTTATTTCTGCAACCCCCTTCACCGACTTATGTTCCCGGATATCCGGGGTTTTGATCGTTCGCCAATGTTTCATCCGAGGTAAGAGTTCCACGGTCTATAGGCCAAAGTAATTTATAAGCATCGTCTTTACTCAAAACACCTACCAATGGTAAATCTGTTTTAAAAGCAAGTGGATCTCCTGAAGCATCCTGCATGCGGCGAAGGTCGTACCAACGTTTTCCTTCCCCAACTAACTCTTTTTGTCTTTCTTCAAAAATGGCCAGTTCATTTTGTTCAAATGTTCCGTTCACATAAACAGGATATGGATTACTTCCGTAGGCACGCGCCCTTATCATATTGATTTCTGCAGAAGGATCTTCGCCTTGTTTATTTTTAACTTCAGCAAGGAGAAGGTAAGCTTCTGCCAATCTGTAGATCGGTATATCATCTGCAAAAATGCGGCTGCCATTATCTATTGTTCCCAGGAATTTAGAAAGCATCACAAATTTATTATCATTAATTGGTGGCTTGTAAATATCAAAGAAAGTAGCTTTCGCTCTCGAATCCAAAGCAGTATCGTATTGTTGGTAAAGAGCGTATTGATATTCATACCTGATAATGCCACTGCCCAAAAGATTCAACGGATCTCCGGCTTTTGTTGCATCCGGCTGGTAACGATTGGGAACTAAAGAGCCTCCCGATGAACTTACAAAACTGGCCATAGGATCGGAAGTAGCATATACAAACTGGCTGAAATTATTTGAAGCCTCACCCACTGCATATCGTAGGGCAAAAATAATTTCACTGTTGCCCTTATTTTTATATTTAAAAACATCGGCGAAGTTTGGTTGAAGCGCATAATGAGGAATCAAATCTTCCAACGCATTTCTTGCAGCAGTAAGATCCGCTGCTGTATTTTGAGGTGCTTGCCCGTCAGTTTTTACTTTTGCAGACCATAAGTAAACTTCAGCTTTCAACATGTTTGTTGCGCCAAGCGACCACTGTGATTGAGCTCCTTTGGAAGTATAATCCCCGTTAAAATCTTTAACGGAATTATCAATATCACTCTTTATAAAATCCAGTGTTTCTTTTTCTGTGGCCGCACGAGCCAGGTAGGCCTGGTCAGCAGAAGTGGGTGTGTTGGTAAGCACCTTAGGCTCTTTGGCAATAGGCAACCTACCGTAAGTTCGATACAAATTGAAATAATAAAATGCACGAATACCATAAACTTGTCCCAGGTAATAGGATTTATCCTGGTCAGAAAGATAAGTTGCTTTCTCTACCTCTGAGATAAAATTATTCACCTGGAATATAGCGCTGTAAAAGCCTCCCCATCCGGACAATCCCGGGCTGGATTCGCGTAGATCCTGCGTAATTATTGATTGAGAATTTAATGAGGAAGTTCCTGTGGCTCCGGTGCCTGTCATAAGATCTCCACCACGCATTTCGCCCATTTCATAAAAGGTGAACTGGTAACCTCTTAACTGTCCATGTAAACCAATCATGGCGCCATCTACCTGTGATTTATTTTTCCAGAAGTTGCCACTTCCAAAATAATCTATCGGGGCAAGGTCTAATTTTTTGCAGGAAGCAAATGATAAAAAAAGCATCCCGATAAAAAAATACATTATTAATTTTTTCATGTTGTTATATTTTCTTCTGTTATGTATTTGATTCTTTTCTTTTTTTTAAAAAATGAATTTTAATGCAGCTACGTAAGTTCGCGGCAAAGGATACCCTCCACCTCCGATACCTACACTGGATGACTCCGGCGAGTATAAAGTTGATTGACTTAAATAACCCAGGTTCTGACCGGTTAATGAAATGGTGATTCCCTGGCTTTTTATCTTAGATGCCAATCTCGCAGGAACGGAATATCCAATACTGATTTCCCTGAAGGCCAGGTAATCCCCTTTGTGATAAAACATACTTGATGTTCGAAATGTATTGTTTTTATAAAGTTGGTCTGCCCAATAATAAGTAGGGAATTTAGCATTCGTATTCTCCGGTGTGTAAGTATTTTTTACATCGGTAGTTGTGTTGAATGTCCCTTGTGCCATACTTTGGAACCATGCACGCGGACCATCGTAAGCCACAAAGCCAAGAGCATAATCAAAACGGGCACTTATCCATAGATCCTTATAACTGGAGCTAAGCGTAAAGCCTCCGACATAACGCGGAATAGTGCGTCCTATGTAAACACGATCCCTGAAATCAATGGTATCATTTTTATCTACATCTTTCCATTTCACGTCGCCGAGAGCTATAGGGTAATAACTTTTTTGCTGATCTGGGGTAAGGTTATTGTATTTGCCGGGGCCTAACAAAACTTTATATCCTTCCAGGTCCACTCTTTGGCCATCCTGCTGAAGATCTTTATCGTTTCTATACAATCCTTCTGCCTGATATGCATAAGCTACGTTAGGATCCTGTCCTTCCTGGTAACCACCCACCCAGATAACCTGTCCTGATTTTGGGTCATAAACCTGTTGGCCTCCCTGCCTGTTATTAGGCAATCCATTTGCTGGCAACTTTAGAATCTTGTTAGAATTGAATGCTCCATTTATAGCAAAGTCAACTTTCCAATCAGGTGTTCGAAGTAACCGATAATTAATACTGTATTCTATCCCTGTATTTTGCATACTCCCATTGTTAGTGGTAAGGCTTGTGTATCCGGAGGTTGCAGGAAGATTAAAAGAAGAAATTTTGTCATCGGTTTTCCTGCTATAGATAGAAAGAGATAGATCAACCTTATTGATTAATGTAGCATCAAGGCCAAATTCGTAAGTTTTACTTCTCTCCCATCTCAGGTTTGGAAAGGGCAATCCGTTAAGTAAATAGCCGACATCCCCGTTATACCTGTTGGTACCATATCCACCCTGAAGATCGTAAGGGCCAATATAGGGCGAAACTCCAGCCGTGCTTGCTACATTTCCGTTGATCCCGTAACTGGCTCTCAATTTTAAGAAATTCACTGTGTTTTTATATTTATCAAAAAAGCTTTCATTGGCAACATTCCAGCCCACGGAAATTCCAGGAAAATTTCCCCAACGATTATCAATCAATTTGGAATAACCATCTCTTCTGAAAGTCGCGGTAAGTAAATACCGGTTGTCATAATCATAGGTAGCGCGACCGAAGAATGAAAGAATACGTTGTTCAGAGTGATTAGAATTGATATCTCTTTTACCTTCATCAGTTGATGTAAGTCCAAGATCCATAAAATCATCCGTTGGCGCACCTGAACCGGCAGCAGAAAGTCCGCGTGAATAAATATCATAATATTCTGAACCAGCCATTAAGTCAAAATGATGTTTGTTGATGGCACCATTATATTGCAGCACTGCATTATAAGTTTGACTAAAATCCCTGTTAAAAGAAGCGCTTGAACTACGCGTTCTGTCTATGTTTCCAGGGCTTCGCAAAAAATCTTTATTGAAAGATTCGTAAACACCTTCGCTGTAAAACCAGTTGCCACTCACTCTCAAAAAAAGGTTGCTTAACAAATCAACTTTGAAAGCCTGGGATAAAGTGAATTTATCAGTTTCGTTTTTCCTGATAAATTTATCATCGTTTACTGCTGGGTTGCCATCTGTGTAATCCCTACCTACCAACAGATCACCATTTTCATTTTTACCACGCATTGTTGGAGGCGCTCCTAAAGAACGGGTAAGGTAATTCCCTTCACTATTGGTTACAGGGTCTCTCCATCTTGCCCTTGCAAAATTAATTCCGGACTGAGAAGTGAGCCATGATTTCAATTTATATTCACCATTAAAAACAAAAGTGGTTCTTTTATAAAATGTGTTGATTGGAAATCCGGCTTCGTTATAAGTTCCAAAGCCCGCATAATATTTTCCTTTATCATTGCCTCCGGTCATGGAGATATTATAATCCTCTGTAACTGGAGCTGAGTTAAGCGCATATTTCTCATAATTAAAATTTGTAAAAAGCAGCGAATCTCCGTAAACCGGGTCAATCATAGACTGCCACCCTTCATTTAATTTGAACCTATTTTGATCATTAAGGATCATCGTGCTCCACACACCGAGAGAACTTTTGTTGCCATCAATAAAATTACCGCCAGCATCAAAAAGTTTATTGCCCGTGCCAAACGGTCCGGACGAGGTTAACTGGCTTAGCCTGCTGGGATCATACACTCCGGAATTTTTTATTGACATCCTGGACCAATACAGGTAATCTTTCGCATTCAAAAATTTGAATGGAATATTCAACCTGTTTGCTCCCACCCTTGCGTCCAAAGTAATTCTGGAGGTGCCTTTTTTCCCTTTTTTGGAAGTAACGAGAATTACGCCGTTACTTGCCCGGGCACCATAAATTGCAGTAGCTGAAGCGTCCTTTAATACTTCAATAGATTCGATATCATTCGGATTAATGTCGCTAAGACTACCACGGACAATCCCATCTATTATTACCAACGGCGAACCACTTCCATTGTAATTGGTTCCACCTCTTAAAACTATACTGGGCATAGCCCCGGGGCGGCCAGAGGACTGTTGCACTCTTAAGCCAGGAATTGTTCCTTCAAGTGCCGATGCAGGGTTTGAACGTACCCCCGTCGCTAAAACTTTACTATCGAGTTTTGAAACAGATCCGGTAATCTGCGACCTCTTCTGCGTACCGTAACCCACAATTACCACTTCATCCATCCTCGCCTGGTGCGGCTCCATAACGACATCTATAACGGAAGACTTACCTACTTTTTTCTCAACCGGGTCAAAGCCGGTAAAAGTGAAAACTAATGTTGCTCCTTCAGCAACACTTACTTCAAAATTACCGGTGGCATTAGTGATGGCGATGGGTTCTTTTCCTTTAATCGCCACCGTTACGCTTTCCAGCGGTGAGCCATTTTCCTGCGTAACTACTCCTGTTATCTTTTTAGACTGTGCCCATGTTTCAGAAGCACAAAAAAAGAAAGCGATTAAAATTCCAATTTTCAAATAAGAAAATTTCATTTTGAGTTATTTTTAATAATTAAGTATTATGTATGACATAACGAATGTAAAGAGTTAATTTCACATGACCAAAATAAATTATACCTCTTTTTAAAATAAGTATTAATGGGTTTACGATTTTTTCTCAAGTAATGATACATTTACACAAACCTTACACAATTATGACTTCTACGATCTTTAAAAAGAATTTGAAAACAATCGATACTTCTTCATTAGTTGACCGGGTAGAAAAAAAATTGGTTGAAACTTTACAACAAAAGAAACTGAAAGTAGGCGATTCAATTCCAAAAGAGATTGAGCTTGCAGAAACACTTGGCGTAAGCCGTACTGTTATCCGCGAAGCGCTGTTAAGATTGAGAATGATGGGGCTCATCGAATCTAAAAAGAAAAAAGGTGCGGTGATTACCAGCCCCGATCTATTTGCAATTCTGGGCAAAAGCATGAATCCTCATATTCTTGACCAGGATACTTTAAAACAAATTTTTGAAATAAGATTGGCGCTTGAGATAGGCATGGCCGATTTTCTTTTTAGAAGGAAGACACAAGAAAACATAGAAGAATTGAAAAAAATTGTGAGCAAAGAGCCTGAAATTACCGACACTCATTTGTTTAACATCAGTCACGAGATTGCCTTTCACGGAAAATTGTACGAGATCACCGGAAATGAAACCATGAAAAAGTTTCAAAAAATGTTGTTACCTGTTTTTGATTATGTGCATCATAGTGGATTGCTGGGCAAACCTATTCCATTCAGAAAATTTGTTTCCCATAACGAACTGGTGGATATATTAGATAAAGGCACGCCTGAATTATTCAGGAATGCCATGCGGCATCATTTGGAAAACCATTTTGCGCGGATTTTTGATTGAATTGAAATGGGAAAATGGAAATTCCTGTTATTTATTTGTTTACTGATTATTGGAAGTTTTTCGAACTACCAATAATGTTTAACTATGAGGCTACGATTCCGTTTTTTATAATTCCGGTTTTTATTAAATAATTTTACGCAATAAATTTTTATTCAAAAATATTTTCAATCGCTACAAAATTATTTATTCAATTGGCACTTAGCATTTTTAAAAACAAAATCCGGATTTTAAAAATCCTTTTATTTGCTGGTAACATCCTTTTCATTTCCTCCGCATCCATTGCCCAGCAGGATTCCTGTCATATAAGAATAAGCCTGCTGACAGCCACTCCCGGCGAAGAACTGTATTCCACTTTTGGCCACAGCGCTTTGCGTGTAACCGACACCGTTAGAAATACGGATATTGTTTATAATTACGGCACTTTCAATTTTGAGGAGCCTAATTTCTATATGAAATTCGTAAGAGGAAAACTTCCGTTTTATTTATCCACTGATAATTTCGACAATTTTATGGCGGAATACCAGTACGAAAACCGGGGCGTCACTGAGCAGGTATTGAATCTTACCTGTGAAGAAAAAGCCAATGTGCAAATGATGTTGCTGGTGAATATGCTGGGAAATAACAGGGGCTATAAATATGATTTTACGTTCGATAATTGCACCACACGGCTTCGTGATCTAATTGAAAAAGCATCTGATTCTACCGTGCATTTTGGGCAAGTATTACACACCAAAGTAACATTCCGCAATCTCATTTACGAATATCTTGATATGAATGATAAGCAATGGAGCAAACTCGGAATTGATATTTTATTGGGAAGCAGGATGGATGTGGCGGCTACTCCTTACCAGGTAATGTTTTTACCTGAATACCTGATGAAAACATTCGATAGCTCTACTATTGCGGGCCGGCCATTGGTTTTGGACGAGCACTCCTTACTAAGGCAAAAGCATATCGGGGAAACAAAGAATAATTTAACACATCCGTTTTTCCTTTTCGTTTGCCTCTTTGTTATGATTGCGTTTTTAAGCTTTTCTAAAAATAAATCTACACAAAAAATACTCGCGTCCTTTGATGGCTTTCTATTTTTTCTCACAGGCTTGCTGGGCATTTTAGTCCTTTTTATGTGGTTTGGAACCGACCATTTTATGTGCCGCGACAACTTAAACATCTTATGGGCATGGCCGACCAATATTGTGGCGGCATTTTTTATTCATTCCAAAAAAAGCTGGGCCCGGAAATATTTTTTAGTGTATGCACTTTTTAATATTCTCCTGGTCATTCTTTGGAAATTTATTCCACAGCATCTGAATATTTCTCTCTTACCGATTATAGCCCTTTTGATTTTCAGGAGTTTAATTTTTATCTTACGGAAAAAGTAAGAAGATGGCTTTCCTTCAATTTCAAAATAAAAAAATATTCTACCGCACAGAAGGCAACGGCGCGCCGGTTATTTTGGTACACGGTTTTGGCGAAGATGGAAACGTTTGGCATAAACAGATCGATTCGTTGAAAGAAAAGAACCTCCTGGTTATCCCGGACCTTCCTGGCAGCGGGGCTTCAGAAATGCTTGATGGGAACGTTTTAATTAAAGAGTATGCGGATGTTTTAAAAGCGTTGGCCGATGAAGTTCTTTTTAAAAATAAAATAATAGATCAGGGGCAATTTTCTATGATAGGACACAGCATGGGCGGATACATTACGCTTGCCTTTGCTGAAAAATATCCGGAGCTTTTAAATTCGTTTGGCCTTTTTCATTCTTCTGCATTTGCTGACAGCGACAAAAAGATAGCCACGAGAAAAAAAGGAATAGACTTTATCACCAAAAACGGGGCTGAGGCATTTATAAAAACCATCGTGCCCAATTTGTTTTGTGATGAATCAAAAAAAGAAGATCCAAAAATGGTTGCGAAATTGATTGATATTGCCAAACCTATTTCACCGGAAGCGCTCATTCAATATTATCATGCAATGATAGCCAGGCCCGACAGGACATCAGTTTTAAAAACATTTGAAAAGCCCATTCTTTTGATCGCAGGAAAACACGACCCCGTTATTCCATTGGAAGCATCTCTGGACCAGTTTAAAATGCCTTCTATTTCTTCGGTTCATATTCTTCAAAACTCAGGACACATGGGCATGTGGGAAGAACCTGAGGATTCCAATACTACCCTGCTGAATTTCCTCAAAAATCTAAATTAAATACTATTAATTTTATAGAATTAGGTGGTTTAATCGCAAATCCTCTAAAGAAATTATGTAAGAAGAATGTAAGACTGTTGTTTTAATTTGCCACTTGCTTTAGCAAGTGGTTCATAAAATAAGATGTAAGGCTTTAGCCAAATCTTTTTTGGAATTTTGGCTAAAGCCGATTGAGTTTTTTTTAATTTATCCACAGGTTAATACCTGTGGTAAACCAAAGTAGCAGTTTCATTGCGGCTGTTCTACCTAATTCTTTAATTTTATATTTCCTTCTATCATTTCTTTTTCTGAATAAGTATTAGAAAGGCTAATTTGCATATTTAACTCTCTTGAAAAAAATAACACTCATATTATCTTTGTTTTTGTTCGCAATACCTTATTGCGAAGCCCACCATATTGTGGGTGGGGAAATGATATACCAGTATTTAGGAAAGGGATCTGCGGTAAATACAAGCAAGTACCTAATTACCCTGAAAATTTTCAGGGATCAAAATGTTCCCACAAATACGGCGCAAATGCCTTCCGAAGTGTATATCGGCATATATGATAATGATAACGGAAAACAATTTAATGGGCCGTATCCATATTTTATCGTTCAAAAAAATAGTGAATCTACTGTAAAAATTAATTCTTTTCCTCCCTGCATGACCAATGCGCCCAATCTAAATTATCACGTGGGAATTTTTCAATTTACGGTTGACCTGCCAGATAATGAAAAGGGATACACTGCCGCTTATCAAACCTGCTGCAGGGTGGATGACATCGAAAATATTACCAATTTTAATGGCAGTTCCACGGGTTCCACTTTCACGTGTACAATCCCTTCGAATAAATACATGGATAGTTCTCCCGATTTTTCAACCAGTATTGATGTGATATGCGCTGGAAAACCTTTTCAACTATTTTATGAAGCTACCGATGCAGACAAAGATTCTTTAGTGTATAGCTTTGGCGCGGCTTATGACGGAGGAAATTTCAGGGATGACAAAAATGCGAATCCTTCACCGCCGCCCTATAATTCTGTAAATTATATTAATGGATTTAATGAATCGGGCCCATTGGGAACAGGAGCAACAATTGATACTAAAACAGGAATAATAAGTGGTATCGCGCCACCGATTGGAAAGTATGTTTTAGAGGTAAGCGTACTTTCTTACCGGAAGGGAGTTTTGCTTAATGAACACAGAAAGGATTTTATAGTTAATGTTACCAATTGCGATTTTGCGGGAGCCCAGTTAAATCCAAGGCCTGTGGTTTGTGACAGTTTCAATGTGGTTTTTCAAAATGACAATACCTCTTCTCTAAACACCACTTTCGACTGGGATTTTGGAGATGTCAAATCCGGTCCCAATAACACTTCCAAATTAAAAAGTCCCAGCCACGTCTATACTGATACCGGCGTGTTCGTTTATAAACTAATTGTTAACCGCGGCCAAAACTGTTCTGATTCTACCACACAGGTATTAAAAATGTACCCGGGCTTTTATCCTGCATTTAATATTGATGGAAAATGTATTAACTCCGCTATTCTATTTTCTGATAAAACCACCACCAATTTCGGATCGGTAAATAGCTGGTCCTGGAATTTTGGAGATGCTTCCTCCACCAGTGATTCATCGAATGCAAAAAATAGCAACTACGTTTATACACAACCGGGAAATTATGAAGTTCAATTAACTGCAGGAAATAGTAAGGGTTGTAGCAAAACAGTAAGCAAAACGGTTCCCATAAAAGCCCAACCCGATTTTTCCCTAAGTGATGATACGTTGATTTGCAGCATAGATACTTTGCAATTAACCGCCATCGGCAATGGAAATATTTCGTGGACACCGGATTACAATATAAATAATACCAACAGCTTTACTCCACTGGTGAGCCCCAAAAAGCCTACGGTATATTATGCCACTTTAAATGAAAGCCGCGGCTGTATTGGCACAGATTCTGTTTTTGTGAACGTGGTAAACAGAGTTAGCTTGAGCTTAACGCCGGATACTACTATTTGCCTGACTGATACGATACAGTTAAATCCCGTAAGTAACGGACTTCATTATTTATGGACTGCTTCAGATAATTCAGTAAGCGATACGGCAAAATATCCCCAGGTGACCCCTGCTCAAAATACGACCTACCAGTTGGTTTCAAGTATTGGCAAATGCAACACGGCTGCAAACATCAGGGTAAAAGCAGTTCCTTATCCACAGGCCCGCGCTGTTGATGACACTACCATTTGTTTTGGAAATACGATTCAATTACAGGCGAGCGGAGGAAGCATTTATCATTGGACGCCATCTACTTTTTTAAATAACCCGGATATAAGGAATCCCATTGTATCGCCATCAGAGTCTGTGAATTATCTTTTGCAGGTAAATGATGTGTTGGGTTGTCCTAAACCAGCGTTTGCTACCGTAAATCTGACAGTGGAGAAATTAGTAGCCGATGCGGGTCCCGCTGATACCGCTATTGTGGTAAACCAGCCTTTGCAATTAAATGGAACCGGTGCACAGTTTTATTTTTGGAGCCCTTCAACAGGATTAAATAACCCAACTATTAATAATCCTGTCGCCTTATTAACGGAAAGTCAGAAATACACATTGCAGGTGAAAAGCCTGGCAGGATGTACAGCAGAAGATTCGATTAATGTGATGGTTTATAAAGTGCTGCCGGATTTATACGTACCGGACGCATTCACTCCCAATGGTGATGGAAGAAATGATGCTTTCAGGCCGATTCCTATAGGCATTAAAGAGTTGTATTTTTTTAAAGTTTACAACAGGCGCGGGGAACTG
>JBDTKU010000198.1:0-9165 GCA_039935135.1 Ginsengibacter sp. | reverse complement strand
TCGGTTGAATCTCTCCTGAAAACAGATCCTGAGGCATCATAAAA
Organism: Ginsengibacter sp.; assembly: GCA_039935135.1. Taxonomy (GTDB): domain Bacteria; phylum Bacteroidota; class Bacteroidia; order Chitinophagales; family Chitinophagaceae; genus Ginsengibacter. Next base: position 9,121 of record JBDTKU010000198.1, on the reverse strand, counting down.
GTTAGAGACATTATTTAAAAAACCATTGCTGGTATTGTCAGTATAAGTTTCATCGAAATTGATTGAAATCGTTCTTCCCTTCTTTTTAAATTTTTTTCTATACAGTGCGGAGGCACGCAACCCATTGTTATCACCTTTATTGGAAGTAAATCTTTTACTGGTATTTACTGTTTTATTATTTTCGTCAAGAGCTTCGGATGTATAATCGCTGTTTGATTCACTCGTGCCGGCGTATCCATCTGCAGTTATTTTTAGGGAAGAGGAAGAATCTAATTTTATTTCAGTCATTCCTGATAAACCATGCCTCATTTTATCTGAATGCGTATTTTGTGATTCACGGGTATAATAAACAGAATCCTGCAATATATTCTGCGTATAAGTATTTCCTGCACTCCTGACAGCCAGTTTATTGAAAAGATAATTGCCCCCTGCATTGTATTTATCATCGTCCCATTTGTTGGAAAAATGAATTCCTGCTTTTACACTTTCTGGCAATCCCTGGCCATAATAACTTTGAGTGCCGAGGTCGCCAGAATTGGAAGTAATCATAATTCCCCCTCCTTCCATTACCTGTAGATTATCATTGCTAAAACCATAACTGCGCGAATCCTGCCAGTTCAATCCAGTAGCGTCGGTGCTGCTGGCAATGGCAAAAGCAGCCAACTGCCGTTTAGCTTTAAACGCATTGATAAGGGCTTGTCCATTGTAGTATTTATCCAAAGCTCCCGCAGACAGTTTTCCAAAATATCCATGTTTGGCATTTTCCTTAAGTTTAAGATTTAAGGTCTTGGTGGTTTGTCCATCATCAATTCCCGTGAATTCTGCCTGGTCACTTTTCTTATCGAAAACCTGTACTTTATCAATTGCATCAGCACGCAAATTCCGCGTAGCTACCGTAGGGTCATCGCTAAAAAATTCTTCACCATCTACCAAAACTTTTTGAACCTGTTGACCTTGTGCGGTAATTTTTCCATCTTTATCTACCTGGAGGCCTGGCAATTCTTTTAAGAGATCTTCAACCGTTGCATTGGGCTTAACGTGAAAACTGTCTGCAGTAAATTCTGTGGTGTCACCCTTAATTCTTACCGCCGACTGTCGGATTATAATCTCGGCCAGCAATTTTGCTTTTTGGGTGAGAAAGATTGTTTTGAAATCAAAGGTTTCCCCTTTTTTCAAATCAAATTGATCCACGTAATCACCATATTTGGGGTAAGAAATTAAAACAATATATTTTCCGGAATCTAAATTGTTTATTTGGAAATTTCCATTTTTATCGCTTCTTGAAAATTTGACAAGAACAGAATCCTGTTGGTGCAATATCGAAATAACCGCATTGGTTGGAATCAGATTGGAAGAAGAATCAGCAAGTTTTCCTTTTATTCCCGGATTTTGACTAAGGCTGGTTTGGGCAAAAAAAATAACCAGGAAAAGAGAGAAAATAAATTTTTGCATCAGGTTTCGGAATCAATTGTGTTCAAAAATATAATAAAAAATATATTGGTCTTAAAAAAGGTAAATTGTTTCTTAAATTTATGTTAACGGAATTATTTTGATAGATGCATAAATTATAAAATTCCATAAACCATCCCATTTAATAAATAGTAAATTGCATTATGGCAATAAGAAATACACCTTACGAAGAAGAAAATTTTGTTGATTCTACCAAGCCTGTCTGGAATTATTCATTGTTTGATGAAGAAGAGATAAGAAATTTTCAAAGCGGAACGAATTATAATTTGTATAATTTCTTTGGTTCCCACGCCGTAAAGGTTTTGAACAAAGAGGGATACTATTTTGCAGTCTGGGCTCCCAATGCCACCTACATTAGTGTAGTAGGCGATTTTAATAATTGGGATACCTCCGCTCATCCTTTGTTTGTAAGATTAGATCATTCGGGTATTTGGGAAGGATTTATACCGGGCATCAAAGAGTTTGAAAATTACAAATATTATATCGTAGGTTTTGAAGGCGCGCAGCTATACAAAGGCGATCCTTTTGCGAGGCATTGGGAAACCCGTCCCCTTACGGCTTCCAAGACAAAGAAAATCGTGTATGAATGGGACGATGCAACGTGGATGCATAAACGCAAAAAACATAATTCCCTGGATGCGCCGTGGAGTATTTATGAAGTGCATCCCGGTAGCTGGAAGAAACCCAATCCTTTTGATGAAGATTCTTTCAATTCTTATGATCAGTTGAGAGAGCTCCTGGTTCCTTACGTAAAAGAAATGGGCTTTACTCATGTAGAGTTTATGCCTGTCATGGAATTTCCTTTTGACGGAAGCTGGGGCTACCAGGGTTGTGGCTATTTTGCACCCACCTCACGGTTTGGAATACCTGAAGATTTCATGAGGTTGGTAGATGCTTTTCATAATGAAGGCATTGGTGTTATTTTAGATTGGGTGCCCTCTCATTTTCCCAGTGACGCTCATGGATTGTATATGTTTGATGGCACCCACACTTATGAATATGCGGACATGCAAAAAGGATTTCATCCCGACTGGAATTCTTATATTTTTAATTACGAAAGGGCAGAAGTAAGATCCTTCTTGATCAGTAATGCGAGGTATTGGTTTGAAATGTATCACATAGATGGTATGCGTGTGGACGCGGTCAGTTCAATATTGAGGCTCGATTATTCAAGGGAGGAAGGCGAATGGGAAAAAAATAAATTTGGCGGAAATGGAAATATTGAAGCCATTGCTTTTATTAAAAATCTGAATGAAATGGTGTATCGCGATTTTCCGGATGTGCAGATGATTGCTGAAGAATCAACTGACTGGCCGGCCGTCACTGAACCCACCGTTTCCGAAGGGCTTGGCTTTGGGATGAAATGGATGATGGGATGGATGCATGATACGCTTGACTATTTTGAAATTGATCCGCTTTATCGTAAGGATTATCAAGATAAATTTTCTTTTAGTATGGCGTATTATTATGATGAAAATTTTGTCCTTCCTTTAAGCCACGATGAAGTGGTTCACGGAAAATCACCAATGATTTACAAAATGCCGGGCGATGAATGGCAAAAATTTGCAAACCTGCGGGTTTTATATTCTTATATGTACACTCACCCTGGGGGAAAATTGCTTTTTATGGGAAGTGAGTTTGGGCAAACAAATGAATGGAATTATCAAACAGAATTGAATTGGTATTTGCTGCAATATGAGCCCCACCGAAAGCTTAAAGAATTTTTTAAAGACCTGAATAATTTATTCACTTCGAATCCGGCGTTTTTTGAATACCAGTTTGAAACAAAAGGTTTTGAATGGATTGATTTAAACCATAGAAATGAATGTGTGATGGTTTATAAAAGAAAAGGTAAAAAGAAAGACGAAGAAGTTTTAGTCATTTTCAATATGACTCCGGTAGAAAGATATGATTGGAAAATCCGCGTGCATGATAAATCTGAATGGAAACAAATTTTCTGTAGCGATGATGCAAAATATTGGGGCACCGGCAAATTCACTGACCAGGAAATCATTGTTGAAGTTTTGGATAAAAAAACCAACCTGGCAGAAATAAAACTAAACCTTCCTGCGTTAAGTGCCTTAGTACTTCAATGATGATTTATTCTAAAGACTTCAAAATGAAAAGCATAGTATTTCTTATAACAGGCAGTTTAGTTTCCTTTTTGTCCTTCTCCCAAAATTCAGACAGTGCCACATTTTATTATAATAGAGGCGTTAAGGAAAATGCTGGCCGTCTATATGCAGTAGCAGCAAAGGATTTAGACAAAGCCATCAGCTTTAATTCTAAATTTACAGAAGCTTATATCGCCAACGGAGAAGCCTGTCTTTCTATGCGTATGATTTCAAAGGCGCAGGAAAATTTTAATAAAGCGTATGAACTGGATCCGAATAATATGGAGGTTATTAATCATCTCACCACTTTATCTTTTAATAACCGGCAATTTCAGAAAGCCATCAATTTTGCCAACCAATGCAAAAATTGTGAGATGAAATCCCGTGTTTTGGGTATGTGTTATTACAACCTGGAAGATTATGGCAAAGCAGAAAAATATTTGAAAGAGGCGATTACTAAAAATGATAAGGATGCAGAAGCTATCTATACTTTAGGCCGCACCTTCCTTGAATTGGAAGATGAAAAAAGCGCAATTTCTCAATATCAAAAAGCAGTGGAATCAGAGCCCACCAGGAGTCAATGGCTTTATGAATTAGGATTACTTTATTACAATAGGAATGAATATAAAAACAGCCTGAAATATTTTGATCTGGCCGCTGACAATGGTTTTAATAAAACCAATGATTTTTATGAAAATTATGGATTTGCGCAATTGTATTCGGGAGATACCGAAAATGGCATTAAATCTTTAAATATCGTATTGGAGCGAAAACCTAATAATAAAGAATTGCTCAATAATATGGCACGTGCAATGTATGACACCCAAAAATATAAGGAAGCGCTTGATTATTTTACGAAAATATTAAATCTTGATCCCAAAGATGCCACCACGATGTACATGGCTGGACTTACGTTTCAAAAATTAGGTCAGAAAGAAAAAGGTCAAAAAATATGCGACCATGCTATTGAAATGGACCCGTCGCTATCAAAATACAGGCAAAAAAATGAAATGCCCCAGGGCCTGTGATAAGAAATTATTTTGCAACTTTTTGCTGGGCGAGGTAGCGTATTAACTACATTTTTCTTTTAAGCAATCTTCATTGCTGAATTCAGTTTCCAGTGTGATATGTTGAATATTCATGTGTTCCAGCCGATGTTTCAGTTTGTTTTTTATGTCTTTTATTTGATTAATGTTATCGCAAGGATCAATGACCATGTGTGCAGTCATTGCATTTTCTGTGGTACTTATTGCCCAGACATGAATGTGATGTAAATTGTTAATACCCTCAATATCCTCTGCGCCATTTTTAATTTCATTAATGTCAATGTCTTTTGGAACAGCATCTAACGTAAGCGCCAGACTTTCTTTCAGAAGACTCCAGGTTCCAATTAATATTACTAAAACGATTATGATACTGATTACAGGGTCTATCCAATAAAGGTGAGTGTAATAAATAATGATCCCGCCGATCATTATTCCGACACTCACCAGGCCATCTGCCATCATGTGGAGATAGGCACCTTTTAAATTGAGATCAGTATCCTTTTTTTTCATGAATAAAAAAGCGGTGATGAAATTGATAACTACACCTATGCCTGCAACGAAAGCAATCGTTTTTCCGGGTAAGGCAGGGGGATTAGAAAATCGTTCTATAGCAGCAAAAGCAATAGCTCCAATGGAGATCAGCAAAATGACACCATTTACCAAAGCCGCGAGAATAGTGGTTTTGCGGTATCCGTAGGTATATTTATCATTTGATCTGACTTTCATTAATTTAAAAGCAAGTAAAGCTAAGGCAAGGCTTCCTACATCCGCCAGGTTATGGCCGGCATCGGATAAAAGAGATAAAGAATTAATTGAAAATCCAATCACTGCTTCGATAACTACAAATAAGGTATTGAGAAAAATACCAACTATTAAAGCGCTATTGACACTGGTTAAGCTTGCCAGATGGCTGTGGCTGTGCCCGTGATGTGAGTGGTCGTGGTCCATTTTTTGAAAACTTATAACAAAGGTAATTAACTATTTTACCAATATTTAAAATGGTGTTAGGCATTTTAACTATTGAGGATTTATATATATTGTTATATTGTGAAAAATTCATTAGCCTTGAAAAAAAATTATTGATCCATGGATAGATGGGACACACAAGATGGGCATTCGCCCTTTAATTCTTTTTTAAATTCAATTTCGCCGGTTTCTAAAGAAGTGGTTCAAATATTTGACGAAAATTCATTTCCTCTTTTTGTAGAAAAAAAGAAATTTATTTTAAAGCCCGGTGCAAAGCCAGAACATTTTTATTTTATTGTAAAAGGAGTTGTCCATGGTTTTATTAAAGAAGAAGGAAAGCAGATTACAACCTGGATCAATGAAGAAAATGAGATTGTAGGTTCGATACGAACTTTAGGCACAGACAAACTGTGTGAAGAATATCTCCAGGCTTTGGAAGATTGCGAATTAATTGGCTTTCCCATTGCCATTACAGAATATGTGTTTGATAATTTCCCTGAAACTAATGTTATTGCACGCCGGTTGTGGGAGCATAATTATAGAGGCGCTGAAGAAAGAGCCTATTTAGGACGGATTCCATCTGCCGAAAAAAAATACAAGCGTTTTATACAATCGAACCCTGACCTGATGAACAGGGTTCCTTTAAAATATGTAGCTTCCTACCTGGGAATGACGGTGGAGACTCTGTGCAGAATCAGGTCACGTCAAAAAATAAATTAAAGTTACTTTATTCCAAAAAGTTGTTATGGATATATCCTTTGCCATTCATGAAATGCCAGAGCCTCAAAAGTTTCTTGGTTAATATTGGTCTATCAATTTAATTGGATGGTATTAATTCAAATGCAAAATAAAAATACCGTCTATTTGTTTGTTTACTACCTTAGAATCCCCATTTCTATTAGTCAACTGAATTTTAGTGACAATTATACCAATCACAAAATAAAAAAAAGGTTTATTTCCTCGTTTACTGCCTGATTAAATTTGTTAATTTCCTGCCAAATTCTCTTTAATGCTCTTTATTTTTTCAATTTTTATTAAAAATTAAAGGCTTTTATTTATCTAATAGATGAGTCTAATCACTTCAATCGGAAAATAAATATTGATATTTATCAATTTTATTTTTGAGTCTTCTTTTTAGCAGATATAAAATATTATCTGAAAAACCCTCTTACAACGTTGATTCGTACAGATATACAAAAAGCATTTTATCTGAATTAGACTGCTTTAATGTAAGAAAATTGCAAATCATAGAAAAGTTCATGGGATACTATTTTGAATTCTCCACCGTTACAATACAAATCCAACCCTACCGGGAGCCGATTTTCGACGAATTTTTTTCTATGCAGCAAAAAATCATAGCAAACCACATTTTAAAAAGATAATTTTCTTTTAGGTTTTCAATTCTATGGATCCTGTTCTTCTCATCTTTTTAAAATGTAGATATGGCGTTATTAAAGAAGGTTTTAGTGTATCCATTTATTTAAAAAAACCATTTATGAAATTACACTTCTATACTTCATTTCAGAGTGCTGTGCTTTTTATTTATCCTACGACTTTATTCGCGCAGACTTCGGATCATTATTTTACTATTTTTGGTTTATTCAAAACTTCGGTTTCTAAAATTTCACATTCTTTTTCCCTGGATAGATTTTTTACTACCAGGAGAAGTTTTTTTAATAAATTATTGCTTTTATTTTTTGGCTCAACTTTTTTGTGTTTAAGCGCCTACGCTGATTATACGGTTGCGGATGGGACTACTATTAACGCGACTTCTCTCGTTGGAAAATCCGGAATACTTACTATTAATGGAAAAGTTACGCTTTCGTCAGATGTAACCTTATCCGGATTTACGAGTGTAATTATCAATGCCCCGAATGGTGAAATTTATTGGTCTAATAATAGTAACCTAACTTTTTCTGTGGGATGTTCAATCTCTATCAATACTTCTGCTCCCGGCTTGCAAGCTAGTGGAAGTAACGGGTCGCAACGACTTTACATTGGTAATGCTATAATCGCAGTTTCGAGTGACATGGCTAATAATGCCGATTTTAGTTTTGCAGAATTTAATCAGCTCGGAGGCCTGCCGCAATATAATAGCAATACTAATCCAAATGTATGCAACGGAAGTGCAATTGTATCTTCGGTAATACCGGTAAGGACTGTTTCAGGGGTAACTTATAATTACTCATGGACAATCACTCCAACCTCCGGGAATTTTAGTTATAATAGTGATAAATCCATTGCTACCATCTCTCCATCCACTGGTAATTATACTATCACCTGTATTGCAAATGCCAATACTTACAAAACTACTTTTAATTTCAATATAACTGTTAGTGCTTCTTATACATGGAAAGGAGTCAATACCAATTGGAATGATGCTGTCAACTGGTGCCCTGGAATTCCCGGAAGTTCTGCTTCAGTTACTATTCCTTCGGGCGTACAAGGCTCGATTATTTCATCGGGGAATATTGCGTCAGTCTATAATTTAAATATTGCGAGTGGAGCCTTTTTAACTGTTAATGGTACCTTGAAGATATCCGGCACTGTCTCAAATAGCGGAACTCTCAATGTCGCAAACGGCACTATAGAAATGAAAGGTACCACAGCTCAAAGCATAGCGGGCAGCCTGTTTAACAGCAAGTCTGTTAAAAACTTAATCGTCAGCAATACAAGTGGAACAGGGTTATCCGTTTCCTCAACTGCTGATGATACCTTAAAAATAACAGGTGCGCTTACTTTTGGTGACGCCGCCAGCAAAATAAACACCGGCGATAACATTACAATTGTTTCAAATTCTTTAGGAACGGGCCGCGTAGGAATCGTAGGCCCTGGCAACGCCATCATCGGGAAAGTACTGGTAGAAAAATACATCAACACAGGAACTTTCGCCGGCCAGCATGGAAAATCATGGCAGTTTTTATCAGTACCCACTTCAGGACGAACTGTAAAAGAAAGCTGGATGGAAAATGGAAGCACTCCTGGCAATTACGGAACCATGATTAGTGGACCGGCGGGAACATCTGCGGGATTTGATATTGCATCTGTAGCTCCATCTATGAAATATTTTGTTGATTCGACCAATAACTGGAAAGGCATTTCCAACGCAAATGATCTTATTTCCAATACAGGTGGTTATATGGTATTTATAAGAGGCGACCGCACTGTAACCACCACCGTCCAACCTCCCAATCGCACCGTTTTAAGAAGCAAAGGAACCCTGCTTATTGGAGGCCAGTTGCCCATAAAAGTGAAGGCTCATTTGTTTCAATCCATCGGCAACCCTTACGCCTCCCCCATAGACTTTTCGTTAATCACCAAAGATACCACCATCGATGACGCGTTTTATGTATATGATCCTTATTTGTATGGAACTTATGGCGTAGGTGGATACCAGACCTTAAGCGGCGTAAATAACTGGAAGCCCGTTCCGGGAGGAACCAGCGCTTATCCAACTACCGTGCTATCCTCCATCATCCAGTCAGGGCAAGCTTTTTTTATACATTCTCACAGTGACAGTAATGG
>JBDTKU010000197.1:0-5458 GCA_039935135.1 Ginsengibacter sp. | reverse complement strand
TAACCGCATTGTTAAGCATTCTAAGTTTTCTTCTACCAATATTTTGAATCTCAATTGGTATTTTTTTTACCCGGTTGCCTAACCATACTTGTTCCGTTTCTGAATTACCAAAGGAAATAATCATACTTCTGTCTTAGGTTACTAACGCCAAAAGTAAGTATCTTTTTATAAAGAGAGAGAAATCTTGACTCTAACAGGAATGAGGACATAACAGGAATTCACAAATGTTAAAAATCGCGAAGTAAAAATTAGGCTTATTTGTCCGTTTACTGCCGAATCAGGACAAGACACCATTCACTAACCACCATTTACTATTCACCATTCACCATTCCCTCCACCGCATCCACCCACAACGGATTTGTATTCAAACAAGGAATCATCGTAAAGCTTTCGCCTCCCGCGTTCATAAATATTTCTTTTCCGCGCATCGCGATTTCTTCCAATGTTTCCAGGCAATCGCTCACAAAGGCCGGACAAAGAATCAGCAAATTTCTTATTCCTTCCTTTGGCATTTCAGCCAACCTGAAGTCTGTAAACGGTTCCAGCCAGCCTTTTCCAAGCCTTGATTGAAAAGAAATACTGTATTTATCAAGCGGAATTCCCAACTTTTCACTAACCAGCCTGGTAGTAGTTCTCACCTGGTGGCGATAGCAAAATGCATGAGCAGGAGAATCGGTTTCGCAACAGTCGTCACTTTGCAGGCAATGACATCCGGTAACATCACTTTTTCGTATATGCCTTCCCGGTACACCATGGTAGCTGAATAAAATATGATCATATTTTTTTTCTAAATAAGGGCGAATATTTTCAGCAAGCGCATGCAAATAGGTTTCGTTATTATAAAATGGAGGAATGAATGAAAGTTTAAATGAATACTTTTTCTTTTCATGAATCTCCTTCATATATTCAACCGCTGTTTCATAACTGGACATCGCATAATGCGGATAAAGCGGCAATACAATCACTTCTTCTAATCCAGGTTGCTTTTTCAACAATTTTTCGTAAGCCTCTTCAGGAGTCGGATTTCCATATCTCATCGAGATTTCAACCGGCTCCTCCACCCTTGCCTGCAAAGCCTGCTGCAACTTTTTTGTATAAACAATCAATGGAGATCCTTCTTCAGTCCAGATTTTCTTATAAGCTTCCGCAGATTTAGGCGCACGAAACGGAACAATAATTCCTTTTACCAGTAACACTCTCAACAACCAGGATTTATCAATTACTCTCTCATCCATTAAAAATTCACCAAGGTATTTTCGTAAATCAGACACACCCGTAGAATCCGGTGAGCCAAGATTTATTAATAAAAATCCTTTATTTGCTTTCGTTGATGCCATGGTTTTAGATTAGTTGCAAAAGTAAGGTCTGCCAAAAACAAACGATTGAATATTTTTTATTGTAATAAAAATCAAGCCATATTAAAATGCATTCACAAAGTAACAACGCATTTCATAAATAGGCGAAAAACCGAAAAGTGAGAAAATTTTTTATTGAGTCATAAAATTACAACAACAATTCTAAGAATAATTCATTAGAACAATTTATAAAGTCCTCTATCAATTTCAATTTTTTAAAATTTTGCTACTTTTTTTGTAACCTTTTGATGTTTCTTTTCTCTACTGTTTTATAGGTCATAGCGATTTTGTAATAAAGAAAATTAAAAAACATTAAAAGAATTTTTGTGCCTGCTTCCCGGGGGAAATAAATGATCCATTATGGAATAACAGAATATGCACGGAGTTATTTTTAAACTGGAAAAAATCATTTTTCAGTTTTACACTAAAAAATTCAAACTTTGTTCATTTTATCCTCAGGCTATTACAATGTTATGACTGAATAATGACTGACTAAAAACTTTTTAAAAATATTTTTGCTACAATCGAATGATAAATCCCGTTAATACATACCACAGATCCCTAAATAGTTTTTGCATAGTTGGTATCAATTATCGCAAAAGTGATATGGACATTCGTGGAAGGTTTTCGCTTTCAGCAGATCAAACCGCCCAGTTATTAAAGCAAGCTTCGAAAAAAAATATTACCGGATGCCTGGCGCTGTCCACCTGTAACCGAACAGAAATTTACGGCATCTGCAATAACCCAGCTATTTTTGCAGAATTACTTTGTGAGAATACATCCAACCAATTAGAGAATTTTTACACCCACGGTTATTCTTATCATGGATTGGAAGCCATCGAACATTTGTTTAAAGTGGCTTCAGGACTTGATTCGCAGATCATTGGTGATTATGAAATTTTATCCCAGCTTAAGCAAGCCGCCAAAATCGCCAAAGAAAACGGATGCATCGATAGCTTCATGGAAAGAGCAATCAATTACTCATTGCAGGTTTCAAAAGAAATTAAAACAAAAACCAAGTTAAGCTCGGGCATTATATCTGTTTCTTATGCAGCTATAGAAATTATTAAAGACAAAATAAAAGATCTCTCTGATAAAAAAGTCCTTTTAGTAGGAATAGGGAAATTTGGTAACCAGGTTGCTAAAAACCTAAAAGATTATTTGCCGGTTTCTGACATTTCTTTTACCAACAGAACAGATGAGAAAGCAAAAGAGCTGGCTGCGTTTTTTAATGCAAATTATATTCCTTATCAAAACCTGGCTTCGGCTTGCGAGGATGCTGATATAATCGTAGTAAGTTCCGCTTCTGAAAAATACACGGTTCTTCCTTCATTTTTCAAAGGTGAAAAAACAAAATTGATCCTCGATCTTTCTGTGCCTAAAAATGTAGATCCTTCAGTTAAAGAAATAGGAGGCATCACTGTTCTAAATGTGGATGAAGTTTCATCCATTATGGATCAAACTATTTCATTACGCAAAGCAGAAATTCCAAAAGCCAAAAAAATAATTGATGAAACCCTGGGAAGCCTTGAAGAATGGCACAAGCTTCAATTTAATAATCCACTTTTACGTATGGTAAAATCGCAACTTTTTCAGTTGAACGAAACCTATCATCTCGAAAATTCTTCACCTGATAAAATCCACAAAACCGTATCTTCACTGGCCATTCAATTAAAAGTTAAAAAGGATAAAGGTTGTCAATGTATCAATGCATTAAGCAACTATCTTCATGAAATCGAAAATTAAGATAGGCACCCGCGAGAGTCAATTAGCGGTTTGGCAGGCAACTCACGTGCAGAAACTCCTGGGACAGAAAGGTTTCGAATCTGAATTAATTTACATCAAAAGTGAAGGTGACATTGATATGGTTACGCCTTTGTACGAATTAGGCGTGCAAGGCATTTTTACAAAAACTTTAGACGCAGCTTTACTCAGCAATCGCATTGATATTGCCGTCCATTCTATGAAAGATGTTCCAACTCAATTAGCTACCGGGTTATGCATCGCAGCCGTTTTGAAGCGGGCTTCTTTCAAAGATATTTTAGTTTTTAAGGGTGAACGAAAAGACATTGAGTCAAAATTAAATGAACCATTCACCACTCCCCGTTCACCATTTACTGTCGCTACAGGCAGCGTTCGCAGGAAAGCTCAATGGCTAAAAAGATATCCAAATCACCACGTAGAAAATCTGAGAGGAAATGTGAATACCCGTTTAAGAAAAATAACAGAAAACAATTGGAACGGTGCCATCTTTGCCGCTGCCGGACTCGAACGAATTCATCTTCGGCCTGAAAATTCGATTGATCTCGACTGGATGCTGCCCGCGCCTGCACAGGGAGCTATAGCAATAGCATGCAGGAAAGATGATGAGATTATTTTCAATACATGTCAATTGGTAAATGATAAATCCACTGAAATTTGTACAATGGCGGAGCGTGAATTTTTACGCGCATTATCCGGCGGATGTTCAACACCGATAAGCGCTTTGGCAGTTATTGAAAACAACGCAATTATTTTTAAAGGCAACATTTGTAGCGTAGATGGAAAAGAAATATTTGAAATAAAAAAAGAAGGAGCTGTAGAAAAAAATAATAAATTAGGTGAAACAGCAGGAAAAGAGTTATTGGAAAATAAAGAAGTGCAAAGGATAATTGAGGAAATAAAAAATGCAAAATAAAATTCAAATATTATGCACAAAAAAAATCAGCAATTCATTCATTCAAATTGCTGAAGCAAATAATATTTGCATTGATGAATTGAATTTTATCAAAACCGAAGAATCCATTTCTGCACAAACAAAAAACAGAATCCTTCAATTATCAGGGCAAAATATCACAGTAATTTTCACCAGTTCCAATGCAGTGAATGCTGTAGGGAAAATAGCTCCCGGTAAGGTGAACTGGAAAATATATTGCATTGAACCCGCCACAAGAAAATCTGTTGAAAGTGTTTTCAGACGTGCATCGATTATAGGATCAGCGACAGATGCAGCCCAACTTTCCGAAATAATTATTGAAGATCAATCTTTGAACCAGGTTGTATTTTTCTGTGGAAACCTGAGAAAAGATCTTTTGCCTGATAAACTAAAAAGCCACGGAATTAACGTGGAAGAAATAATAGTTTATCATACGATTGAGAATTCTCAATCCATTTCAAAAAATTACGAGGGTATTTTATTTTTTAGTCCAAGCGCAGTAAAAAGTTTTTTTTCGATAAATAAAATTCAATCTCATACAATTTTGTTTGCTATCGGTAAAACGACAGCAGAAGAAGTAAAACAATATTCAAATAATAAAATCATAATTTCAGACATTCCGGGCACGCAGAAATTAATAGCTGAAGTGATTAAATATTTTCGGCAGTAAAAAATGTTCAAATGAAAGAATTAAAAAATGATCTATTATTACGGGCCTTGAGACAGGAAAAAGTAGAACGGCCACCGGTTTGGATGATGCGCCAGGCAGGAAGATATTTGCCGGAGTATATGAAACTTCGTGAGAAATATGATTTTTTTACGCGTGTTCAAACTCCGGAGTTGGCTGCTGAAATCACTTTACAACCCATACAACAAGTTGGTGTAGATGCAGCAATTATTTTTTCCGATATTTTAGTAATTCCACAGGCAATGGGTGTAACCGTTTTAATGGAAGAAGGAAAAGGTCCCTCATTACCCAATGTTATCAAAACAGAAAAAGACATTAATTCTTTGTTTACTGATGGAATAGAAGAAAAGCTGGATTATGTAATGAAAGCTTTGTCACTAACTAAGCAGGAGCTAAATGGCCAGGTTCCGTTGATAGGATTTGCAGGAGCACCATGGACTATTTTATGTTATATGGTGGAAGGGAAAGGAAGTAAGACCTGGGAAAAAGCCAAACAATTTTGTTTTACCCAGCCTCAACTTGCACACAAGCTTTTGCAAAAAATAACAGATGCTACGATTGCGTACTTAAAAGCTCAAACAAAGGCTGGTGCTGATGTAGTGCAGGTTTTTGATAGTTGGAGTGGTTGCTTAAGCCCGGAAGATTTCAAAAATTTCGCTCAACCTTATTTGATTCAAATTGCCGATGCTTTGAACGATCATGCACCAGTAATTTTATTTC
>JBDTKU010000196.1:0-3833 GCA_039935135.1 Ginsengibacter sp. | reverse complement strand
TGGAACGTGGCGCTACCGTAAAAATTCAATCTATTCCTGATCCGGGGGCGGATCCGGTTGGTATTTATGATTGTTTTGAAAAAGCATTTCAGCAGGAAGTAGGTAATACTGAATCCATATATAAAATAGTAAAACAAAGTTTTGATGAAGCTGATTGGGCAACCTGGAACTTTCTTCAATGGTTTGTAAAAGAGCAAACAGAAGAGGAAATTCTGATCATGAGCATGCTCGATAAATTAAAAATTGCGGGTGGTAACAAAGCCTCCGGAGAAAGCTTATATTCAATCGATCGTGATCTGAAATCAACACCAGATGAGGCAAAACTTGCACAGGAAAAAACAGTAGAGGAGCCTTAAATAAAAAGAATCGCGAATCTTATTAATTTCTAATTTCTACAAAAACTCTCGCGTAATACCGTTTTAATGAATCAAGAATTCTTGTAGTATCTGAAAGTGGCAGATTAAATGGTTCTGCCACTTTGAATGTGGTAGAATCATCAGTATATAAGATCACATTTCTGTTATAGGTTTTCAATTGTTGTAATCTTCTTTGAGCAGAAGCAGCAGTGCCGTAGGTGCTCACCACTACATTGAATTGAACCGTATCAGAAGTGCCGGGAATGACGGGCAGTGAATTTGCGATGCTGGAAGAATCAGATTTGGATGCTGAATCATTAACAGGCACTATTCCCTCAGTTGATGCCAGGTTTTGCACTTCGTCTTTCTTGCTGAAAGCATAGTGCCAAACGGCCCATACTGCAAAACCAAGTATTACCAAAACCAAAATCATAAGAATAGTTTTTCCTCCGCTATTGGATCTCCTTTCTTTTTGATACTCATTAAAAAGACTTTCTTCTACAGGTTCCTGCCCATCTTCTTGTTCCTGCCTGGTCCGGTTGGGTTCCATCCTTTGCGCCACTAATTGACCCGGAGTAAAAGAGAGTACACCTGAATTTAATTTTTCAAGTGTTCCGATATGAGGAAGGCTAAATTGTTTACCGATATTTAAAAATTGTCTGCCCAGGGAAAGAAATGAATCAAGATCTGAAGCAGCCAGGGGCTTTATTTTTTTTGTATGTTCTACAATATAATCTACGAGGCCGTCATCTTCAGTAACTCTCGGATTATAAGTGAAAGAGATCGCGTTTTCAGGAATAACAACAGGCTTCTCAGTATCAGCAGAGTCAGGAATAGAAGCGTCAAGGTGAAAAGTTCCGATACCCTGTAAGGTGAGGTGTTTGGTTTTTAATAAATAATGTACAAGTACTTGTTCAATTTTCACAGAGGAGGTTTTAAGAAAGCAAACCTACATTTTATTAATTTAATTCACAAAAAATGAAATCGGGACGAGGGCCCCGGATATTTTTCATTTTTTACTTGCTACCTTTGCAAAATGCTTACAGAAGACGAAAAATCCTTCATTATTTATTGGGAAAAGAACCGCGAAAAAGACAAAAAAATATTTACTAAGTTTTTGTATGGATCGCCATGGGGGCTTATTTTTGCGCTTCCCATCCTTGTCGCTGTTATCTTCCACGGCTGGTACAAAAACATGATCTATATATCGCCTTCCCTGATCACACTTATCATCATTGGCGTTCTGGGAGTAGCTGTATTTTATACTTTATTCAGCATGCAATTCAAATGGGACAGGAATGAGCAAATTTATAAAGAGTTAAAATATAAGGAAAGCAAAGAGGATGCAACAGATTTATAAGTTTTATGTTCTTTATTTGCAAACTCAAAATACGCTATGTCTCAAAATTTATTTCTGCTACTTTTTATTTTTCTAATTGTTGCAATAGGTTGCAAAAAGGAAACAAATAATAAATGTGGTTACCCTGAATCTAATGTTGTCGCTCCCACTTCAGAACAGGAAGCTTTGCATGATTCGCTTTCTACTTATGGAATTGATGCAACGCTTGCTCCTTCCGGTTTCTATTATAAGATAAACGAATTAGGAGATGGCCCATCTGCCACGACTCTTTGCTCTACACTCGCTGTATTTTATCGCGGTGGTTTTTTTAATGGTAAAGGCTTTGATTCTTCTGCAAGTGGCAGGCCTGCAATCTTTCAGTTGGGACAAGTGATTGCCGGTTGGAAAAAAGGATTGCCATTAATTAAGAAAAGTGGGGATATTACTCTTTACATTCCGCCATCTTTGGGTTATGGATCAAAAGCGGTTACCGATAGCGCAGGAAAGGTGGTAATTCCACCAAATTCTAACCTGGTTTTCAGAGTGGTGCTGGCTGATGTTCAATAATCTTTTTTGAAGTAAAAGAGAAATCAGGCGTATTTGTTGGTTCACTGTAATTCTTAGGAAATTGATTTCTTAAATCATAATATTCCACATATTTCTTTGACCATATTCTCCCCAATTAATCATTAATTTTTTCAATTCCTCTTTCAATTGAACTTCTGTAATTTTATCTCCCTTTGTAGGCGGTGCGATATCTTTATCAACAACCGGAACGGTTTCAACTTTGGTTGCATACCAACTACTGTGAACGCGGTTAATTACCAGGCCTAAAATCATTCCAGGTAAACCGGAAAAGCTTTCCGGACCGCCAGGAACAGTGATTTCATCAGTATAAAATGCTACTACAAAAACAGAATCCATAATAATTGTTGTAGCTCTTCTGCAATTAAATCCGGCAATTTCACGGAAATCATTTTTTATCTTCCATTTAGCATGTCTGAGGCTGTCTTGTAATAGAAAAGTTTTTTCAAATACTTCCTTTTTCGCAATGGATTGGCCCGTTGCAAAATTGCTATACACTTCATTGTCATTGGCGGGAGTATTAAAGAATGGGGTTGGCTTGTCATTGGATTCGCGGCCTGGTTTATAGATAGCTTTGTTGCCATCAAAAATTAAATCAAAATAAGAAATCCGGAATTGCGGAATGGATTTTTTTAATTCTTCTGCAAAGCTTCCTTTCAAATCGGCCCAAACATTAGTACGCTTTTCAAATTCAATTTTTCCTTTAGAAAGAAAAATGGCTTGTGCGGGAAGGTGCTGCACCATTAAAAGTAACGTTATTATAAAAATGATCTTTTTCATTTTTTATTTAAAATTTTAGAACATTGATTTAGGAGCTCCGGCGCCACCTTTGTTATTAAAATTCCAGGTCAAAGTGATCAGCCCATATCTTTGGTAAGTTAGATAATGTTTTTCTTCAATTGCATAAGGCTGAACATTTCTGCTGTAACCTTTATTTTGATTCAAAATATCGTGTATGCTTAACCGAAATGTGAGTGCCTCTTTTTTAAGAAATTTCTTTTCGAGATAAGCGTTCCACAATATCACATCCGTGTTTACATCAAATGCTGTTAGTTTTTGGCGGAAATTCATATCCACATCTGAACCAATTTCTAACTTGCCAGGCAATGTATAATTTCCATCAACAGAATAATTATAACTCCAATAATTAGTGCCCGCGACTGAACTGATGCTTGATTTGGATTCGTTGTAAGAAGGAACGGCTGAAACGCTTAACTGGTATTTTTCTTTTACATAAGTTCTCAAACTCAGCCTTAAGGATAAGCCGGTACTGGTAGTAACATTTTTAAGCCCGTTTACAAAATTGGTATTTTTAGAAATATTACCCTGAGGGCTTAATCCAACATTTATTTGCGTTTTAGGTATTTTTATATTGTAACCTGCATAAAAATTTCCATTGTAATTCCCTTCTACATTCAAATATTGTGTCGTTCTTTTTCCGAAATTATCTATTGTATATCCGCTGCTGATGGCATGATTGATAAATGTAAAATAGGTGCCGATATAAATCGAACGCTGGCTAAATACTTTGTAGTTATTAAAATTCAGATTAA
>JBDTKU010000195.1:0-9139 GCA_039935135.1 Ginsengibacter sp. | reverse complement strand
CCGACTGCTCCTGCTGTTCCGCCAATTGCGGCTCCTTTTTGCGTTTTGGTAGCATTACATCCCATAATTAAAAAAGCAGCGACTGGTATAGCAAAGAATAATTTTTTGAATGATTTCATTATTGTTTTTTTTAGTTCATACTTTGCTTTTCAAACATTGTACCAATAAAAAAAACAATCTCATAGTAAACGCACAAATAAAGTTGATTCTTATTTTAGCTGCTCTTCAAAATATTTTTTTTCTTTTACAAGATCAATACATGGATATTTTTTTTGAACCCTCTCAATATTATCAATTTGAGAAGCGATAAATTTAATATGAGCAGCACTTTCTTTTACAAATGGCTTGTGGTTTACGGCCAGCAGAATTCTTTCAATTTCTTTCCTGTTTTCTTTAGTGCCCTTGTCAAAAAAAGACTCGGAAAATCTTTCGAATACAAAATCTATAGCGGTTTCATTGGGATGTACCAGGTCTTTTTTATAAAAACGATAATCGCGCAAAACATCATTTACCAATTCATAAGAAGGGAAATAAAATGCATTTTGTTTTTCATCCACCACCAGGTGAGCCGCTTCTATCAACCTGGATTTGCTGCGATTGTTTTCAATCACCCCATCCCTTACATGTTTGACAGGACTAACCGTTAGAACTAGTTTTAATTCCGGATTAAAAATTTCCAAATCAGCTATTGTACTCAAAAAATTATCTTTTATTTCTTCAGCCGGTAATAAAGTTTTCAAAAAAATATCTCCCGGCGCTTTATGGCAATTCGCCACGTTTTGGGAATTGTTTTTTAGAAGATAATTGAAAGCTGTCCCGAACGTTATGAAGAGAAATTTGGCTTCTTTCAAAAAACTGTGTGCCCGTGATTGTGAGTCATTAATTTTTTTTAGAACTTCATTTTTGTTGATTCCGGAAAAGCAGGAATGATGTTGCCAGCTATGCCACAATCCATTTAATTCAAAAAGATTTTCTTCGTTAATGGGTTTGTTCTTAATGTAAGAAAGTAACGCATCGCTAATGCTTATGGGGTCATATAAAATCCCGTTGGGGTTTTGTAAAACATCGAATTTCAGATCATTTAATTTATTTCCTATTTCTTCCGAAAAACATGAGCCAATAAATAAAGTTCTATCAGTATAAGAAATATTGAAAGGAAAAACTGGTATTTGAAAGGGTAAAAAGAATTCCATCTATGCAAATATTTTTGAAGCCATTTGAATGGCTTTTTGTAATTCTTCCTGGTTAATGCTTTTTAAAACACCCAATTCTTTAAAATAAGGAATCATTAATTCTGAATTCATATTACCTACCAATTCATCTTCTGCCATAGGGCACCCCCCTACTCCTTTTAAAGCGCCATCAAAACGGGTGCAACCATTTTGCAAAGCAGCGTCAATTTTTTCTTTCCAGTTAATGCCAGTAGAATGAAGATGAACTCCGGTTTCTATTCCCGGAAATGAAGTGCTTACACTTTTTGCCAGTGAAGCGATTTGAGAAGGGCTTGCCACGCCGACAGTATCTGCCAAAGAAATGGTTTGAATTCCTTCTTCCACCAATCGTTTGATCCAATTCAGAACAATATCTTCATCGTATTCATCATGGTAAGGATTTCCAAAAGCCATCGAAATATAGACCACCGCGTGCTTATTTTTTTTGTCACAAATATTTTTCAAATCAATTGCAGTTTGAAATGATTCTTCTATTGTGCTGTTGGTATTACGTTTTTGAAAGGTTGATGAAATTGAAAAAGGAAATCCGAGATAATCAATTTTTTGAAACGTTGCCGCTTCCTCCGCGCCACGTGTATTGGCGATGATAGCCAATAATTTTGTATGGGTGTTTTGTAAATCCAGTTGCTGAACCACGTCTTTTGTGTCAGCCATTTGAGGGATATTTTTTGACGAAACAAAACTTCCAAAGTCCAAAGTATCAAATCCCACTTTAAGCAATTGATTGATGTAAGCAATCTTCACCTCCGTTGGAATAAAGCTTTTCCAACCTTGCATGGCGTCGCGCGGACATTCTATCAATTTAATGTGTTTCATTGTTGGTAATTATACTTTAATTATTGCAAATAACCATCATAAAATTAAATACAAATCTTAATATTAAAATTTCAAAAATTGATTACAATGGTCAGAAGATAAGATTGAATGGTGCGATGACAAGGGCTAAATCCTGTTTGAAATCAAAACCAGATGTTATACCTTGCTTACGAAACAGGTGAAAAGTGAAGAAGGATCATTCTTAAATGGATTTATGAAAAATATCAAACTGATTGAAGTTCCGAGTGAAATAGGCGCAGGCACACGCGGAGCCAGTCTCGGTGTTGAGGCCATTAAAATTGCTGCGCTTGATTTTATGAGTAATTTTTTTGTTCATTTCCCTTCTGAAAAAATAGAGACAGAAAATCATTTACTCTTTGAACCCATTCAATCTCCCTATGCTAAAAGAATCGGTGGTGTATTGACGATGATTGATAGGGTGGCCCAAAGCGTAAAAGATACCATTAAGAATAATTTTTTTCCGGTGGTGCTTAGCGGAGATCACAGTAATTCTGCCGGAACTATTGCGGGTATAAAACTCGCAAAGCCCCAAAGCAGGTTGGGTGTTATCTGGATTGATGCACACGGCGATCTCCACACACCCTATACCACTCCATCCGGGAATATGCATGGGATGCCACTTGCGGCATCTATTGGAGAAGATAATGAGGAGCGCAAAATGCATGATCCCGATCAGAAAACAATCAAAGAATGGGAACAGCTAAAAAATTATGGAAAGATCAACCCGAAAGTTTTGCCTGATGATATTGTTTTTATCTCTATCAGGGATTTCGAAAAGGAGGAAAAACATTTGATTGACAAATATGGAATGAAAGTGATCACTACCAATGAACTACGAAGGAAGGGTGCCGAAAACGCTGTACGCGCAGCTTTACGTTTCTTAAATGAATGCACTGATATTTATGTCAGCTTTGATGTGGATTGCCTTGATTCTTCTATTTCTCGGGGCACCGGAACGCCGGTGCACAATGGTTTACGCGAAAGAGAAGCTGAAGACCTGGTTAGTAAATTTATGCAAAACCGGAAAATCTGCTGCTTTGAGATCACTGAAGTAAACCCCACTCTTGACAAGGAAAACCTGATGGCGGAAATTGCATTCAATATCTTACAAAGGAGTGTAAATGTTTTGATGATGAATTGATTCAACTCAACAAATGGGAAATAACTTTTTTTATCATTTAATTCTCATCGTCCCGGAAAACCGTGAAAAAAGTTCCCTAACGCTTTCATTGAAACCAGGCGCTATAAAAAGTTTTAGACTAAATAAAATAAAAAATAATTTTTGAAATGCACAATCATACACCAGTTGGTCAAAATCGATTTACTCATTTTCTTACCAAAATTGACGAAATATTAAATGAGGCAGATAATGCGGAAGATCCGGCAAGATTTATCTATTCAAAAGATATGCGCACGCCACTTTTTATGTTGGAAGCATTGACCAGGATTTATAAAAAGATCAATGCAAATAAAAAATTTAAAAAATTAAACAAGAAGTTTAAAGACCTGGAAGATTTCATTGGTCAAATCGATTTATATGATGGATATCATAAAGAATTTTTGGAGGATAAAAAAATTCCAGCGCTGGTAACCAATTATGCAAAGGACCAAACAGATGAAAAATTAAAAGAATTCAACAAGCATTTAAAAAAGGAGAAATGGATCGGCACCCATAAAAAGCGTTTGAAAAAAATATCTAAAAAATTGAATTCAATCGGGTGGCTTGATGAAAAAAATGATACAAATGCAATCTTGAAAGTGTATCAGGATGATATTGAAAAGATCATCAAAAAATACAAGAGTCCGCAGAAAGAATTCACTGATATTGAAAAAGACGTGCATGAGCTAAGGCGCGAATTGCGTTGGCTAAGCATTTATCCACAGGCCTTGTTGGGATTGATGCAATTTAAGCCCGGTGGCGATCCAGAAGATTTTTTAAAAAAATACCTTACACCTTCCATTGTCAATTCGCCTTACAACATAATGCCTGTTGGAAGTGGGTTAGAAAAGCATATCCTTCTTAATCAAAATTATTATTACGGCCTAAGCTGGATGATCTCAGAATTAGGGAAATTAAAAGACAGTGGACTTAAAATTGAACTACTTAAAGAATCTATTTCAGAAGTATATAAAGCAAAAGAAAATGTCTCAAAGTTGGCTTATTCATTTTGTAATGACAACCAACCAACACTTAAAGAAATTCTCCAGGAATCACAGCGCATTTCAAATACTTTTTTTGATGAAGAAGTCCTTGGGCAAATAGTCGCTACTCCTTCTGTGGGTTAAAATAAAAAATAGAACTATTTGTCGGTTTACTGTAATCACAGTTTTTATTTAAAATAGTCGATTAGCTTTTCTTTTATTTTCTCCGGCATATCTGATCGCTTCATTGTTTTTGAATTGAGAAAATAAAGAGTAACCTCTCCCACATTCAGTAATTCATTTTTTTCATTGAAAATTTCGCTATGGAAAACGATTTTAGAATGAAGAGGCATTTCTTTCACCATCGTAACCACCGTCAGAAGATCATCATACAAAGCGGGACGTAAAAATCGTGTATGCATTTCAGTTACAGGCATAATTATCCCTGTAGCTTCTATTTCTTTATAGGTCAAACCAAGGCTGCGCAATGCTTCTGTTCTTCCTATCTCATAAAATTGGGCATAGTTCCCGTAATAGACGAGACCCATTTGGTCAGTAAGCGCATAATGAATTCTTATTTGGGTTTTGGATGTGAACATATTTTAAATTTTCTAAACCTTCTAAACCTTTCTAACCTTTCTAAAGTAAGTTTACTCCCCTACTTGGCAATCAAACCATCTACACTAATTTTCCCCGGGCCACAAAATAAAATAGCAATGCTTACTGCCAAATACATTGCTCCTCTTTCACCCCGTCCAAGGATTTCGCCATGAGTAGCTAAAAAAACTACTACGCCCATGGCAATTATAATAGGAATGATAGCGAACCTTGTGAACAAACCCAAAATTAAAAAGATGGAACAAAAAAATTCGGCGAAAATCACGAGTGAAAGAGAAATTGTAGGTCCCATGTGAAGGAAGCTCATAAATTTATACCGCAGTGTATTAAACATAAGTAGTTTGCTATAGCCATGACTGATAAGAAGAATTCCTAAAACTACTCTTAAAACTAACATTCCAAAATTGAAACCTGCGTTTGAATATTTTGTGGATAAAAATTTGCTCATGTTTATTTTACAATTGTATTAACAAAGATTTGTGCAATTTAAAGTGTTTTTAATATCATTCAAATATTTTTGAATTTCCTATTAGTGGAATGCTGTTTGTACTTTTGCGCGAAGCAAAATCATTGGCAAACGGTTGTGATTTGTTTGTTTTTTTAATTCAATATTGTAAAGTAAAAAATATAAATTGATGACGCGTTTCTTTCTTCCCATTGTGTGCATGATCCTTTCAGCGCCATGTTTTTCCCAGGCTAACCATTTTATAACTGATCCACAGAAAGATTTTAAAGAAGCAGAATATTATTTTCTCAAAGGAGAATACAGTCTTGCTTATCCTCTTCTGAAACCTTTGCTGGATAAATATCCTGAGAATACGAAAAGCAGCCACGCTTATCTCAACCAGGATGTTGAATATTACTTTATTGTTTGCGAATTGAAAATGAATCAAACCATTGCCGAAGAATCAGCGAAGCGTTTTATTGATGCGGCGAATAATGAACCGCGGCAACAATTGATGAGCTTTCATCTTGCTCAATATTATTTTGTAAAAAATGATTATGCCCGTGCGGTAGTCTATTATGAAAGGGCGGGATATAATAATTTAAGTAATGAACAAATTGCAGATGCCAAATTTGAATTAGCTTATTCATATTTCGAAGTAGGGCAATATAATAATGCCAAACCTTTATTTGATGAAATACACCAGTTGCCTTCCAACAAATACTATTACGATGCTAATTATTATTACGGATTTCTGAGCTATCGTGATCAGGATTACAATAACGCTTTGGCCTCTTTTCAAAAAGTAGAATCTATTCCAAAGTACAGGGGACTTGTTCCGTACTACATTTCGCAGATTTATTATTTCCAGGGAAACAAAGATCAGGCGTTGCGTTATGGGCAAAGTAAGATCGGCCAAAATGATATTTATAACAGGAAGGAGATGAACCTCTTAATGGGACAAATTTATTTTGAGAAAAAAGAATTTGCCAAAGCACTGCCGCTTCTGGAAGCGTATGTGAAGAATACCGACAAGGTTTCCAAAGAAGTAATGTATGAATTGAGCTACTGTTATTATAATGCCAATGACGTCGAAAAAGCGATTGAAGGATTTAAGCAACTCAGCAATGAAAAAGATTCTTTGGGCCAGAATTCTATGTATCTGCTGGGTGATCTCTATTTGAAAAGCGGCCAAAAAGAAAATGCACGAAACGCTTTCCTTTACAGCGCTGATAATAACAGCAACCGGAAACAACAGGAAATTTCACGTTTCAATTATGCCAAACTTTCTTATGAATTGGGCTACCAGGATGTAGCATTAAGTTCACTTAATAAATTTCTTGATCAATATCCGCAATCCACTTATGCCAATGAAGCCAAAGAGATCATCATCAATCTTTTGGCTAATACCAACAATTACGCGGAAGCGCTTTCTTTATATCAATCTTTTCCCCAGCCCACTCCTACAATGAAAAGGATTTATCCCAAAATACTTTTTGGCCGTGCAACAGAATACGTTAACGCTCAAAAATTAGATGAAGCTGATGACCTTTTAACCAAAGTGATCAGTGATCCGAACGCGGGCCCGGTCTTGCCTTTTGCTTATTTTTGGAAAGCAGAAGTTGCGTACAGGCTTAACCGTTATGACGAAGCGGTAAAATATATGAGCAGCTATCTTCAATCTGGTGGTATCCAGGGAGAAGCCAACCCCAACGGCGCTCATTATGTTCTTGGCTACAGCTATCTCAATCTTGAGAACTATCCACAAGCGCTGGCAAATTTCAAACACGTATCTCCTTCTATTAATCCCCAATCATCCGCGTTGCAACAGGATGCTTACGTAAGAGCAGCAGATAGTTATTTTATGATGAAGGATTATAATACTTCAAAAAGTATGTACCAGAATTTAATAAATGATGGGTTATCACAAAGTGATTATGCCTTATACCAGGTGGCATTGATAAACGGGATACATAGTCCCACAGATAAAATCAAAACATTTAATACGCTCACCCAAAGATACCCGCAAAGTGATCTCGTGGCAGAATCCTACATGCAGATCGCAAATGCCTACATGGTGCAGGAAAAATTCAAAGATGCTATTCCGTATCTAAATAAGATCCTGGATATTAAATCTGCAGCAAGCCAATACCCTAAAGTGTATTTGAAATTAGGACTGGCTAATTACAACCTGAATAATAATGATGAAGCATTGCAGGATTATCAGAAATTAGTAAGCCAATATCCTCAATCAGACGAAGCGAATGAAGCGCTTTATAATATGAGAAACATTTATGTGGAAATGGGCAAGCCAAACGATTATGTAGCATTTGTGCAAAAAACAGGGAAAGTGATCAGCATTTCCGAGGCTGATTCCCTAACCTACGCTTCCGCGGAATTGCAATTTTCCAATAATAATTGTGCAGCCGCTATCGCCGGATTTAATAATTATTTGTCAAAATATCCGCAGGGTGCTTATACTTTGAATGCTAATTTTTATAAGAGCGAATGTTATTCTAAAAGTAAAGATTGGCAAAATGCAGTACCGGGTTATGTAGCAGTTTTAAACCAGGGAAACAGCCCCTTCGCAGAAAGATCTGCTTTTGCTGCTGCAAGAATTTTTTATTTTGAACTGAAAGACTACGCGCAATCAAAAGCCTATTTCTCAAAACTGCTGGAACTGTCCACTACACCGGAAAATCAACTGGAAGCTTTAAGGGGATTGGTTAGGAGTTATTATCAAACAAAAGATTTCGCACAGGCTAATAATATTGCCAAAGAATTATTAACCAAAAAAGGAATCAGTACAGATGATAAATCAATTGCCAATTTGGTTTTGGGGAAATCATTACAGGCAAATAATCAATGCGAGGATGCCATCAAAGCCTTCAAAGAAGTTTCTGCGGTAAATAAATCTGAGTGGGGAGCCGAAGCGAGATATGAAACTGCTAATTGTTATTACACACTTAATCAACTTAAAATTGCTGAAAAAGCAGCCTTGGAAGTGATAAAAGTAACAGGCTCTTATGATTATTGGGTAGCCAAAGCCTACATTTTACTGGGCGACATTTACCTCGGCGAAAGAGATTATTTCAATGCAAAGGCAACTTATAAAAGTGTTGCTGATAACGTTACGATTCCTGAACTGAAGAAAGAGGCACAAGCTAAATTAAATGCTACCATCTCCGAAGAACAACAAAATTCAAAAGTAGAAGCAACACCTGCAAACGGTAAATAAAATTCAACCTGAAACAAAACCTGAAATTTATAAAAAATTGATGATGAAGAATTCTTTAAATAAATTGATCGCTCTTTTGCCACTGTGTTTTTTATTTACGCTTTCGCATGCCCAGGACACCACAAGAAGGCAAACGATCCAGATCACTTCTTCTTATAAACCTTCTTTGCGCAACACGGTTAAAATTAATTTGTACGCCTCGCCCATTTCTCCGGATACTTCGCGGCCAAGGCTTGCCTATTATATTCCTCCTGAAAATTTATTTTTTTCTTACCAGCCTGTGGCTTTAAAACCTCTTTCTCTTCAATCCGATACCTCTTTAAAACTCGGTGAAAGAAATCAATTGAAGGTGGGTTATGGCAATTTATCTACTCCTTACATTGCAGGTGCTTTTAGCTTTGGTGATGGCAAGCACAACATGGGAAATATTTATGGAAATTATATTTCTTCTCGGGGTAAAATTAAACACCAGGATTTTGGAGAATGGAATGTAAAAGGAACAGGTAGCCTTTTTTCAGGCAACAATGAAATTTATGCAGGAGTTGAGTTTGCCCAACGCGAATATTACCAGTATGGCTACGATCATTCATTATATGATTTCTCCAAAGACAGCATCAGGAGAAGCTA
>JBDTKU010000194.1:0-3266 GCA_039935135.1 Ginsengibacter sp. | reverse complement strand
TAATTTTCACAATGAGCGTATTAATATTTTTAGATCAGGCAGATGGACACATAAAAAAGAATTCCTTTGAAGCGGCTTCTTATGGAGCGAAAGTGGCAGAAAGTTTGGGAACTTCTGCGGAAGGAATTGTGTTGGGAACCGTAAATGATGATTTAGCTGCGTTAGGAAAATATGGATTAAAAAAAATCCATACTCTAAAAAACGAAGCGCTGAATAATTTTGAAGACGAGGTGTTCACTCACATCATTGCTGAAGTAGCGAAAAATACAGACGCTAAAGTAATTGTCTTTTCCAACAATTTTAATGGCAAATCAATTGCACCTCGTTTGTCTGTAAGATTAAAGGCTGGACTGGTTTCGGGAGCCATTGCTTTACCTGAAATGGCTAATGGATTTGTCGTCAAAAAAAGCGTTTTCAGCGGAAAAGCATTCGCAAATGTTAGCATTACAACTGATATAAAAATCATTTCCCTAAATGCCAATTCTTATAAAATAATGGAAAGCGAAGGAAGTGCGGAAGTAGAAGAATTAAAGGTTGAAATCCCCCAATCGAAAGTAAAAATAAAAGAAGTAAAGAAAGTAGAGGGTGAAATTCCTTTATCAGAAGCTGAGTTGGTAGTTAGTGGTGGCCGCGGATTGAAAGGCCCTGAAAACTGGGCCATCGTTACAGATCTTGCGAAAGCTTTGGGTGCAGCAACAGCTTGCAGCCGGCCGGTAAGTGACAGCGATTGGAGGCCTCATCATGAACACGTAGGCCAGACGGGGCTTACGATTGCGCCGAATTTATATTTTGCAATTGGTATCTCCGGAGCTATCCAACATTTGGCAGGAGTAAACAGAAGTAAAGTCATTGTAGTAATTAATAAAGACCCTGAAGCCCCGTTTTTCAAAGCCGCCGACTATGGAATTGTGGGCGATGCATTTGAGGTGGTTCCTAAAATTACAGAAGCAGTAAAAAAATTAAAAGGCGTCAGTTAAGTTTTCAATAGACTTACTTTTTAAAGTTTGGCCTGATAAAAAGACATTTATTTTTATATTTGTTATTCACAAAAAATCTGGTGCTACCGGATGAGTTAATATGAAGAAAATTGAATTAGAAATTGTTGCGCTGTCTCATAGTATTACTCAGACCCATTCTTATGCGGTGGTTTTGGGTGAGGTAAATGGTTTACGAAGGTTGCCGATTGTGATTGGTGGTTTTGAAGCACAGGCAATTGCAGTGGCTTTGGAAAGAATGCAACCAAGCCGCCCGCTTACGCACGATCTGATGAAAAATTTTATGATGGCATTTAATATCGATCTTCATGAAATCATTATTAACGACCTGCAGGAAGGAATTTTTTATTCAAAACTGATCTGTTCTTCAGAAAAAGATACTGTTGAAATCGATTCGCGCACCTCTGACGCTGTTGCTTTGGCAGTCAGATTCGGCTGCCCTATTTATACCTACGATAATATTTTGGAAAGTGCCGGAATATTGATGGAAGAAGATGATAAAAAGAAAAAAGTGGTGGTTACTCATAATGATGAAGGAAGCGATGATCTTAAAAAATTGTCTATTCCAGAACTTGAATCATTATTAAATGAAGTGCTTGAGCACGAAGATTATATAAAGGCCGCATCAATAAGGGATGAAATAAATCTTAGAAAAGGAAACTAATAATTTATTTCTTACGAAATAAAAATCCTGCTTATTTGTCTGTTTACTACCATCCTCTTTATTAGAATTCAATTATTTCTACCCTCATTTAATCATGATAACATTTCCCAATTGCAAAATCAATCTCGGTCTTAATATTATAAGAAAAAGAGAAGATAGTTTCCATGATATTGAAACTGCATTTTTCCCATTACCATTTTATGATGTTTTAGAAATTGTTACTTCCGAAAATAATACCGAATTTATAAACACAGGAATCTCCGGAGGAGAAGCTTATAATAATTTATGCTTGAAAGCATATCAATTATTAAAAAAAGATTTTCCTCAATTGCCGGATATAAAAATGCATTTGCATAAAACCATTCCTGTAGGAGCAGGCCTGGGCGGTGGTTCTGCAGATGCTGCATTTACTTTATCTCTATTAAATAAAAAATACAAGCTTAATATTTCTTTACAGAAACTTTTAGTCTATGCATTGCAGGTAGGCAGCGATTGTCCTTTTTTCTTAATTAACAAACCATCTATTGCTTCGGGCCGTGGCGAAATTTTAAATGAAATAAATTGCTCTCTTTCTGGTTATAAAATTTTAATTATTAATCCAGGAATACACATCAGTACGAGAGAATTGTTTCAACAAATTTCTCCTTCAATTCCTAAAAAGAATATCAGGGAAATTATACAACAACCGGTTGAATCCTGGAAAAATGATTTGGTAAATGATTTTGAAAAAATTGTTTCCCAAAAATATCCGAAAATAGAAAAGATCAAAGAAGAATTATACCATCATGATGCTGTTTATGCTTCCATGACAGGAACAGGAAGTTCCATCTTTGGAATATTTAATGCAAAAGACGAAATAAAAATTCCTGCTGAAAAAGAATATTTGTGTAAATGGATAGACAAATTAAAGTGATGCACCAGCTCGCCTAAAAAAAATAATCCATTCCCATCCGAAAAAATGGTTTCTAAAATCATTCTATCCCATTCATTTAAACCTCTATTAAACAAAATCCTTTACCAGATTTTCTTTTGCTCCTAATAAAAAATTTTATTACTGCATGATGACCTTTCGTCTTCCTCACCGATATAGTAGTGAAAACTAAAGGAACTCAAGTACTTTTTCTTGTGCATAGTCTGTTGTTTTTTAAGGGTCGCTTTTACCGGCGCCCTTTTTTCTAAAATAAAAAAATCAACCGATGACCTTTCTATTTTTTTTCGATATAGAGAAAACATTTATTAAACGCTATTGTAATTAATCTATTCATT
This sequence comes from Ginsengibacter sp., assembly GCA_039935135.1. Taxonomy (GTDB): domain Bacteria; phylum Bacteroidota; class Bacteroidia; order Chitinophagales; family Chitinophagaceae; genus Ginsengibacter. Next base: position 341 of record JBDTKU010000194.1, on the reverse strand, counting down.
TAACATTTAAGACATGGAAAAGTTGAACAAAATTCTTTTAACTGCCGCAATGGTACTCACTTTTGCAGCATGCAAAAAAAGCGATGTAAATGCTCCTCCACCGCCTCAACAGAAAGACATCACTACCGTTGATGAGAAAATAACAGGCTGGATGACAAAAAATAAAATGCCGGGAATGTCTCTGGCAGTGAGCAAGAATGGTAAACTTGTGTATGCAAAAGGATATGGAGAAGCTAATACGGATACACATGAAAAAGTTACCACCGAATCGCAGTTCCGCATCGCGAGTGTAAGTAAACTGATTACTTCTGTAGCCATCATGAAATTAGTTGAGAATGGAA
>JBDTKU010000193.1:0-9064 GCA_039935135.1 Ginsengibacter sp. | reverse complement strand
TAATTAATCCCAGTAACTTTCCTTCGGGAGATATGATATTAATTCCGTCTGGTCCGGCAGCAAAAAGGTTTCCGTGCTTGTCAATTTTAAATCCGTCGGGGCCTTGCTTTACAGTTGCTTTTTCTTTTAGCGGGGCTGCATCCAGCAACACATGGCCATCTTTTAAATTTCCATTTTCATCAAAATTATACGCATACCATTTTGGTTTGATATTGTCGCTGCTGGCAACGTATAATATTTTTTCGTCCGGGGAAAGGGCTATACCATTAGGTTTCGGAATGCTGTCTATCAGCAGTGTTAACTTACCATCTGGACTTATTTTGTAAACCCCCTCAAAGCTTAATTCTCTTTCAGTGTCTGCATCGCCGTTAGGTAAGCCATAGGTTGGATCCGTAAAATAAATATTACTCTTGCTGTCACAGATTAAATCATTGGGGCTGTTGAGTTTTTTGCCGTTGTATTTTGTGGCCAGTATAGTGTAGTCTGCTTTCGGATCATCAAGAGAAGCATTCATTCTCACTACCTGCCTGTTGCCAGACTGGCAAAGCAACAGTTTGCCATCATTATCAAGTGTTAATCCGTTAGAGCCCGTTTCTCCATTGCGAGGAACACTTCCCGTGTAGCCGGAATTTTTCAAATAGATGCTTGTTGAATCACCTTGATGCCATTGATAAATTTTATTTTAAGGCACATCAGAAAATAGTAAAAGATTTTTATTGGCAATCCACAGCGGTCCTTCCGCCCAGTTGAATCCTTTCGAGATTACTTCAATAGTGGCATTGCTGTCAATGGATTGTAAAGCATTAATATTGTAAATCTCTATTTTACCAATCGTACTTGTCTTCTCCCCGCTTTTATTTTTATCTGAAGTACTGCTTTGTGAGTTGCAACTACAGGCAAATAATGCTGCAACGAGGATAAAACTATTGGAGAAATTCATTGAAAATATTTCTATGAATATAGTTTATTAATTACACGCCGCAACGCATAAATCCATTCGAAACAGAGCAATGGAAAAAAGAAAGTAAAATAAGAATCCTGGAAATTTATTTGTTTACTGTGTAAATCTCTTTTCTACCTAACCATTCAATAATAAATAAAGCCCGGCAGCAATCGCTGAACCTACCATCGGCCCCAGAATTGGAATCCATGCATATTTCCAATCGGTTTTGATTTTACCTTTCATCGGTAAGATTGAATGAACAATTCTTGGCCCAAGATCGCGGGCAGGATTAATCGCATAACCGGTTGTACCACCAAGAGACAATCCAATTGCCCAAACAATAAATGCAACCGGTATGGCTCCAATGGAGCCCAATCCAATCGGAGTCTTTTCATTACCCAACTCTCCGTTGGTGATATAAAAAACAGCTATTAATAAAATAAAAGTTCCCAGCAGTTCACTGATGAAATTCAGTTTCAGATTTTTGATAGCAGGTATGGTATAAAATGAAGCAGCTTTCAAAATAGGATCTTCAGTTATTTTAAAATGATCCATATACATTACCCAAACCAGGAAAGTACCTATCATAGCCCCGATTAATTGTGCCAAAATAAATGCCGGAACCTGCGCCCAGGGAAACTTTCCGGCAATAGCCAATCCAATGGTCACTGCGGGATTCAAATGCGCGCCACTATAGGGACCGGCAACTACTACACCTGCAAACACAGCCAGGGCCCAACCGGTAGTGATCACCATCCAACCTCCGCCACTTCCTTTGGTATTTTTCAAAACGACATTTGCTACTACCCCGTTTCCGAGAAGAATTAAAATCATTGTTCCAATTAGTTCAGCAGTAAATGGACTCATATATCTTGGGTTTTTATTTTTTTAGAAATGGATTTTATTTAGAATTTTTATCGGTTTCTGTCCAGGCATTCACCGCATTTATAGCCCTGTACCAACCCCTTATTAATTCTTCTTTATCTCCGCCATCCGGTTCAAATCGCTTGTTTATCTGCCATTGCTGTTGAAGTTGTTCTACATTATCCCAAAAGCCAACTGCTAAACCTGCAAGATAAGCAGCGCCAATTGCAGTAACTTCAGTGACTTCCGGCCTGATCACAGAAGCTTTTAATATATCTGCCTGGAATTGCAGAAGCAGGTTATTATGTGTAGCGCCGCCATCCACGCGCAACTCTTTTATTTCAATTCCGGAATCGGATTCCATTGCTTTTAAAACTTCCATCACCTGGAAAGCGATGCCTTCCAAAGCAGCCCTGCAAAAATGATTTCTATTCGTTCCTCTCGTTATTCCAAAAATAGTTCCCCGGGCATATTGATTCCAATAAGGTGCGCCAAGTCCGGCAAAAGCAGGAACCATGTAAACACCTCCGCTATCTGGAACTTCTTTAGCAAGTGTTTCAATTTCGGGTGCCGATGAAATAATTTTAAGTTCATCCCTGAGCCATTGCACCACAGCGCCGGCAATGAAAATACTTCCTTCAAAAGCATACTGAACTTTATCACCAATCTTCCAGGCGATCGTTGTAATCAAATTATTTTTTGATAAAACAGGTTTATCACCAATATTCATCAGCATAAAACATCCTGTGCCGTAAGTATTTTTTACCATACCCGGTTTTACACAGATATGCCCAAACAATGCTGCCTGCTGATCCCCGGCAATTCCTGCTATTGGAACTTTTGTACCTAACAATTGCCCTGAAGATTCGCCATATATTTCACTCGAAGTTCTAACTTCAGGAAGCATACTCTTTGGAATTTGAAATATCTCCAACAACTCTTCATCCCACTCCAGGGTATTGATATTATAAAGCATGGTCCGGGAAGCATTGGTCACATCAGTGATATGCAATTTCCCTTCGGTTAAATTCCAAATGAGCCATGAATCCACTGTTCCGAAAGCAAGCTGTCCTTGCTCAGCCTTTTCCCTGGTGCCTTCAACGTGGTCTAAAATCCACTGAATTTTGGTAGCTGAAAAATAAGCATCTAACACTAAGCCCGTTTTTTCCCGAATAGTTTTATCAAGGCCTTTTTGTTTCAAAAGGTCGCACTGTTCAGAAGTGCGCCTGTCCTGCCAAACAATTGCATTATAAACGGGAACACCGGTTTTTCTATCCCAAACAATGGTGGTTTCTCTTTGGTTGGTTATTCCGATTGCGGCTATTTCATCAGCTTTCAAATTCTCTTTTACCACTGCTTCGGTTATAACAGAAGCCTGGGACGACCATATTTCCATAGGATCATGTTCTACCCATCCTGGTTTTGGATAAAATTGAGTAAACTCTTTCTGCGCCAGAGAAGCTATTTTTCCATTTTTATTAAAAAGTATCGCCCGGGAACTGGTGGTTCCCTGGTCAAGTGTAAGAATATATTTTTTCATTTCCAGCAATATTTAAAGATTCAGAGAATAAATTTAATTGAAACCAAATGAAACAATTTGAAGGCAAATTATAGTTAAATACTTATAAAACAAAATATAATGAAGATACTTTTAAAATAAACATTTTTCTTTGATGGGCAAAAATAAATATTAAACAATAGTAATCTTGATACCAGAGTTTTTACATTTTTCCACTATTGATGGTGAAACTTTTTGATCAGTAATAATCTCGTCAATTTCATCAAGCCCACAAATTTTACTAAAACCTCTCTTCCCAAATTTAGTATGGTCTGCCAGTACGATCACTTTTTGAACCACCTGCATCATCTGCTTGTTTAATTGGGCTTCCATTGAATTGCTGGTCGTAATTCCAAACTCGAAATCTATTCCATCAACGCCTAAAAATAATTTGGTACAAAAGAAATCTTTTAAAATATTTTCAGCATAAGAACCCACCACAGAAGAAGAGCTATGCCTGATCAGTCCTCCTAACTGTAAAATATCAATATTCACGTGTTTCACCAGTTCTTCGGCTACCTGGATTGCAGAGGTAATCACAGTTAATTTTTGAGAAGGCTTAATTTCCCGGGCCAGCGCCAGCAGCGAGGTTCCGGATGCTATAATAATTGAATCATTACTTTCAATATATTGAGCAGCTCTTACAGCGATTGATTTTTTCTCATCAATTTGTAAGTTCTCCTTTTCATTCACCGGCCTGTCAATTGTAAAAGGGTTCGTGTTGCTCGCTCCTCCATGAATCCGAAATAGTTTATTGCTTTTTTCCAGGAGTTTTAGGTCCTTACGTACTGTAACTGCAGAAACCTTTAATTTTTTGCATAAATTAGTTACGCTTTCATATCCCTTTGCCTGGACAATTTCAATTATTTTTTGATGCCTTTCTACGCTTGACATATCGATTGCTTTTACTAAACGAAAGTAGATAATATCAAATGTAAATACAAAAAGAACAAATAATACATTCTTTATTTATTCTCTCAAACTATATAATGATTGCAATAAATCCAATAAATTTTTATCTGATTGAGTTTGATTTACCAGTAAACCAACAAATAGTCTAAAATTTTCTTTTGTATTTCTAATTATTGTTTTTACTTTCGTTATATAATCATATATGGTTTATCAAAGTTAAAATGTATATAAATGAAACCATTCGATAGGGCCAAACTTTTAGACTCAATCAAAGAAATCACCGAATGGGATATTCTCATTATTGGCGGAGGCGCTACGGGCCTTGGCCTTGCAGTAGATGCAGCCACGCGTGGATTTAAAACATTATTATTAGAGCAGGAAGATTTTGCAAAAGGAACTTCGAGCAGAAGCACCAAATTAGTTCATGGAGGCGTTCGCTACCTGGCACAGGGAAATATTGCCCTGGTTAAAGAAGCATTGAAAGAGCGGGGACTGATGATGAGAAATGCGCCTCATCTTACCAAAAACGAAGCTATTATTATTCCATGCTACTCGTGGTTTCGGGGAATGTTTTATGCAGTTGGGCTTAAACTCTACGACTGGCTGTCTGGCAAACTAAGCATTGGAAAATCAAGATTGATTTATAAGAAGGAAGTTATCGAAAGACTTCCAACGCTTAACAGAAACTCACTCAAGTGTGGTGTTTTGTACCACGACGGAACATTTGACGATGCGCGGATGGCGCTAAACCTGGCGCAAACATGTGTTGAAAACAATGGAGTTACTCTCAATTATTGCAAAGTTCTTTCTTTAAAAGCAAGTAAAGAGGGGAAGATCTGCGGAGCAACATTTGTTGATAAAGAGACTCAAAACATTTTTGAAGTGAAAGCTAAAGTGGTAGTAAACGCAACAGGTGTTTTTGCGGACGATATTTTAAAAATGGACGCGCCCGAAGGGCAGCCTATTATTCGTCCCAGCCAGGGAATCCATTTGGTGTTAGACGGATCTTTTTTGCAAAGCAAAGACGCCATCATGATTCCGCACACGGATGACGGGCGAGTTCTGTTTGCTATTCCTTGGTATCAAAATGTTATTTTCGGCACTACAGATACGCCTTTGCAAACGCATTCTTTAGAACCAAGAGCTTTAGAGAACGAAATCAATTTCGTGTTGAATACCGCTGGAAAATATTTATCAAAAAATCCTTCGCGAAGCGATGTATTGAGCGTTTTTGCAGGCCTGCGACCTTTGGCTGCTACGGATGATAGCACAGAAAAAACCAAAGAAATTTCCAGAAGCCATAAAGTAATTATTTCGAAGAGTGGGTTGGTATCAGTCATAGGTGGCAAATGGACTACCTATCGAAAAATGGCGGAAGATACTTTATCAAAAATCATCCGCAATAAAATGTTGCCTTTTAGAGAATGTGCTACTGAGAATTTGAAAATTCACGGTTACAAAGATGTCTCGGAGACGACAGATAGCCTTTCTATTTACGGCACTGATAAAAAAGAAATGATTTCTATAACTAAAAGCAACCCGGAATTTTCAGAAATTTTAAATGAAGAACCGGAAATCTTTGTTATCCAGGTTATTTGGGCAGTAAGAAAAGAGATGGCAAGAACAGTTGAAGATGTGCTTGCGCGAAGAACCAGGCTATTATTTATTAATGCAAGATTGGCTTCAAATCTCGCACCACAAGTGGCAGAGATAATGATGAAAGAATTAGGCCGGGATGAAGCCTGGAAAAATAATCAAATTAATATCTTTCAGAATCTAGCAAAAGGATATTTAGTGAAAGGTCGTTAGAATTTGTTTGCTGATATATCACTAAAAATGCGCCAATAAATGCATGAACTTATAAAAAAATTAATACTTTCACGACCATGGACACACGAAGAGAATTCTTAAAAAAATCAATGCTGCTTTCAGCAGCAGCAGGCCTTTCCACTGCTGTTCCTGCTTCAATTCAAAAAGCATTAATAATCAATCCTGATCCGGGAAGTTCTTATTTGGATGCAGAGCATGTCGTGATCCTCATGCAGGAAAACCGCTCTTTTGATCATTGCTTCGGCGCGTTGCGTGGCGTTCGTGGTTTCAATGATCCGCGTGCTATCACATTACCCGATAAAAACCTCGTTTGGCTGCAGTCGAATGAAGCGGGCGAAACTTATGCTCCTTTCCGATTTGATATTCGTGATACGAAAATCACCTGGATGGGTTCTGTTCCGCATTCACGCCCCAGCCAGGTAGATGCCGATAACCAGGGCAAATATGATCAATGGCTGACTGCGAAAAGATCACACGAAAAAAAATATGCGAAAATGCCGCTGACACTTGGCCATTATGTTCGTGAAGACCTTCCGTTCAATTATGCGATGGCTGAAGCGTTTACGGTTTGCGATCAAAATTTTGCGTCAGTGATGAGCAGCACGTGGCCTAACCGTTTTTATCTCTGGAGTGCGACAATTCGCGGTGAGAAAACCGGGGACACAAAAGCTTTTATTAATAACGATGTTCCATGGGGAGAAGGAAACTGGAAAACCTTTCCGGAGAGACTGGAGGAAAACGATATTTCATGGAAAGTGTATCAAAACGATATATCCGCAGGTGGCGGTTTTGAAGGAGATGGAAGAGCCTGGCTTGGAAATTTTGGTTGTAATCCACTCGAGTTTCTATCACAATTCAATGTGAGATTTTATCCGAGGTATGTGAAGAGTTTGAAAAAACGTGCCGAATCATTGCCCGGAATCATTGCAGATTTGGAAACGAAATTCAATGCCATGAAGCCAACCGACAATGGCTACGAAAAACTGCAAAAAGAAATCGTGAAGAAAAAAGAAGTGTTAGAAGACACAAATGATCAATTGGTAAAATGGACCAAAGAAAATTTTGATAAGCTTTCACAGCAACAAAAAAATATTTATCAAAAAGCATTCACTACTAATGTTGGCGATCCTGATTATCACGAACTGACCACCCTGGGCTATGAAGACAAAGGAGAAAAAAGAGAGCTTCGGGTTCCCAAAGGCGACTATCTATACCAGTTTCGCAAGGATGTGGATTCAGGAAATTTACCCACGGTTTCCTGGCTGGTTCCCTCACAGAATTTTTCTGACCACCCCAGCGCGCCGTGGTACGGGACATGGCTTACTTCAGAAGTATTAGATATTCTTACCAAAAACCCTGAGGTATGGAAGAAAACAATTTTTATTCTTACTTATGATGAAAACGATGGTTATTTTGACCACGTGCCGCCATTTGTAGCGCCCGATCCAAAAGATCCCAAAACAGGAAAATGTTCTCCGGGCCTGAACACCAGCGGTGTTGAATATATTTACCGCGAACAGGAAGTGAGCGAAGGAATTTCAAGTAAGAGTGCGCGCAGTGGCCCCATTGGACTTGGATTCAGAGTGCCGATGATCATTGCATCACCATGGAGCCGTGGTGGAAAGGTTTGTTCGCAGGTATTTGATCACACTTCCACCCTACAGTTCCTGGAAGATTTTCTAAATAAAAAATTTAATAAAGATATCAAAGAAACCAACCTAAGCCAATGGCGGCGCACGGTTTCTGGAAATCTCACATCCGCTTTTTCTGTTTACGAAAAAGATCAGGCTGATAAACTTCCGTTTCTGAAAAGAGATTCTTTTGTAGAAAAAATATACAATGCGAAATTTAAAAAAGAACCTTCCAACTATAAAAAATTATCAGCCTCAGAAATAGCAAAGATCAATCGCGATCCTGCTTCTTCTGATTTGATGTCGCAACAGGAACCGGGTATTTGCCCTGCAAATCCTTTGCCCTACGAACTTTACGCCGATGGCAAATTGAGCGCTGATAAGAAAAGTTTTGAGATAACAATGCAGGCGCAGAATAAATTTTTTGGTAAACCATCGTCAGGATCGCCATTTAATATTTATGCACCGGGCAAATATCTTTCCCTGGAAAGTGAAGGCAAGGACGAGAAAGTTTTTGAACCTGTTCGCACATGGCATTATGCGGTATCTGCGGGAGATTCTTTACACGACAACTGGCCTTTGGATGCTTTTGAAGATAAAAATTATCATCTGCGAATTTATGGCCCCAATGGGTTTTTCAGGGAATTCATGGGGAACAATAATGATCCGAGCATTCAAATTAATTGCGGATACCAGGTGAGCAGGATTTCAAAAAAATTACCCACAGGAAATATTGAATTAAAAATAACCAATTTAGATCCTTCGACACCGGTTGATGTGAAAATCACGGACAATGCCTACAAAAGCAAAACCATATTTAAAAAAATAAAATCAGATGAAGAGTCAATTGTCCTGAACCTGAACTCCAGCCATGGTTGGTATGATTTTTCTGTAGCGGTAAAAGGGAACACTCTTTTTACAAAACGCTATGCGGGAAGAGTAGAAACCGGCAAAGAATCTTTTACCGATCCATTAATGGGCAAAGTTGTAGGCTAACATCCAATTTATTTATTTCAAAATAAAAAATACAAGGTGAATCGTAAAAATTTATTTTCCTTATTATTTGTTGCTTTACTGTTTTCGTGCAGCGATACCAATGAGCATTCGGATAATCATAATTTTGACAAGCAGGCGCATCGCGGCGGCAGAGGACTGATGCCTGAAAATACCATTGCTTCTGAAAAGAACGCTATCAATTATGACTGCACCATGGAGATGGATCTTCAAATGTCAAAAGACAAAAAGATTATTGTTTCTCACGATCCTTATTTCAGCAGCGATTTTAGTTTGACTCCTGAAGGTGATACGATGACAAAGGAAGATGGT
>JBDTKU010000192.1:0-14664 GCA_039935135.1 Ginsengibacter sp. | reverse complement strand
AATTTTTATGTTCTTTATCAAACAATTCTCTCCAGTCGTGATAAAATCCTGCATTCGGAAATTCCTTCCTGCGTGGGTCAGACTTGCGGTCGTCGACATCGCAAAGAAATGCAATGACTGCATTTTTGTTGGGCGCATAAGCATAGTGCTCAATATCGTTTTGCGCTTCACCACCACATCCCACACAGGCGATATATAATTTATCACTTGGAGCTACATGTTTCTTGCCGCCTAAAACATGGCTGGGTACAATAGAAAATGCTGCCGCAGTTAAAGCTGAATCTTTTATAAACTCCCGCCTGCCAATTGATTTTTTCATAACTATTTTATTTTATTTCGGTATTTATCGAACGTAATTTTTGGTTAAATCACATAGCTTAAATGATGAATAATAAAAATTTTATTTAACTGGAAGCACCAAATCTAAATGTCTTTATTTTGATATTCCGGAACCATAATTTACCATCCTCTGTGCCTTGCAAAGAAATATGGCCCTTCCTGAATGTTCCAAAATCCGGCCATTGGTGAAACTTGGTGCGGGAAATTCGTTTCATCCAATCGTAGTCCCAAAATTTGGTATCAACCACCTTATGCCCGTTTTGAAAAAATTGTACATGCCCGTTATTAGCAATAATTTCATATTGATTCCATTCAGGGGCTGGCTTTACCCATTCCGTATCTGCCGGAGCCAGGTCATAAAGTGCGCCTGCACGGTGGAGATGAATCCGGCTATCACTTATAGTACTATGGTCAGAAGTATAAAGGCATGACAAATCAGTAATTTGCATTTCGGGGCCTGTTTCATAAGTATCTTTATATTGAGGCGATTCATTCACATAAAACATAACACCACTGTTGGCACACGGTTCCATTTTCCATTCCAATTTGAGATCGAAGTTTTCATATTCGGCATCCGTTACCAGGTCAGCAAAATCGTTATGAACACTTTTTGAATTTTTGTTTAGCATGATCACACCATTGTGAACCTGCCAAGCTTTTCCTGGTTCATTTTCCAAGTAGGAATGCCATCCTGTCAAATCTTTTCCATTAAAAAGTAGTTGCCAGCCTTCTTGTTTTTCTTTTGAAGTAAGCATATTATTTTGCTGGGCAAAAAGGATTTCACAAGAAAAAAGCAAAGTGATCATTAAAGCTACAGAAAAGAAAAGATTGATTTTTTTACACATATTATTGAATTTAAATAAAGACAAATAGATTACGATAATCCGGTCCAATTCCAGTATTCATCACTTTAGAGATTATTTTCTAAATAAAGAAATTGCAAGCATCAGTTTATCAAAGTTTATACGTACGCCAAAAGTAAAAGTTTTGAACGAACAAAAAAGAAATTATTTTACCAAACCGAAATTCATTCTACTTAATGGAGAATTATTAGGGCAATAAAAAGCCACCTAATCAAAATAAAAATTCTGATTAAAAGCCTGCCTATCGGACAGACAGGTTTGTTTACTATAAAATAAATTAGAGGGCTTTAGAAAGCTTTTTCTAACCTAAAAATTATTCTATTTACTACTGTCAGCAACAGCAGCTTTAGGCAACCCCTGGGTTGATGTGGTATTGGTCATCCGTCCGGTTTGTTCTCCTGAAGTGTCTATACCATTTGGTTGAACTGGATTTAAAGTATCGGAAGCAGCCCCATCTCCCGATGCAGCAGAAGAACCAGACTCTGTAGAATTTACAGGCTCACTTAAATGGTTAGGAGTAGATCGGCAGGCTGCAAAAAGCAAAACGACAGCAAACGCCGCAATAAATTGTCTAAAAATCTTCATAATAAATAATTTGCTTTTGAGCCTCAAATTTTTTGCCAGTATCATTCAAAATTTATTTTCCTGCCACACATTTATTTTTTAGACAAAACGATTACAATTCTATTACAATTTATTTCATGATAAATAACTTCCACACCGCTTTATTTTGTTTTTTAAGCTTCCACTTCAATCCGGGATTAAAAAAAATTCAGTTCGAAAGGGCATGAATTTTGAGCTTATTTGCAAAATTAAAATCAGCAAACATGGAACAATTAAAAAAAGAAGGCCGACGTGAAGGAAGGCTTGCCACCCGGATTGAAAGTCAAACTGCAAAAATCCCATCCGATGTATTTTTATGGGCGGCAGTTGGCACCATGGCAGTTTCCATGTCGTTGCACATTGCAGGCAAAAAACATAAAAGCCTTTTCTTTGGACAATGGGCTGCACCATTTTTACTTTTTGGTATTTATAATAAACTGGTAAAACAACTTGGGCACGATCAATACAACCAATATTGATTATCTAAACAGCCAACGTATATAACTGTTAAGTACAAACGTTTTTATATTTCAATTTACTTACGTCTTATAAAGACAATGTCTTTATAAGAAAGATTTTTGTCTTTGTAATTTTTTTATGGCCTGTATAGCTAGCTATTAGAATTACATTTTCAAAAGAAGAATTGAGTGGTTGTAATCTAAAGGAACTTTCAGGTCCGTTAAGAAATTACAAACCATAAACCGTATAAAACCAATTTACGAATTACGGTATTTTTTTATTTTGTTGATGAAATTGCAGTAGAAATTACTTCGCTGTTACAAAAAGCCCAGAGTTCCTGAAACGAAAAAGATTAATTTTGTAAACAAGAAAATCTGGTGTGATTTGCTTTTAAGAATCTTTAATCTATAAGATTCTAAAATCATTTCTGCAGAATCATCCAAAGCAAAATCAGTATGTTTCGCGGTCGAAAAAACTGTCAAATATTTCCCTTTGGAGATCAAATTAATTTTAATAATACATCTTTAAATTTTACTTAAAAATTAAAATAATCAATTATGGAAAACAACGATTTATTTCCGAAAGCCACAAAAGAACTGGCTGATAAAAAAGCGGCTTTAGCTCCAAAAAATCTTGAAGCATGGAGAAATTTTAGCAAAACTGTTTTTGAAGCAGGTGCGCTTCCTGAAAAAACAAAACAATTGATCGCAGTGGCAGTAGCTCACGTAACTCAATGTCCCTATTGCATTCGTTCTCATACAAAAAATGCTCTTCGCAAAGGAGCCAGCAAAGAGGAAATTATGGAAGCCATTTGGGTAGCGGCTGAAATGCGCGCCGGGGCCGCTTATGCTCATGGCACTATCGCGATGGATGAAATGGAAAAATAAAAAAGAATCAAATCATAAATAAAATGAAACCAAGAATAGATTATGGGAATGTTGCTCCCGATGCCATGAAGGCAATGGTGGGGCTTGAGAAATATGTAGCATCATCTGGCCTGGAACGACCTTTATACGAATTGGTTAAAACAAGAGCTTCACAAATAAATGGCTGTGCCTATTGCCTTGACATGCATACCAAAGATGCAAGAAAAGCAGGAGAAACAGAACAACGCCTCTATGCACTGTGTGCCTGGCGTGAAACTCCTTTCTTTACTGAACGTGAACGCGCAGCACTGGAATGGACAGAAGCGCTAACCGTTATTTCACAAAATGAGGTGGCTGATTCTTTATACGAAAAGGTTCGTAAATCTTTCAGTGAAAATGAAATTGTTGCATTAACAATGGCTATCATTGCCATAAATGGATGGAATCGATTAGCCATTAGTTTTCGCACTGTTCCCGGAAGTTATAATCCTCAATAAAAAAGGAAAATTAATTTTTCAAAAATGAATGTTAACGGAAAGATAGCCGTGATAACCGGTGCCAGCAGCGGATTAGGAGCTGCGCTTGCAAAAGTTTTAGTTTCCAACGGAGCGAAAGTTTACGCGTTGTCCCGGAATGCAAACAAGCTAAGTGAAATTGAAAATGAATTGGGAGAAAAATTCGTACCTGTCATTATGGACATTACTGACAGAGAGAAACTGGGCAATTGGATCCAGGAGACTTTTTCTGATTCCAGTTTTCCTGATATATTGATTAACAATGCAGGCGTCGGATACTTTGCGCAGATAGATGCTTTGCCTCAGGAACGCTGGACTGAAATGATCAATACTAATTTAAACGGAACCTTTTATATCACTTCATGGTTAGTTCCTCTGATGAAGGCAAACCCGGAGACCTGTCATATCATCAACATTGGGTCTATTTTAGGAAAAACTTCAAGGGCAGAAAGTGCGGCCTACTCTGCCACTAAATATGCCATGCAAGGTTTTAGCGAAGCCCTGTTCAAAGAACTTAGGTCTTTCAAAATAAAAGTTACTTGCGTAAATCCGGGAAGTATTGATACGCATTTTTTCAAAGAGTCAGGAATACGCCCCCATAAAAATATGATGCAACCAAAAAATATTGCAGATCTTATCCTTCACCTTATTGAAACGCCTGATAACTTGCTGGTAGATGAAATCACATTAAGGCCATTAATACCCAATCCACCTGAGTAGGAAAAATTTGAGACCATTAAAATTGTGTTTGGTTTCTAAGCCATCACTTTTTCTAGCTGATTGCAGAGATCAATAAAATTCAAATCCTTAAAACTTTCTATTACGAGGTCTGCTTCATCCAGCAAATGAGAATTATGATTTGTAGCGATTGCTACACATTTCATTGAAGCACTCTTAGCTGCTTTAACTCCACTAACTGCATCTTCAAACACTATACAGTTTTCTACAGGCAAATTGAGTAAAGACGCCGCTTTTAAAAAAACATCTGGAAAAGGCTTGCCGTTGGAAACATCTTCTGCTGTCAGAATCACTTTAAAATAAGAAAGCAATTCAACTTTCTCCAAAACCATTTTTGTTTTTTCACGCCGCGAACTGGTAGCCAACGCCATTGGAATACCCAAGCCTCTTATTTGTTTCAAAAAATTGAGAACATACGGAACCGTTTCTATTCCTTGTTCTTCAATGATCCCGCGAAAGTATTTAGATTTATTGGAGAGCGCTATAGCCTGTTCTTTTTCATCTTTTATTTTTAGAAGATCTTGTACTACAGCGTAACTTCTCATACCCAACATCGGGCTATAATCCTGGAAAGTGAGAATTTTATTATAATCAGAAAAAACCTTTTGCCACGCTAAAAAATCTGCATTGGTACTTTCAATCAGCGTTCCGTCCATATCAAAAATTACCGCCTTACAAAAAATATTTTGACTGGAATCCTTTTCATCAATCATCTATTACAACCTTTTTAAAATTTAAACAAGGAGGCAAATATAATACGTGGAGATTTAATGGGAATTTCAGTCTCTTCAACTATTCTTAGGAGAAGGTTTGTAGTAAACCAACAAATAAATGATATTTCTATTTTCTGATCTCTAGAATGGCTACGGTTAAGCGGCTTACACAGAAAAGTTTTTCCTTATCATCGTAGATTTTAATATCCCAAACATGAGTAGTTTTTCCGAGGTGCAAAGGACTGGCAACGGCCGTAACCCTGCCTTCACTTACGCTGCGCAAATGATTGGCATTTATTTCAAGGCCAACGCAATTAAAATTTTCACGATCAATCACCAATGCAGAAGCAACACTGCCAACGGTTTCAGCAAGAACGCAGGAAGCACCGCCGTGAAGAAATCCATAAGGCTGCCGCGTTTTAGCATTTACAGGCATTGATAATTTTAAATAATCATCTCCTATTTCTTCCCATGTAAGCTCTAAAAATTCGGCCATTGTATTTTTGCCGATCTCTTTCAGATCCTGAAGGATAATATTTTTTTGAAACCAGATAGACATTCAAAAATTAATTGAGTTAATGATTATTTGCTTATTCAGATACTTTACGTTTTTCAACCCTCAACTTTCCCATAAATTGACCTTTGCACTACTTCAGGTAGAAATTGAGAAATATCGCCACCATTGCGCAAAACATCACGAATCAAGGTGCTGGCGATGGAAGTATATTTAGGAAGTGTGGTTAGAAAAATAGTTTCTACATTGTTTTTCAAACTTCTGTTCATATCCGCAATGGCTTTTTCATATTCGAAATCGTTTACGTAACGAATACCACGAAGAATAAAATTAGCGCCTACTTTTTTACAACAAGCCACAGTAAGTCCATCATAAGCCAGCACATCAATCTTTGGTTCATCTTTATAAATTTCGCGAAGCCAATCCAATCTTTGCTCTTCAGAAAACATAGGAACTTTATTGATGTTACTTCCAAGACCAATGTATAATTTATCAAAAAGAGGAAGCGCCCTTTCTATTATATCCGTGTGCCCGAGTGTGACGGGGTCAAAAGTTCCAGGGAATAAGCAGATTCGTTCCATAAAGATTTTTTTGATAAAAGCATTAATTAAAGGATTGTTTATTGCTCACTAAATATAACACCGCCATTCTTACCGCCACGCCATTTTCTACCTGTTGCAAAATAATTGATTGTTTGGAATCAGCCACATCGCTATCTATTTCCACCCCCCGGTTTATTGGTCCCGGATGAAGGATTACAATTTCTTTATTTAAACTGTCCAATAATTTTTTATTAACCCCGTAAGCCAGATTATATTCCCTTAATGAAGAAAACAAAACCTGGTTCTGTCTTTCAAGCTGAATGCGCAACACATTTGCCACATCGCACCATTGCAGTGCTTTCGCCAAGTTATATTCCACACGTATATCAAATGCTTTGCTGATGTATTTGGGAATTAATGTAGGTGGACCTGCCACCATAACTTCTGCTCCTACTTTCTTCAATAAATAAATATTGCTTAGCGCAACTCGCGAATGCATGATATCACCAATCAACACTACTTTTTTCCCTTCAAGTTTTCCTAACCTTTCTTTTATTGAAAAAGCGTCAAGTAAAGCCTGGGTAGGATGTTCATTAATTCCATCACCGGCATTTACGATTGCCACAGGAATATGTTTAGCGAGGAAATGAGGAGCACCTGTAGCGCTGTGGCGCATTACTACCAAATCCACTTTCATAGAAAGAATATTATTAACAGTATCCAGTAAGGTTTCCCCCTTGGAAACGGAAGAGCCCGAGGCCGAAAAGTTAAGTGTATCAGCGCTCAATCTTTTTTCCGCAAGCTCAAAAGAAATTCTCGTCCTCGTAGAATTTTCATAAAACAAATTCACGATCGTAGTATCTCTTAAAGAGGGAACTTTCTTGATTGGTCTTTGTAATACTTCCTTAAATTGGGTGGCAGTAGATAAGATTAATTCTATATCACGGAGCTGTAAATCTTTAATGCCCAGTAGATGTTTGGTGGATAGTTGCATTAAATGTCAAAGCTAAATGAAAAAAAGTAATGCGGCAAAAAAGAAAAATATTCCAGGTACTCAATACAAGTTAACCTCTTCTTTATCCCATTCTACTTTTACTTTTTGAGAAATAATAGAATCAATGGATTTTCCGCAATAATCTGGCTGAATAGGAAGTTGGCGGCTATAACGACGATTGACCAAAACACAAAGCTCCACTTTTTTAGGACGGCCGTAAGATAAGATGGCATCCAAAGCCGCACGAATAGTTCTGCCGGTGAATAATACATCATCTATGAGGATTACATTTTTATCTTCTAAAGAAAAAGAAATATCAGTTTGATTAGGCTCATGCAATTGTTTACGAATGTCATCACGAAAAAACGTGATATCCAATTTACCATACAAAAATTCATGGCCGGGCTTTATCTTTTTTAATTGCTCAAAAATTTTATCAGCCAGGAAAATTCCCCGGGGTTGCAGTCCGATCAAAACTACCGATGAAAGATCTACATAATTTTCTATCACCTGGCACGCAAGGCGCTCAATGGTAATCTGGAGTTGGTATTTATTTAAAATCGTGTTCATTGCGGTGAGTGGTGAATAGTCAATGGTGAATAGTCAAATGTGAATCCTAATTTCTGCTTCTTGCCTTTTGCTTTTTGCCTTCTGCCTTTTGCCTTCTGCTTTACTCATTTTTCCTTCAAAAAAGGATACCGGTAATCCGTAGCGGGAATAAAAGTTTCTTTAATAGTTCTTGCACTCAACCAGCGATAAAGATTAATAATGCTTCCGGCCTTATCATTAGTACCGCTGCCTCTTGCGCCGCCAAAAGGCTGTTGACCTACTACCGCTCCTGTTGGTTTGTCATTAATATAAAAATTGCCGGCACTATTGGCAAGCTTTTGTGTAGCCAGATCTACAGCGCTCCTGTCCTGTGCAATGATAGAGCCTGTCAGCGCGTAAGGAGATGTGGTATCTAACAACTTTAATGTTTCTTCAAATTTATTTTCATCATACACATAAATAGTAAGGATCGGGCCAAACAATTCATTGCACATTGTTTCATAACGGGGATTGGTAACTTCAATCACTGTTGGCTCAATAAAATACCCTTTGCTTTTATCACACTTCCCTCCTACTAATATCTTTGCTTCCTTATCTTTTTGTACCTGTTTGATATATCCTTCCAGTTTATCAAAACTTTTTTCATCAATAACCGCGTTGATAAAATTGCTGAAATCCTCTACGGTTCCCATCTTCATGGTTTTAATTTCAGCAACTAATTTTTTCTTTACTTCAGAAGCGATATTTGAGGGAATATAAGCCCTTGATGCAGCAGAACATTTTTGTCCCTGGTATTCAAAAGCACCACGGCAAAGTGCTGTAACCAAAACATTTACATCAGCACTTTTATGAGCCATAATGTAATCTTTACCTCCTGTTTCCCCAACAATTCTTGGATAAGATTTGTAAATTTTTGTATTCTCACCAATATGTTTCCACATGGTATTAAAAACGCCCGTGCTTCCTGTAAAATGAATGCCCGCAAAATCCGGATGATTAAAACAAACATCGCCCAACGTAGGCCCATCAACCAACACCAGGTTAATCACTCCATCAGGCAGGCCAGCTTCCTTTAAAATCCGCATAAACATCTGTGCACTGTAAATTTGTGTATTCGCGCATTTCCAGATAACCACATTTCCACACATCGCTACAGAAGTAGGAAGATTTCCTCCAATTGCAGTAAAATTAAAAGGAGTTACTGCAAACACGAAACCCTCTAATGGTCGATATTCCATTCGGTTGTGAATGCCCACGCTGCTGATAGGTTGCTGGCTATATATTTCGTTTAAAAAATGAACATTGAATCTTAAAAAATCAATCAACTCACATGCCGCATCAATTTCAGCCTGGTAAGCATTTTTACTTTGTCCAAGCATTGTGGTAGCACACATTTCAGCCCGGTACTTGGTAGCAAGCAAATCGGCTGCCTTCAAAAAAATATTTGCCCGGTTTTCCCAGCTCAATGCCGCCCATTTTTCTTTTGCTTTAAGCGCTACATTGATCGCTTTTTTTACATCCGCAGCCGTTCCCTGGTTGTAAGTTCCCAACACAAATTTTTTCTCATGCGGAGGATGAATTTCAACTTTATCACCGGTACGAACTTCTTCGCCACCAATGTACATCGGCACATCTATCTTTTTACTTTTCAGCGCTTTTAAAGCTTTTTTTAAATCATCTCTTTCTTTGGTTCCGGGGGCATAAGTCAAAACCGGCTCATTGGCCGGTAGTGGATATGAAAAATTTCCAATCTTCATAGTAAATAATTTTTATCCCAAAAAAAATTACGGGATATTAAAGAATAAAATAAGAGGCCGGAATAGTATCCGGCTCTTCAATTATTTTTTTAAATACATTACTTCTTTTACCAGGTTTACAGTTCTTGGTATGTCTGGTAAATAAGCGGCCACTAAATTGGGAGCGTAATGCATTGGTGCATCAAGAGAAGTAATTCTGAGAATTGGCGCATCAAGGTAATCAAACCCTTCCTTTTGAATGCGATAAGCTACCTCAGAAGAAATGGAAGCAAATGGCCATTGTTCTTCCACCACCACAAGACGATTGGTTTTCTTAACAGAATCAAGAATAGTGTGCCAGTCTAAAGGACGAATCGTTCTAAGGTCGATCACTTCAGCGCTAATATTTTCTTTTGCTAATTCGTCAGCGGCGCCCAGCGCTACTTTCATCATCTTATTAAAAGATACTATCGTTACGTCAGTTCCTTCGCGAACCACTTTGGCTTTCCCAATTGGGATCAGGTATTCCTCTTCAGGCACCTCCCCTTTTTCTCCATACATCACTTCACTCTCCATAAAAATGATCGGATTATCATCGCGGATGGCGCTTTTTAATAAACCTTTTGCATCGTAAGGATTGCTAACAGAAATCACTTTTAATCCTGGTATATTGGCATACATTGATTCGTAGGCTGTAGAATGCTGAGCGCCCAACTGACCAGCGCTTCCGCTCGGTCCGCGAAATACAATAGGACAACTGATTTGTCCTCCGCTCATCGCCAGCATTTTGGAGGCGGTATTTAAGATCTGGTCCAGTGCAAGATTGGCAAAATTCCATGTCATGTACTCCACAACAGGACGAAGCCCATTTTGCGCAGCACCCACTGCAACTCCGGTAAATCCGAGTTCAGAAATAGGGGTATCAATTACTCTTTTTTCACCAAACTCTTCCAACATTCCCTGGCTTACTTTGTAGGCACCGTTATATTCTGCTACCTCTTCTCCCATCAGGAACACTTTTTCGTCCCTTCTCATTTCTTCCTGCAATGCCTCGCGCAATGCTTCTCTGAATGCAATTTCTCTCATCAATCCTGTTTTATTTTAATAACTATAAATTAAATTAATCTGTTTTCAAAAATGATAGGCAAAATTATCGGTTAAAGGTCAAATAATCAAAACTGTTTATGAATAATGAATGGTGAGTGGTGAATACTCAACTGGAAGCAATGGAGGGCGGTAATTCAGTGTAACAAAACATCAGTATAACCGATTTATCTTTTACAAATCACAAAATAAAAATTGTTGGTATTTCTTCGTTTACTGCAAAACTGAATTGATTTAACTTTTTTTATTCAATTTCATTATTGATTTTCACTCATGTTATCAATGATGTATTTTTGCGCCGATTTTAAAAATAAAAACAATGCAACTTTCCTCAAATTTATCCAGGTTTAGTGAATCTGAAACCATCAAAATGTCCACACTGGCGCGTGAATTAAAAGCCCAGGGAATCAATGTAACTAACCTTAGCCTTGGCGAACCGGATTTTAATACGCCTGACCATATTAAAGAAGCAGCTAAAAAAGCCATCGACGAAAACTATAGTCATTATACCCCGGTTTCGGGTTACGCGGAACTAAAAGAAGCAGTTTGTAAAAAATTAAAACGCGATAACGATCTTGATTACAAACCCAATCAAATTGTAGTGAGCACCGGAGCCAAACAATGTATCGCCAACACTATGCTGAGCATTTTGGATGATGATGATGAAATAATTATCCCTACTCCTTATTGGGTTTCTTATTCTGAAATCGCCCGTTTATGCCGTGCGAAAATTGTTTTCGTAAATGCTACATCGGAGAATGACTGGAAAATCACTCCTGAACAATTGGAGATGGCAATCACTCCTAAATCAAAACTGTTTATCTATTCTTCTCCGTGCAATCCTACAGGATCTGTTTATTCAAAAGATGAGTTGGAAGGATTGGCAAAAGTTTTTGAAAAACATCCTGATATCTTTATTATCAGCGATGAAATTTATGAATACATTAATTATTCTCACACTGAAGGAAATTATGACAGCATCGCTCAATTCCCTTCTATCAAAGACCGCGTCATAATTATCAATGGATTGAGCAAAGGATTTGCAATGACCGGATGGAGATTAGGTTACACTGCTTCTTCTGTTGAAGTGGCAAAAGCCAACGAAAAAGTGCAAGGCCAGTTTACCAGCGGCACTAACTCAATTGCGCAGCGTGCAGCGATAACCGCCCTGGAAGCGCCTTTAACCGCATCTTACGAAATGGTTAAAGAGTTTACAAAACGTAAACATCGCGTGATGGAATTATTAAATGAAATGCCTAATGTTAAATGTACAGACCCACAAGGCGCTTTCTATGTTTTCCCCGATGTTAGTTATTATTTTGGAAAAAGTTATGAAGGGGAAACCATTCATAATTCGGGCGATATTAGCATGTACCTTTTAAACCATGCGCATATCTCTACGGTTTCAGGAGATGCTTTTGGGCAGCCAGGCTATATCAGGATTTCTTTTGCCAACAGCATGGAAAATATTGAAGAAGGTTTCAAAAGGATCAAAAGCGGGCTTGAAAAGCTTTCCTGAGCATTTGAAAAATAAAAGGACAAAAAGAATAATAAAATGAAAAAGATTTTAGCAGCGGTGATTGTTATTGTGGTAATAGTAGGTCTATGGTTTTTCTTTTTTAAATCTGCGGATAAGATTTCCTCTTCAACACAATCAACAACCAACACCCAAAAAAAGCATTCACCTGAATTTAATCAGCAAATTTCATCGCTGATCAATTCTTATATGGCGATGAAAAACGCTTTTGTAGAGGCAGACACTTCAGAAATAAAAACAAAAACAGCAGGCTTTATCTCCTCTGCCGATAGCTTGCATTTGGATGAATTGCAGGAAAAAGATTCTTCTGTTTTTATGGCGGTGCAACAAAACATTAGCGATATTAAAGCCAACGCCAAGCCTATCTTAGAAGAAAGTGACATTACTGAAATGCGTCATGATTTTAGCATGGTTTCAGAAAATTTATATCCATTTTTAAAAACCATTGGGTACGAAGGGGATAAACTTTATTGGCAAAACTGTCCAATGGCTTTTGGGGAAGACAAGCCTGCCAACTGGCTCAGCGACCATTCAGAAATCAACAATCCATACATGGGGAAAAAAGATCCGGTTTACAAATCAGCAATGCTCCATTGCGGAGAAAATATGGATTCCATTTATTTGAAATAAGTAAGGAAAATAAGAATCCGGGATATTTGTAGGTTTACTGTTTCCTAAGTAGTGTTTTGTTTAAAAAATCAATTTGCCTGGCGGCAATGAACCATTCCCCTGCAAACCTCCCGTATGAATACATAATATTTTGGAACCGGGAGGAAAATATTTTTTATCGATAAGATCATAAATTCCAAACATCATTTTTGCTGTGTAAACAAAATCGAGAGGTATAGAATGTTTTTTATAAAACGAGTTCATAAAAGAAAGTAGTTTCTCCTTCTTTTTTGCATAGCCTCCGAAATGATAATTATTATTAAAAAAGTATTCTGCTGAAGGATTTACTTTCAATTCTTTAAATCGCTCAGCGAGGTCATTCATATTTTTTAAAACACCAAAACCCATAATCTTTGATTTGCATTTATTAGCTTCCGAAATCCCGGCAAGAGTAGTGGCTGTGCCAACAGGCAGGGAAATATGGGTAAAATTGGTATCAACAAAATAATTATTGATCAACGATGCACCGGCTTTTCCTTTTTCTGAAAAGCCTCCCTCAGGAATTAAAATGTGATCACCATATTTATATTTTATTTCTTTTAAAAAATTATCATCCACATTTTTATACGAAGTGCGGCTTATGAATTCAAGCTGCATTTTATGTTCGATGCAAAATTGCAGCGTGTGAGAAAAATGTTTAGGCTCTTCGCCCCGCACAATCCCAACAGATCTTATTTCCATTTTTTCACACGCAAATGCAGTGGCAGCAAGGTGATTGGAATAAGCCCCTCCAAAAGTGATTATGGTTTTGTGAAAAGATTCTTTTGCTTCTTCCAGAAAATAAATCAATTTGAATAATTTATTTCCTGATATCAAAGGATGAATTTCATCCAGCCTTAGCATTGATACTTCTATCTCTTTTTTTTCAAAAAGTGTATCCGTTAATGGTTGTATCACCGGTTCAATAAATTCAATTCCTTCATAAATTTCAGAGATGATAGAATGTGGCATAAATCTTTCTTTCTTATTTTCGCAGCAATTTAATTTATAAATTTTTTCTAAAAACTTATTCGATCTACAGATGAATGAATTCATCTGACCATTAAAAAACAATAAAAAATTTCAGATGAAACCGACACTTTTAGTATTAGCAGCAGGAATGGGAAGCCGTTATGGCGGCATTAAACAAATGGATTCTTTTGGCCCAAATGGCGAAACGATTATTGATTATTCAATTTATGATGCCATTGCAAGTGGATTTGGAAAAGTAGTTTTTATTATCCGTGAATCCTTTGCGGAAGATTTTAAGAATTTATTTGAACCTAAACTGAAAGGAAAAGTAGAAACCCAATATGTTTTCCAGGAAATAAGTTCATTTACTGAAGGCTTTCAATTGCCTGAAGAACGCTCAAAGCCATGGGGAACTGCGCATGCAGTTTTGTGCGCCAAGAACGCGATCAAGGAGCCTTTTGCTGTAATTAACGCAGACGATTTTTATGGTAGGGACGCCTTTGATAAAGCGGTTAAATTTCTAACAGATGCTGTTTCTCCAAAAACATATTGCATCATCGGATACGAACTTTCAAAAACCATTTCTGAAAACGGAACGGTAAGCCGTGGCGTGTGTGAGGTAGATGATGATGGAAACCTGACCCACATAAACGAAAGAACTAAAATATTTCCTGAGAATGGAAAAATTTATTACACAGAAGATGGCCTTAATGTTCCATTGCCGGCGGACACCGTTGTCAGCATGAATTTCTGGGGCTTCGATCCGAATGTATTTGAATACATTCAAAAATTATTCGTCCGGTTTTTACAGGAAAAAGGAACCAATCCAAAGGCAGAATTTTTCATCCCGATCATAGGAGATGCATTTATTGCAGACGGCAAGGGAGAAATAAAAGTGATACCAACTTCTGCACAGTGGTTTGGGGTAACGTATAAAGAAGATGCTCCGCAAGTGAAAGAAGAAATTAATAA
>JBDTKU010000191.1:0-7637 GCA_039935135.1 Ginsengibacter sp. | reverse complement strand
TAATGATTTTATTTATAAACTACCCTATATGGCAAAAACCATGCGAATTTAAACCACAAAATTGTAGGATACAAGCTTTCTGTAAGTTTTAAGTTAAAGAAGAAATACTTTTAAATTACTTTTTGGTATTAGTTCTCTTTAAATCAGCCGCTTATGTAAGCCAACCTTTTAACAACTTTTATTCTCCGGGTAGTGCAAAATTTTCAAAAAAAAGTTAAAATAGAGGTTGATTCCCGGCTTAATATATAAAAAAAAGGTTTTTAATTTTGGATTACCTGGCCGAAATGATTCAACGGCATTCATGAAATCGGGTGTAATTTTTCATTGGCGATAATTTACAGAGAAGGAAATCATGTTAAGTTTGCAATAATTGGTGAAGCAATAGGTTGTTGCCTCATTATTAAGCAAAATCCTTTGGCACGAAAAAAGAAACGATCTTCCGGCACCTTTTTTAAAATATTTTTAACGCTTTGCCTGGTAATAGCTGTTTTATATTATGTAGTGAATATATTCATGTACACTCCACATGTTTTTTACCCGGATTTCCAGATAGAAATTCCAAATGGATATGAGATCCATGGCATTGATGTGAGCCGCTATCAAAGTACCATTAATTGGAAAGAAGTAAAACAGATGAATGATGAGGGAGTGAAAATCGGTTTTGCTTTTATTAAAGCTACGGAAGGAACCAGCATAGTAGATGAACAATTCAGGCGCAATTGGCTTGAGGCGGAAAAACAAAATATTCCAAAAGGGGCCTATCATTTTTTTGTGCCTAAAAGGAATGCAAAGAAGCAGGCTCAAAATTTTATGCAAATTGTAAATTTAAAGACAGGTGATTTGCCCCCGGTTTTGGATGTGGAAAAAAGTCGGGGTGTTTCTGTAAATGAAATGCAGAAAGAAGTAAAAACGTGGTTGGATGATGTGGAACAGCATTACGGAATAAAACCCATTCTTTATACAAATATTGATTTTTATGAGCGCTATTTTCATACAGGATTTGAAGAATATCCATTATGGATTGCTCATTATCTTCAGCCTGATAAACCACGAATTGAAAATAAATGGACCTTCTGGCAACACAGCGAAAAAGGCCGCGTAGATGGAATTAGAGCACCGGTTGATTTTAATATTTTTTATGGAGATAGCAGTGATTTCCAGGAATTGCTCATCGAATAGGCAAATGCAGGTAATTATTTTTTCCGGGCCAGGACAATAGTGTTTTTAAATTGCTTTTTCTTTCCTTCTTTATTAAAAATTTCCGTATAAATTATATAAATGCCTTGAGGCAATTTCTTTCCTTTGTCATCTAAACCGTCCCAGCGGTAATAGCCTGTTAACCCATTCAAAGAATTTCTTTCAAGATAACGAACCGGCCTGCCTGAAGCATCGAAAACCGTGATATTGGCGACATAGCCAGGAGAAGGAAGATTGTAATTAATTGTAGCGAAATCTTCGTTGCCATCATTGTCAGGCGAGAAAATGGATGGTGTAACGGTTATGGTTGCACGAAAATCATCCCCTTGTTGAAATTGTGAATTTTTATAACCGGGAGTGCCGTAGCCAACCGATGTGGCTGCCGAATGAAAATTACTTTGAATGGAAGGCGCATCGTAATCAATTCTTTCCAGGGAAACGCCTTTTGTATTATGCATCAACTGAAAATGCCATTTATCAGAATAATTGACTTCGTTGATAATATTTCCCTGGTTATTTAGGATGAGCACATTGCCTTTATCATTTGGAAAGGAAGGAAGTGTCGTAATTTTTATGAATGCATCCGGGTCAGGCGTTAGGTATTGGCTTTTTACAGCAGCAGGATCAATTGTTATAACCATAAAGTCTTTTGGAAAAAATAAAATATTTTGATGAGTCAACGGTGTAATGCTACTTATGACATTGTTGCTGTTCCTGTTAGCAATTGAGATTTTGCTGAGATCAAAAATCTTTCCGGAGCGATTGTATAACTCAACAAAGTCAATCCCTCCAGGCAAAGGGTTAAATAGAATTTCATTGATCACGATATCAAATGAATCCGCGTTTTGAGGCAAACCAAATCTTGCCGAATTATTCCGGCTTATAATATTGCCTGCACAATCTGAAATATTATGCACCATTAAATTATAAATCTTTCCTTCAGAAACAAGACTATTTAAACCGATGCTTATTTGGTTAAATAATGGAGGAATTAATTTTGCCGAAATAGCTTTTAGGTTATTATCAAATATGTAATTATTTAAAGAGGAGCCTTTCAAACTGTCAACGGGTTCATCAAATGTGAGAGTAATTGCGCTGTTATTGTCAGCAAAAGCGCTTAACAATTTTGGGCTCGTATCGTCTGGATTGGTTCTATCTACAGAATTCTTTTTTCCGGGAGTTCCCCCGTTGCCGGCTTTACTGCTCGTCCAATTATTGCTTCCGTTACATGCATTTTTGGGATCGATCATTTCCAATGACCATCCTCCATTTTTCTTCAATTCATTTTCATGCCATTCAGAAGAATATTGTACTGCATGAATAACTTTTCCACTTTGATCAGAAAGAGACAGCAACTCACCTTCATTGTCCAAAGAAGGAAAGCCGGAAATGTTGGTGGCCCTTCCATATCCAGCTAAAGATGACAAGCCTGAAGCGGCACAAACAATTAAAAAACTATCAGGCTGCAAGGTTATTGACTGAAGTGGCCCACCCGAACCACTACCATCGCTTATGGTCCAACCTTTTAAGTTTATTGCGAACGCAGAAGTGTTTTTTAGTTCTATCCATTCATAAGCCGGCAAGCCTGCGGAGGGAGTTGGGTCTGCAAAAATTTCATCAATGACAACATCATATTTTTGAGGAGTATAAAAGCTAAAAGAGGAAGTTGCATTTTTTATTAAGTTGCCATTTAAATCCTGGATACCATTTATTGTTAGCGTGTATGCATAACCGTTAATAAAAGAATTTGAAAACACGAGATGGATCAAAGAACGATTTTGAAAATCGGTTATTACCGAATCCGGCATACCTAAATTATTATTTACAAAATAGCTTGAAAAAGTATTAGATGAGTTGTCAATATTTTCATCAAAAAGCACATCCACTTTTACGGGGGAAACTGCAGTTACGGAAATAATTTTTGGAGGAGTGATGTCCGGTTCAAAACTTTTTATTTCAAAATCATCAAAATAATGTTTTCCAAAAAAAGAGGTGGTACTTTGTTTGATTACAAAACCAGTCCAGGAGCAGGTTTTATAGGTTGAATCAAAAACGGACCCTTCTTTAAAATAAGAATTTCCGGATCCGGTAAGATCACGATACAAAAACCATCTCCCGGATGAATCACGGGTTATTTTTATTTTGCAAATATTATTGCTGTGGTCTAATATTCCATCTTCCCCATCAATAATCTTTTCTATCCTGCCGCCCGGATCTTTCCTGTAAAGAGAAATATCATCCTGTGTATTGCCGGCTCTCACGAAATAGCCTTCAGCGGCAGAATCATTAAGATGTTGTTTCGAAGAGGCCAGGTAAATATCTATGTAATTGGCAGAGGAAGGATTAAATGAAAGCCGCATCCAGAATTCCCACTGCGCAGCAAGGCAAAGATGATTTTCAGAAGCTAAATAAAATGTGCTGTTTTCGGTTGAATCATTGCTTTGAAGTTGAAAAGAATTGTTTATGATAAACGAGGAGGTATTACCGCTCCATAAAGGATTTATGAAGTTGCCGTCATTAAAATTATCTGTTATTTGTCCGTTTACTGTAGCATTTATTAACAGGAATATAAACAGGCAGTTGGTAAACTTTTTCTGCATAAGTAGTAGCTTTGATTCTAAAGATAAAACTTTATGCTTTTCTTTGCATTCAAAATTAAAAAAAGTAAATAAAAATGAAAATCGCAGTGGTAGGCGCGACCGGGCTTGTGGGAAGCAAAATGTTACAAGTGCTCGAAGAAAGAAATTTTCCGGTTACTGAATTAATTCCGGTGGCTTCTGAAAAATCAATTGGAAAGGAAATTACTTTTAGAAATAAAAAATATAAAGTGGTTTCTGCAGAAGACGCAATTGCTGCAAAGCCAGATATAGCACTGTTTTCAGCAGGTGGCAGCACCTCTCTTGCTCTTGCTCCAAAATTTGCTGAGGCCGGAACTATCGTAATTGACAATTCATCTGCCTGGAGAATGGACCCGGCTAAAAAGCTGGTGGTGCCCGAAGTGAATGCTGAAGTAATTACGCCCGATGATAAAATCATCGCTAATCCAAATTGCTCGACCATTCAAATGGTGTTGGTTTTAAATCCTCTCCATAAAAAATATAAAATAAAAAGAGTAGTAGTTTCTACTTATCAAAGTGTGACCGGAACCGGCGTAAAGGCAGTACAGCAGATGGAAAATGAGCGCAATAATATAAAAGGTGAAATGGCGTATAAATATCCTATTGATAAAAACGCGCTTCCACATATTGACGTTTTTCTCGAAAATGGATACACCAAAGAAGAAATGAAAATGGTGAATGAAACAAGAAAGATCATTGGCGATGACAGCATTCAGTTAACAGCTACCTGCGTTCGTATTCCTGTGGTGGGCGGCCATAGCGAAAGCGTGAATGTTGAATTTGAAAATGATTTCGACCTCGCTGAAGTAAAAGAAATTTTATCTTCTGCGCCGGGCGTAGTTGTACAGGACGATGTGGAAAATTTCATTTACCCTATGCCGTTAACCGCGCATGAAAAAGACGAAACTTTTGTGGGAAGGATCCGAAGGGATGAAACACAACCCAAAACATTGAACTGTTGGATTGTTAGTGACAACCTGAGAAAAGGTGCAGCAACTAATGCAGTTCAAATTGCAGAATACCTGATCAGTAAATAATTATTTTAAATTTTCCAACGCCTGTCGTAACTGACTAAGCATTTCAGGAATCTCTTCTTTTTTGCAAGTGCCTACGCTTAGTCGGTACCAGTCAGAATCTTTTGGTGCTCCAAAAGCATAGAAAGGAACTACTGCCAACTTCGCCTTTTCCAAAATGTAAGTGGTTACATCTGATTGCTCAGAAAGAGAATCTCCCTTTTTTGTTGTTTTACTGGCAAGGCTTAATTGAATGGTTAGATAAATAGCCGCCTGTGGCGCACAGGCATCAACGGCAAAACCTTCTGATCTTAATTGTTGGAAACCTTCGTAAATAAGTTGCAGCCTTTCCTGTAATTCTCTTTTGAAATTATAAAGATATTTATCAACAATATCATGTTGAAGAAGGAATCTGGCTGTGGCATTTTGTTCGGCCATTGGACTCCAGGCACCCACATGGCTATTTATAGCTTTCATTTTAGACAAAACGATTTCAGGCCCCAATGCCCACCCCACGCGAACGCCTGTGCCAGCAAATGCCTTACTGATGCCATCTATAAAAATAGTATATTTTTTCATTTCCGGCCTGAGTTCAATTGGGTTATAATGCTTTGTTTCGCCATAGGTGAGCATCCAATACATTTGATCATACATCACGTATAATTTCTTTTCATCCTCTCCCCTTTTACTATTTTCCTCCAATACCAAATCGCAAATCTTTTCCAGCTCTTCTTTCTTAAATACGGTTCCTGTGGGGTTTAATGGTGAGCATAGAGCAATCAAAACGGCATCTTTAATATGGGGTTTGAGATCATCAGCCGTGGGCATAAAATTATTTGCTCTCGTCGTTTCTATCACTTCATGTTTACCTTCTGTAAAATGGACATAGTGATTATTGTTCCAGCTTGGAACGGAATAAATAACTTTGTCATCCCTGTCAACAATAGCGCGATAAAGTGCATAAATAAGTGGACGGCCTCCTGCAGCGATTAAGATCTCGTTGGTATTAAAATCCAGGCCTTCGCGCTCTTTAATAAATTTTGAAACAGATTCTCTTAGCGGTAAAATGCCATCTGCAGGAGGATAGGTAGTTAATTTATTTTGATAAGCTTCGATAATCTCTTCCTCCAATTTTTGAGGAATGGGAAAAATGGAAGAATCAAAATCGCCTATGGTAAAATTGTAAATGGTTTCGCCGCGTTTTATTTTCTGCTTTATTTCGCCGCCTAATCTGACTATTTCACTCCCGATTAGGGTATTAGCAAGTTGGCTTAGTTTGCCCAACGTTTTCTTTTTAGAAGGATTAATGTTGATGATATAAGTTTTTTATGGTTAAATATAATAAAGTTTGTTTCCCACAAAGGTAACTAAAGAGAACTTCAATCTCTCTTGAAAGCAGTAACAATTATTCTGCCTTTTTCAAAGCAATTTCATCTAAGGAAACGCCTCCTTTAATACCGAAATCCAAAGTGCGAATGGGAAATGGAATGCTGATATCGTTTTCATCGTAAGCTCTTTTAATACGAATAATTGCCTGGCTTCCTGCTTCAAGGAATTCGGGTTGATTAACAGAATCGATCCACATCCTTAAAACATAATTTATGGAACTATCGCCAAACTCTGTATAAAACATAGTAGCCTCATCTGAATTGGATAGCCCTTGTAATCCCCTGATAGCTTCCATAGTAATTTTTTTAACCTTCTCCAGGTCATCACCATAGGAAACGCCGATTTTTAAATCCATTCTTCTTTTGCCCAGCATGGAATAATTTTCTATTGGGTTTTGAAAAACTGATTTGTTGGGAATGATTACCATTTGGCCCTGGAAAGTTCTTAAAACGGTATCCCTTAAATTTATTTCTTCCACTTTTCCCATGAAATCGCTTAGCTTAACAATATCCCCGACATGCATCGGTTTTCTAATGGAAATAAATATGCCGGAAATAAAATTAGCTGCGATATCCTGAAAAGCTAAAGCAATTGCCAAACCCGCTACACCGAGGCCAGCCAGTATGGAAACAACCGCCTTATTTAAATGAAGAATACTGAGAACCGTGAATAAGGTAATTCCAATAAAAAATATATAAATAACAGAAGAAAAAAGCCTGTTGAGGGTTATATTATCAGAGAATCTTTTAATGGTCTTGTTAGAAAACTTTTTTATTCGCCTGGCTATAAAAAAGCCTAATACCAAAATGATTGCTCCTATCAGAATATTTGGCAGCAGTTTTACCAACTCGTTTATCCATGTACTTAATTTCTCCAATATGAGATGATACGCTTTATTCAAATCCATATAAATGATTTAAAACTTGCAAGAAAGAAACCGGGGATTCTGTTCTTTTAAATTTATGAAAAAAAGGAAAGCGATTGCTAATTGCTTAATTGAAGAATGTCTTACTGAAATACAATCTTTTACCGAAGGGCAAAAAGTGAACCAGTTCTTTATTATTATAAAGTAATATACAAAATATAAATCTCCTTTAAAAGTTTGTTTACTATAAAGCAAGAAATGAATCCAATTTTAAAACGCATATTTCCCTGTTTCAACCAGGTTATCTGCAATTAATCTTCTTGCATCTTTACTGTTGAAGGGATCTGTTTTTGTAAAGCGTTTTAATCCCAGCAACATCATTTTTTGTTCATCTCCTTCCGCAAATGCATTGATGGCTTCTTTTCCTGCTTTGGCCACCTTATCCACTGCGTCATTCAGATAACATTTCATCATCGCTACCTGAATCTTTGAATTTTCTTCCCCGGTTTTATTGGCAAGTTTAATGACACGTAGCAATGTGCTTTCTGAAACAAA
>JBDTKU010000190.1:0-4986 GCA_039935135.1 Ginsengibacter sp. | reverse complement strand
GGGAATAAATGGTTTACTGTGTTCACCTATACTTATTAAATTTCATTTTTCTTTAACTGGTCCACAATATATTCTGACGTGCGCATGGCTAAAGCAAGAATGGTCCATGTGATATTTTTATCGCCCTGGGAAACAAACATACCGCCATCCACGTCGAACAAATTCTTACAATCATGAGCCTGCGCCCATTTGTTCAATGGCGAATGCTTAGGATCATTTCCCATGCGGATGGTTCCCGCTTCATGAATAATATTTCCCGGCGCATGAAGGCCATAATTATTTTCAGGACCATCATCATTTCCCCAGACAGAAACTGCGCCCATCGAATGCAAAATTTCGGCAAAAGTTTCTTTCATGTGCTTTGCCTGATTTATTTCGTAATCGGTATATTTTGTATGGAATTTTAAAACGGGGATTCCATAAATATCCACTGTATCCTGATCAATTTCACAATAACTATCCCGCATGGCAACTGCTTCGCCCCGGCCGGCCATGCCAACATGAGAACCAAAAAAATAACGATAATCTTCTTTTAAAGAAGCACCATAACCGCCTGCTTCTTTTTGCTTTCCTTTTACTTTATAAGTGCCATTCAGATTCTCCATTCCCCATTGGAATCCATATAAAGGCATTCCGAATCCTCCGCCATATTCAATATGATAGCCGCGCGGAAAATCTAATTTTTTATTATCGAGCCACCATGGAGTATAAACATGCATACCCCCTACACCATCTTCATTGTAGCGTTTTCTGTCAAACAGTTCAGGGATAATTCCACCCATATCAGCACCGGTGGAATCGTGGAGATAATGACCAACCACATCACTGGAATTGGCCAGTCCGTTGGGGTGGCGTGGTGATTTTGAATTCAATAACAATCGCGCAGATTCGCAGGTGCTGGCTCCCAGAATTACGGTTCTTCCCATCACCTGGTATTCCTGCATGTCATCTTTATTTACATAAGAAACACCGGTAGCCAATCCCTCTTTGTTGGTAAGGACTTCCCTCGCCATCGCATTCACTACCAGGTCCACATTTCCTGTCGCAACGGCAGGAAGTACTAATGCAGAGGAAGAAGAGAAATCTGCAAATATTTTACAACTCCGCCCACATTGCTGGCAATAAAAACATTGCCCGCGGGTGTCATTTATTTTTTTGGTAAGAATAGAAAGCCTTGAAGGAATGACAGGTATTCCGATGCCAGTCGCGGCTTTCTTGATCATCAATTCATGCAACCGTGGTTTGGGTGGTGGCAGAAAAAAACCGTCAGGATCATCTACCAAACCTTCATTGGTTCCAAAAACTCCAAGAAGTTTATCAATCTTATCGTAATAAGGTTTTACGTCGTCGTAACCGATTGGCCAATCGTCGCCAAGGCCATCAATACTTTTTCTTTTAAAATCCTTGGGACCGAAGCGAAGCGAAATTCTTCCCCAATGATTCGTGCGGCCGCCGACCATTCGTGCGCGCCACCACTCCCAGTTGGAACCTTTCGCGTTGGTATAGGGTTCGCCATCAATTTCCCACCCCCAATAACAGCCGTCCATATCTCCAAAAGGGCGAAACTTAGTGCTGGCGCCTCTTCTTGGCGATTCCCACGCATTTTGTAACTGTTTGGAATCAACTGCAGGATTATAATTTGCCCCGGCTTCGAGCAAACAAACTTTTAATCCGGCATTCGCCAAAACATAAGCTGCCATTCCCCCTCCTGCACCAGAACCTATAATTATCGCATCATATTTTTTTGGCTGAACCTTTATCTGAAAATCTCCCATATCAATAAATTGGATTTTTAAAAATTAGGCATGAAATTAGGAATTCTTAGAGAAAATAAGCGCATTTTTTTTTCAAACAATAAATTTTAAGAGTAATTTTCAATTACAATTAGATTAATTGCCTCAAATGGACCATTCGGGCTTAATAAATTTTATTTTAAAAATGAAAGATTGAAGTCAACATTCCGTCTAAGCACCACTGTTACATTTAGTTTAAAAAATAAAAAAGAAGTCTAAATGTTGATTTACTGTTGAAAGTATCATTTAAAATATTCTGCAGCTAACTTATTACTATCAACATTTTCCGAAACAAAATATCGCATTGTTTTCAACATCAGGACTAACTGTTTTTTATGTAGTTTTATTTTTTTTAAAGTTCATATATGTACACAACAGAACAGGCAAAAGAATTACAAAAAAAAACAGAACACCTTTTAAAAATGGGGGGGAATGCAGAGGAATTGCGTGATGTGCTTAGGTTTCATGAATACCGCTATTATATTTTGAATGATCCATTGGTATCTGATACTGAGTATGATCATTTGTATAAAAATCTGGAAAGGCTTGAAAAAGAAGATCCATCAATAATTACCGCTGATTCGCCCACGCAAAGAGTCGGTAGCAGTTTGAATTCAGACTTTGTAACCGTTCCGCACCTGGTGGCCATGCTTAGCTTAGAAAACAGTTACAATGCTGAAGATTTAATTGCATGGGATAATAGGTTAAAAACTTTAACGGACAATCAAAAAATAACTTTCAGCGCTGAGCCAAAATACGATGGTGCCAGCATTTCGTTGATTTATGAAAATGATTTTTTGGTTCGCGGCGCTACAAGAGGAGATGGCGTTGCCGGCGATGATATCACCACTAATATCAAACAAATTGGCTCTGTTCCATTATCTGCAAAGTTTTCAAATTATGGCATTCAAAAAATTGAGATTCGCGGAGAGGTTTTATTAAACAAAGAAAATTTTAAAATATACAATCTATCTCTGGCCGAAGAAGGATTAGCGCCTTTAGCCAATCCGAGGAATGCCGCTGCAGGTTCTTTAAGAATGAAAGATCCCGCATCGGTCAGAAAAAGAAAATTAGAAGCTATTTTGTATCATGTAAGTTTTATTGAATTAAATGAAAAAGGAAAAGAAAAATATCCTGAACTATTGAACACACATTCCGGAATTCTTCAATTACTTTCTGAATGCGGTTTCCGGACACCCCTAAAAGAAAAAAAAGTCTTTAATAATATTGACGACGTTGTACAATTTTGTCTCGAATTTGAAAATAAAAGAGATAAACTCCCTTATGAAATTGATGGCATCGTCGTAAAAGTAAATGAGATTGATATTCAGCAACAGGTAGGAAGCACTACGCATCATCCACGCTGGGCAATGGCTTACAAATTTAAAGCGCGGCAGGCTACTTCCAAATTGATCAATGTTGAATTCCAGGTAGGCCGCACAGGGTCCGTTACGCCGGTCGCCAAAATAGAACCTGTGCACATCGGCGGAGTAACCGTTACCTCTGTTTCTCTTTTTAATGAAGGAATTATTGAGGAAAAGGATTTGCGTTTAGGCGATACCGTTATAGTAGAAAGAGCCGGCGATGTGATTCCCTATATTGTAAAACCATTAGCCGAATTGAGAACCGGTGATGAAACAAAAATTATCTTTCCCACTCATTGTCCAGTTTGTGGTGATAAACTGGTAAAGCCTGAAGGAGAAGCGGTTTGGCGCTGTGTAAATATCAACTGCGAAGCGCAGGTGGTAGAGCGTATTATCCATTTTGTAAGTAAAGATGCAATGGATTTAAAAACCTTTGGCGAAGCCAATGTGAGAAAGTTTTATTCTTTAAAACTCATCAGGGATATTCCTTCCATTTATTCTATTGATTTTGAAAAAATTGCTGAACTGGAAGGTTTCAAACAGAAATCCGTTGACAACCTTAGATCGGCAATTGAAAAATCGAGGAAGCAAAATTTGAATCGTTTAATTTTTGGTTTGGGTATAAGATATGTTGGAGAAACTACTGCGAAAACTTTATCGAAAAGCGTGGATACTATCTTTGACTTAGCTCAATTTTCCGTTGAAGATTTGCAACAGCTAAAAGATATTGGAGAAAAAGTAGCAGAAAGCGTTTTTGATTTTTTTCATAATGAAGATAATATCAGGATCCTTGAAGAGCTTGCTGCCAAAGGATTAAACATGAAAGGTGATAAATCAGAGCCTGTAACCGGAAAGTTATCTGGTTCCACTTTTCTTTTCACCGGAACCCTCCCTACATTAAAAAGAAGCGAAGCTGAAAAGCTGGCGGAAGACAATGGCGGAAAGTTACTTTCATCCGTAAGCGCTAATCTTGATTATCTCGTTGCAGGAGAATCGGCAGGAAGCAAACTCGCGAAAGCCCAAAAAATAAAAACAGTAAAAGTTATAAGTGAAGAAGATTTTTTAAACCTGGTCCAAAGTTAGTTTTGTAACTTCAACCATAAAAATCAGCCATGATAAAAAAACTTAACGGTGAAATATGGAAGCCTCTTAAATTCAAAGGATGGCAATCCATGAGAAATAAATATGCCGTCTCCTCTCATGGGCGCGCAGCAAGTTACAACGAAGACATTCCTAACGACGGGAAACTTCTTTCCGGTTCGCTCACCAGCGGATACCGGACATTAAACCTGCGCCTTGACGGAAAAAGTAAAACACTTTACCTACATCGCGAAGTGGCTAAACTTTTTAATGATAAGTCTTCTCCAAAACAAAAATATGTGATCCATATTAATCACGTAAAGGCGGATAACCGCGCAAAGAATTTAAAATGGGCCACACAAATAGAGGTAAATGTCCATCAGCAAAAAAGTCCGAAAAAACTGGAATACAAAAAAGTGCAAGGCAATCGCAAAAAAGGATTAAAACTGAATTCAACCCAGGTAAAAGCCATAAAATCAATATTAGCAAACCCAAGAAGAAAGCTTACCCACCAGCAAATTGCTGACAAATACAACATCAGCCCCATGACTGTTTACCGCATAAAAAGCGGGGAAAATTGGGCTGATGTTTAGTTGCTTATTTTTTACAAAAAAAAATACTTTTTAAATTTCTTACATTTTGATTTCCTCTTCTACCATTTCTTTTTTAAAAGCATTAAAAAAGAACAACAACAAACCCTGGTTTGATACCAACCGGGAAAAGTATTTGGATGCAAAAAATAATTTCGG
>JBDTKU010000189.1:0-5494 GCA_039935135.1 Ginsengibacter sp. | reverse complement strand
CATTCACTTTACCATCGAAAACAATATTCCCGATATCGTTGTTACCAATAAATTTTCCTAATTGGAAGTTGGTGGTTGAAACTTTTCCATTATATACCGCGCGTCCTTTGGCGGGGATCCTAAGATGCACATCTGTCTGAAGCATCCCGATATCTGTTTTTAAAGTGCCAAAGGTGACAAAGTCATTTACGTAACCTGTAAAGCTTCCGGCAAAATATATATTTCCGAATGCTTTTAAATTGGGATTCGTAATGCCTTTCAGGTCAGGAATAAGCTTAGCCAGCTCAACATAATTGCTTCTTAATTCATTTGTTCTAAGATCTATAAATGTTTTATCAATATCAGGCAACCCTCTTAGGCTGATGTCGCCGCTCAGGTAATTGTTTTCGCCTGCTTTAATGACCATATCGTGGGCAGTCAGGTTATCTATTTTCCCATGCGCCCTGCCGGATAAATAAAAATCAGTTTCCCATGAGCGTGTGTCTGGTGCAAAATAGGCAAGATCATCACTGCTGAGCTTACTGTTTTTAAAATGTCCGTCCACCGTAACGTTATGTATAAAGTCCTGCATGTCATCATTGAAATGCTGGTAATGCATGGCGTAATAATTCTGTAAATGGCTTTTTTTGGTAAGAATATCAAGGTCCTTAAACTCCATCATCGCAGGAGTAAATTTAAAATCAGCCGATAGCTTTTTGATCACAAAACCCCCGCGATCCCTGGCCGAAAGTGAAACAAAAGATTGCAAAGTGTCATCTTTGAGTTTTATATTTTTAAAAGTTCCGTTTATGGAAGAAATGATTATATGGTTTTCATCAAATTCATTCATAACCGGTGCGGAATGCCCTGCTTTTTCCACCGCTACTATCCCATCTGATATTTTTAAATATTTCGCTGAAAGTTGCCACTGGTCTGGGTTCCATTGTAAGCCTTCTGTTTCCTGAACAATTGAAGCCGACGAAGAAGAGGTGTCCCCTGGACGATTGCCCTCGTAATCATAAAGAGTAAAGGATGGTTTTTCCAATTGAATTTCACTAAGTTTAATTACATTCCTGTTAAGGTCAAATTGATCGGCGTGTATATTCAGTCTGCCAATAGAAACCAACATGTCTTCGCCACGCCAGCCATCCTTTTGCCAGATGCGGATATTTTTTAGGTTCACAACTTTGAGATCAAGATTGATACCTGAGGAAGTAGTATCTGTTTTTTTGTTTCCTGGTCCGGAAAAATAGTCAACCATGAATTGATAATTCCATGTAGAATCTGAACGATGAAGATTGATAAATGCATCAGAAAGCCCAATGTAATTCAATGATATATTTTTCTTGAAAAAAAACCAGTCAGTAATGCTCACTTTGGCACTACCTGCGAATAATAAAGTGTCTTTTTGATGATCGAGCACCAACAAGTTCTCCATGTCCATCCTGTCAAAAAGTTCAAGGTTGATCTTTTTAATTGAAACAGTAGTATTAAGCTCTTTTGAAAGCTTGTGAGCTACGCGATGGATTATAAATGTCTGGAAGAAAGTGGTTTGAATCAAAATCCAAAGAACAAGAATCAGCACAAGAATGCTTAGCAGGACTTTAAGAAATATTTTTACAACTTTTTTCAGACTAAATCAAATTATCAGCAAAAATAAAGAAACGACATGGTAAGCCAAGTTAACTAACCAGCTATTCCGTTGATAATTTGTTAATCTGAAAAAGATCCAATTCTCCGGGCAGCACGTAGAGCATTCAATTAAGTCGCCTGGCAGCAAACGAACAATTAATTGCTTTTTTTATTTTGCCTGCATTAAGCCGAAAAATTCTAAGTGGCTATTCTTATTTTTTCTTAACTACTTTTTTTGCGGCCACTTTTTTAGGTGCAGCTTTCTTTTTCGTTGCTTTTTTATCAAACGCTTTGGGGTCTTGCTGCAAGATCATTTTTTTCACTTCTTCCAAAGAAAGCTTTGCGACTTCTTCAGGAGCATATTTTCCACCTTCGGGTTTGGCGGTTACTTTCAACATTTTTTTGCCGAAACGTATAAACGGGCCCCAGCGGCCATTTTCAAGTGCGATTTTTTCTTCAGGCCATTGTTGGATATAACGATTAGCTTCTTTCTCTATCTTTTTTTCTATCAGCTCATTGCAATCTTTTTGCGAAAGATTGTCAAAATTGTAGGCACGCGGAACATTTATAAAAAGATCATTCCATTTTATAAAAGGGCCGAAACGGCCTTTTCCTTTGGTAATAGGTTTTTCCTGGAAATAGCCTATTGGTGCGTCTTCTACTTGCTTGGCTTTAATGATTTCTATGGCTCTCTGCGCATCTACCTCTGTAGGTTCTTCGCCTTTTGGCAAGGAAATAAACTGCTCGCCCCATTTCACGTAAGGTCCGAACCTGCCCACATTTACTGATAATTCTTTCTCTTCATATTCTCCCAGATTAAGAGGAAGTTTGAACAAATCCATTGCCTCATCCAGAGAAATAGTTTCTATGCTTTGGGTGGCTTTTAGTTTGGCGAATCTGGGTTTTTCTTCATCTTCCGCATTTCCTATCTGCACCATCGGGCCATATCGCCCCATCCTTGCTATCACAGGCTTACCACTTGATGGATCGGTGCCTAATTCGCGTTCACCTTTGGCACGTTCCGCATTTTCCAATGTATGCTCTACTGATTCATGAAATGGTTCATAAAAATCGGCCACCATTTTATTCCATTGCAGATTTCCTTCGGCAATTTTATCAAATTCTTCTTCAATATTAGCCGTGAAAGAATAATCCATCACGTTATCAAAATGCTGATTTAAAAAATCAGTAACGACAAGGCCCAGATCCGTTGGAAAAAGCTTAGCCTTTTCTGCACCGGTTATCTCTGATGTTTTTATTTTTTCAATATTGTTTTCTTTCGAAAGTTTTACGATCCTTATATCACGTTTCGTACCTTCTTTATCTCTTTTCTCTACATAGTTTCTCTTCATGATGGTGCTGATGGTAGGAGCGTAGGTGCTGGGTCGTCCAATGCCAAGTTCTTCCAGTTTTTTCACAAGAGAGGCTTCTGTGTATCTTGGCGCATGGCGTGTAAATTTTTCTGTGGCGGTCATTTCCTGGAAATCCAGTTGCTGATTCACTTTTAAAGCAGGCAACCTGCTTTCGCTTCCGAAAGATGCATTCTCATTTTCTTCATCATCGTTCCCTTCATTATAGACTTTTAAAAATCCATCAAACTTTAGCACTTCGCCGGTAGCGGTCAGTTCATCATCTACGGTGCTGATCTTTATTTTTGCAGTTGTTTTTTCGAGAATGGCATCGCTCATCTGGCAGGCAATGGTTCGTTTCCAAATCAATTCATACAGCCGGCTCAATTCAGGATCATGAATCCGGCTTTCCTGCATTTCGGTCGGGCGTATGGCTTCGTGTGCTTCCTGCGCACTATCGCTCTTTGTTTTGTAATTGCGCATCTGGAGATATTTTTCTCCATAATTTTTTAGTATCTCGCTTTTGATCTGGTCTTTTGCCGTGTTGCTCAGGTTCACGCTATCCGTTCTCATATAAGTGATCTTTCCGCTTTCATATAATCGTTGCGCAATCAGCATGGTCTTGCTCACGCTGTAACCTAATTTTCGGCTTGCCTCCTGTTGCAAGGTGGATGTGGTAAATGGTGCCGCAGAAGTTCTTTTACCGGGTTTTACAATAATATCTTTTACTGAATAAGTGGCATTTTTACATCGACTCAAAAAGCTTTCCGCTTCTTCAATATTCCTGGTACCGCTATCTTCAGCCTTGAAGGAAATTCTTTTTCCTGATTCATCAGTAGAAGCCAGGATCGCTTCGATCTTAAAGTTGCTGGTTACTTCAAACTGGTTAATTTCTCTTTCTCTTTCGACTATTAATTTTACGGCTACACTTTGCACTCTTCCTGCACTTAATCCTCCTTTCATTCCTATTTTTCTCCAAAGAACAGGGGAGAGTTCAAACCCTACCAGCCTGTCTAAAACACGCCTCGCTTGTTGGGAATTTACAAGGTTCATGTCGATCAGCCGTGGATTTTCTACTGCCGAGTTGATCGCGGGTTTTGTTATTTCATGAAATACAATCCGTTTGGTTGTATTTACATCAAGCCCCAATACTTCCGCGAGATGCCA
The DNA here is from genome assembly GCA_039935135.1 of Ginsengibacter sp. GTDB lineage: Bacteria > Bacteroidota > Bacteroidia > Chitinophagales > Chitinophagaceae > Ginsengibacter. The sequence goes on along the minus strand of JBDTKU010000189.1, from coordinate 1,367 downwards.
GCTAATGCTTTCTCCTTCGCGGTCTTCATCCGACGCAAGCCACACCGTCTCTGCATTTTTTGCATATTGTTTTAATTCTTTTACTACTTTAGCTTTTTCCGGAGGCACTTTATAGCGGGGCATAAAATTGTTCTTTACATCAATTCCCATATCATCTTTTTCAAGATCACGGATATGGCCATAACAACTTTTTACCTCGAAATCCTTACCCAATATTTTTTCGATGGTTTTTGCTTTCGCAGGTGACTCTACTATCAATAAATTTTTTGCCATAATCAACTATTTTTTCCAATTCTAAAACTCTTTCCTTATGATAAAACTCCCTAATTATGAATTATCATACCCTGCTGCAATATTAGCGTAAAAATTAAAAATGAAATTTTAATTACATTACTTGTTATATTGTAACCGTTCATTATCTTCGCAATCCCCCACTGACTAACGATTTAACATCTTCATTTTTAATTTTAAAAATTGAAGTCCGAATAAAAAACTTTATGAATTAACTTACGTAATATATTTTTTATAAAGAAATCAGGAAATATTAAATTTTTTATAAAAAAGGTATAAAAAATATTTAAGTAAAAACTGCTAATTAAAAAACTACCAATGAGAGTTGTAATGTTGGGCTCTGGAAACACCGCTACTGTTTTATGTGAAATTATCACCAAAGCCGGCCATCAAATTGTACAAGTGATAAGCCGTGATGAAAAAAATGCCAAACCACTTGCTGCTACCTATTCTGCTTCAACCATGCCTTTGGATTCATCAAATTTTGAAGATGCTGATATTTATATTTTTGCCTTGAATGATGCAGCGTTAGATCATATTGAAAAAATTCCGGCATTAAAAGACAAATTTGTCGTTCACACAGCGGGAGCAGTTTCCATAAATGTTTTTAAGGATATCACCTCCACCTATGGAGTCTTATACCCACTACAATCTTTGTCAAAATTTATCGATACGATTCCTGAAATCCCATTTTTAATAGATGGCAACACGCAGGAAAACCTGCATCGTGTATTGGGATTTGCAAAAACTCTTTCTGATAAAGTAATAGAGGCCAACGATAAAGAAAGGCTGAATTACCACATAGCTGCGGTATTTGTCAACAACTTTACAAATCATCTTTATGCGCTCGCAGAATTACATTGTGAAAAAGAAGGAATCGATTTTAAGACTTTATATCCACTTATAGATGAAACTACAAAGCGGGCAATGTCAAATTCACCTTATCTAACCCAAACTGGCCCTGCTATCAGGGATGATATTTTTACCCTTAACCGCCATCTACAGGCGCTCGCTTCCAAACCTGACCTTAAGTATTTGTACCTGAAACTTACAGAAAGCATTATCAAACAGCACGG
>JBDTKU010000188.1:0-16967 GCA_039935135.1 Ginsengibacter sp. | reverse complement strand
TAGATAAGCATCTAATATCTCTAATTTTTCAAAATCATTATTGAAATAACCTTTCTCATAAAAAAATGTTATCATAGCCCATACATTTCCATAGAATCCTTTAGGATTTCTATCTCCTTTATTAAGTTTAACAGTGATAAAAAGGTCCTTCGCACCTGCTAAGAGAACGGCCTCTTTAATAAACTGCAATGTTTCTTCTTTATTCCCTTTTAATGGAGTTACCATATCTAAAAAGGGAACCTTGGAAGGTGCATGATTTGAGGTTTCAGCTATTTCAAGACTAAGTTTCTTTTCTTGTTGATTTTCGTCACCGGTTTCAATTTCCTCCATTCTCTTTTCAAGTAGATCCAAGACCACTTTTCTGTTATGCAGGTCAAGAACAAACATTTGATCGAATTTCTTATCTATTCTTAATGAATCAACCTTGCGGTAACAATATGATATTTCCTCATCCATGCCTGTATTGAGTTTCTCATCAAACGCATTAGGGTAAGTTCTCAATATTTCAACACAGGAAATAATATTATCATCATTAGTGAGTAAAATATTTCCGGATAAGTCGTTGATAAAATTGTCATTGAAAGTCCAGAAAGCATATTTTGCATAATCCTCAAAATACAGCAACCTGAAAAATGTTTTTGCCTCGATAGGAACATAATCACTCAATAGAGTAATACAGCAGCCGGAACGTATTATTTTCATTACATTTTTGGCAATACTCCCAAAAATTAGCCAACGAGGTAATATGGTCTTTTTATTTTCGACAGGTATCTCAGTGAGGTAAAATTTGCTTGATAAATATTTATAGAAAAAGCTGATTTTGGGTTTTGATTCCTTCATTATAAATTCATTTCTAAATAATGCAACCCCTCCTTTTTAATGCAAAAGGTAAAATTACTAAAAGAACTTTTTCAAAAAATTGTTAAATATCAAGAAATGGTTCAAATAAAATGATGTATCAAATCATGTATCAAATGAAAAAGCAGTTATAAATTTTACTTCATAACTGCTTGATTATCTGTGGGCCCACCAGGACTTGAACCTGGGACCACCTGATTATGAGTCAGGTGCTCTAACCAACTGAGCTATAGGCCCAATTACCAATACGGTAATTTTAAGGTCTGCAAAAATAGAAAAATTTGTGAAGTGAGCAGAAATAATTTTTATCATAAGCGTGACAATTGAATTTGTAAAAATCTTTGCGCACACATAGTAAAAGAACAAATAATAACGATTCTTATTTGAGCCCAAAGAATATATTCTCCAAAAATTCAGTAAGTCAGCAGAATTATTTTTCTTTGGAGATGGAAAAAATAGAAAATATCATTTTTGACCTTGGTGGTGTTCTCTTAGATATTGACTATAACCTTACCCGCAAAGCGTTTGAAAACCTTGGAGTGGTTAATTTCGATGAAATGTATTCGCAGGCAAATGCGGATAAACTTTTTCAAAATCTTGAAACCGGGAAGGTTTCGGAAGAGGAATTTTATAAAGAGTTCAATCACACTACGGGTCTTAATCTTCCTGAAGCGAAAATCAGGAGTGCCTGGAATGCCATGTTGCTTTCTTTTAGAGAAAAAAGCCTTGAATATTTAGAACAATTAGAAGGCCGGTATAAAATCTATCTATTAAGTAACACCAACCAGATTCACCTCAATAGTTTTTACGAAATATTTAATCAGAATAAAAGAAAGAAATCTTTTGAAAAATATTTCGAGAAGGCTTTTTATTCTTTTGAAATTGGATTGAGGAAACCAGATGTTGAGTGTTATGAATGGGTATTAAATGATCTGCAAATCGAACCGCAAAAAAGTTTGTTTATTGATGATTCCATTAACAACATCAAGGGAGCTGAAAAAGCAGGATTGCGAACTTTTCATTTAACTCCGGAAAAGAAAATCGAAAACCTGGGACTTTAGCAATACAATAAATATTATTTCTTTATTTCTTCAAAATCAATATAATCACCTTCCTTTTTTGAAGCTGGCTCCTGCTGTGGAGGCTTTTGCGGGTTTTGATATTTTTTTAAATCGCTCTCCATCTTCTCCTGCATTTCGCCGAATTGCTTTTTTATTTTTTTGGATGATTGATATACCGGTACGATAAAATCAAAAATAAATTTATATAAAAGATATAACAGAAATATTTCCAGCGCGGTTTCTAAAAATTTCATCCTACAAAAATAATTGTTTTAAATCAATTGGCCTGACTATACTGAAGTTTGTAACTGAAAGATTTGTTAAGGAATTTATTTTATTAAAACATAATTTGGAGTGTATTTTCTATTTAACGTATCTTCGCGGCCGTAAAAGATTAGTGAAAGGGAACGGAAGCGTTCCCTTCTTTTATTTTGAAAAAGTAAAGTAAAATGGATACTTCTACCCAAATCGAGAAGATTGAGGGATTTATAAGAGATTTTATCAAAGATGAAAAAGAACTGTTCCTGGTGGAGGTGAAAATTGCTCCCGGAAACAAAGTAACCGTATTACTTGATGGCGATAAGGGAGTTACTATTGATAATTGCACTGTTATTAATAAAACGCTTTATAAATTTACCGAGGAAAATGAGATTTTCGAAAATAATAACTTTTCACTGGAAGTTTCTTCTTTCGGAGTTGACAGGCCATTACAACTTTTAAGGCAATACAAAAAAAACATCGGACGCAAAGTTGAAATAGTGATTAATGACGGAACAAAGACTGAAGGAACACTCACAGATGTTGACGAAAACGAAATTAAAATTGAACAAAATACAGGTAAAGGAAATAAAATGACAAAACAAATGACAACAATATTATTTAATCAGATAAAGCACACTACAGTGCTGATAACTTTTTAAAATAACAGTATGGCAAGTATCAATTTAATTGAATCCTTCCAGGAATTCAAAGACGCTGAAAATATAGACAGGCCTACTTTAATGAAAGTAATGGAAGATGTCTTCAAAACATTGATCCGCAAAAAATACGGATCTGATGAAAGTTTTGATGTGATCGTAAACGACCAGAAAGGCGACCTTGAGATATTCAGGCGTCGCACCATCGTTGATGATGATGACCTTTATAACACGCTCACGGAAATAGAATATAAAGACGCGATTAAGATTGAGCCTGACTACCAGGTAGGTGAAGAGTTATATGAAGAAGTTGACATTCAAAAAGAATTCGGCCGGAGAGCGATACTTGCAGGAAAACAAACACTCGCCAGCCGCATCAACGATCTGAAGAAAAATATTTTGATTAAAAAGTATGAAGACAGGATCGGCGATATTATTACCGGCGAGGTTTACCAGGTTTGGAAAAAAGAAATTTTATTGTTGGATGAGGAAGGAAATGAAATGTTGCTTCCTAAATCTGAGCAAATTCCATCAGACTATTTTAAAAAAGGTGAAACCATAAGAGCGGTTGTAAAAAATGTAGAATTGAAAAATAACCAGGCAGCTATTATTGTTTCAAGAACAGATAATTCTTTCCTGGCAAAATTGCTTGAGATAGAAGTTCCTGAAATTTTTGACGGCCTTATTGTAATTAAGAAAATTGTGCGCGATCCGGGAGAAAGGGCCAAAGTGGCCGTTGAAAGTTTTGACGACCGCATTGATCCCGTAGGTGCTTGTGTGGGGATGAAAGGAAGTCGCATTCACGGTATCGTGCGTGAATTAAAAAATGAGAATATTGATGTCATCAACTGGACCAATAATATTCAATTGCTGATCCAGCGCTCACTCACACCATCAAAGATCACCAGCATGGAAGTCGATATGGAGGCAAAACACGCTAGTGTATATTTAAAGCCTGACCAGATTTCGCTGGCAATAGGCAGGCGCGGGGTAAACATTAAATTAGCCTGTGAGCTTACGGGCTTTGAGATTGATGTATTTCGTGATAATGAAGGGGAAGTGGAAGAATATGATGTGGATCTTGACGAATTTACAGATGAGCTGGAAACATGGGTAATAGATGAATTAAAAAAGATTGGATGCGATACAGCGAAAAGCGTGTTAGACTTGTCTGATGAAGAACTCGAGCGCAGGACTGATTTGGAAAAAGAAACGATCGCTGAAGTGAAAAAGATTTTAAAAGAAGAATTTTCAGAAGAATAACCACAAACTGATTTTTTAAAGAATTTGTTTGTTTACTATAATTAAAAAATAAAAAAAATTACTTCATTGAGAAGTAGGAAAGATTAATGGCAGAAATAAATACACCACGGTTGATGGCTGCGGCCAAAGAGTTTAATATAGGTACAAATACCTTAATAGATTTTTTGGTATCAAAAGACTTTAGCAGCGACGATCTTAAGCTAAATACTAAGCTTACGCAAGAGATGTACCGTGTCCTACAGGTAGAGTTTCAGCCTGATAAAGTAGCTAAACAAAAAGCTGAACAAATCGATCTTCCCAAAAATGCTCCTTCAGAAAGTAAGAGAAGAAAAGATGAGCAGGATCTTTCATTTAATAAAAAGGAACCCACTAAACCAGCTCCAAAAGAAGAAAAACCTGTAGAAGTAAAAGCTGAAGAGATAACAGAACCGGTTATAGCAGAAAAAGAAGCTGCGATTCCAGTGCAGGAAATTCCTGAAGCTACAGAAATAAAAAAAGAAAAAACCAAACAAAGTATAGATGAAGTTCCTGTAGAATCTGCACCTCCAACTGAAATAGAGAAGATAGAAATTCCTGAAGTGGAAGGCTTGAAAATAGTTGATAAGATCGATCTTAGCTTGATAGATTCATCTGTCAGGCCCAAAAAAGATTCAAAAAAGAAACCACCGAAGCCAAAGGTAAAAGGAGTTATCCCAAGAGAAGAGCCGGTTGCAAAAGTTGAAAATGCACCCAGAGGCCCTATAGCAGAACCAGAAAAAGAAGCGCCGGTAATCACTAATATTAGAACGGTAAAACTGGAAGGACCTAAAATAATGGGAAAAATTGTCCTTCCTACCAATGCTGAAACGCGCCCTAAACCTGACGAAAGACGTAAACGCAAACGTATTATTGTTGACAAAAAAGGGGGAAGTCATCCACCCCATCCATCCCATCCGGGTGGACAGAGGCCACATGGTGGCGGCACCAGGCCTCCAGCAGGAAGATTTAACCGAAATGCTCCTCCTCGTCGTGAAGAGAAAGAAATTGATCAAAAAGAAATTCAGGATAAGATAAAGGAAACGCAGGCTAAATTGGCCGGTTCAGGAGGAAGAGGCAAAAGCCTTAAAGCTAAATATCGTAAACAAAAAAGAGAAGAAGCTGCAGAAACAGTTGGCGAAGATTCAACTGATCATAAACTACAGGTAACTGAATTTATTTCAGTAAGTGAATTTGCCAATTTGATGGACGTAAGTTTTGCTGATGTGATCAGCAAATGTATGAGCCTGGGTATCATGGTTTCTATCAACCAAAGGCTGGAAGCCGATGTGATAGAGCTGGTGGCCAGCGAATTTAATTACGAAGTTGAATTTATTGATATAGACAATCACCAGGATACAGAAGAGGAGGAAGAAGAAGAAAATGAAGAAGATCTTGTACCACGTGCTCCCATCGTTACCATCATGGGCCACGTTGATCATGGAAAGACTTCATTGCTGGATTACATTCGCCATGCAAATGTAATAGCAGGTGAAGCTGGTGGGATCACTCAGCATATTGGTGCTTACGAAGTGAAAGTAAAAGACGGACGCGCGATCACTTTTTTGGATACTCCTGGCCACGAAGCTTTTACCGCTATGAGAGCAAGAGGAGCAAAAGTTACTGATATCGCCGTGATCGTTATTGCGGCTGATGATGCCGTGATGCCCCAAACTAAAGAGGCTATCTCGCATGCACAGGCAGCAGACGTACCGATGGTTTTTGCCCTGAACAAAATGGATAAAGAGGGAGCTAATCCCGAAAAGATAAAAGAACAACTGGCAGGGATGAATATCCTGGTAGAAGATTGGGGTGGAAACTTCCAGAGCCAGGAAATAAGCGCCAAAAAAGGAGTAAATGTTGATGAACTTCTCGATAAGGTTTTGCTCGAATCAGATTTACTCGAATTAAAAGCAAATCCTAAAAAGTCAGCCAGCGGAAGTGTAATTGAAGCGTCTCTGGATAAAGGCCGTGGATATGTAGCTACTATTTTGGTCCAAAATGGAACCTTAAACCAGGGTGATCTTTTAGTATCAGGCCAGCATTATGGCCGCATAAAGGCAATGTTTAATGAAAGAAATCAACGAATTACTTCTGCCCCTCCATCAACGCCGGTTCTCATTCTTGGTTTGAACGGAGCCCCACAGGCAGGTGAAAATTTTAAAGTTTTCGATGACGAATCAGAAGCAAAAGATATTGCCAACAGGAGAGCACAAATTCTTCGTGAGCAGGGAATCCGCGCCAAAAAACACATCACCCTGGATGAAATCGGTCGCCGTCTTGCCTTAGGCAATTTCAAACAGTTGAACCTTTTAATCCGCGCCGATGTGGATGGTTCCGTGGAAGCTTTGAGTGATTCTTTACAAAAATTAAGCACCGAGGAAATCGCAGTAAGTATTATTCACCAGGGAGTAGGACAGATCACTGAAACAGATGTGATGCTGGCTACCGCTTCTGACGCAGTTATTATTGGATTTAATGTTCGCCCATCTTTGCAGGCTTCTAAAATTGCAGACCATGAAGGGGTAGAAATTAAAACCTACTCTATCATTTATGACGCTATTGATGAAGTGAAAAGCGCGATGGAAGGAATGCTGGAACCTAAGATTCAGGAAAAAGTTTTAGGCATAGCTGAAATAAAAGAAACCTACAAATTCGATAAAGCCACCGTAGCCGGTTGTATGGTAATTGAAGGAAAAATAGCGAGGAACAATCGTATTCGCCTGGTTAGGGATGGTATCATCGTTCATACCGGTGAGCTGGGAAGCCTGAAGCGCTTTAAAGATGATGTGAAGGAAGTAATTAATAACATGGAATGCGGCCTTACCTTAAAAAATTATAATGATCTAAAAACCGGAGACCTGGTAGAAGCCTTTGAAGAAATTGAGGTAAAAAGAACACTTTAATGTTTAGTTTAGATAATGATTAGTTTAGATAGTTTAGGGGCTCGTTTAGGGTATTTAGAGTTTAGAGCATAGAATCATTCTTGTTTTCTTTAACAAAAGATCATCAACTTTTAACTTTCCAAAAAAATAACTCACCGTTTAGCAGCGTATTTTTGATGAATTAATTTTTAAAAAATTAAGGGATTTCACTGCTATTCTCTATACAAATATTTCTGATGAAAAAAAGTTGCTTTACTCTTTGTTTTCTTATTGTCGCCTTTGCTTCTTTTGCTCAAACAAAAAAAGTAGTTGCAGATAAAATTATTGCCACTGTTGGCGACAAGATTATTTTGCGCAGCGATATTGAAAACAGCATTCATGATATGCAAAGGCAAAATATTAGCGTTCCCGCTAATGCTTCCTGTCTCTTGTTGCAACAGGCGTTAGCCCTAAAAGCCCTGGTAATTCAGGCCGAGCGGGATTCGCTGCCTGTTTCTGATGAAGATGTGGGTGCTGAAATTGATAATAAAATCCGTTATTATATTCAAAACTACGGATCCAAAGAAATTTTGGAACAGGTAGCTGGCAAAACCGTTTTCCAGTTGAAAGAAGAATTCAAGCCGGTGATCCGCGAGCAAAAACTGGCTGCTGCAGAAAGAGATAAAATTGTTGGTGATGTAAGGATTACTCCCAAAGAAGTAGAAGCGTATTACAATAAAATCCCCAAAGACAGTCTTCATTTTTATGAATCACAATTGGAAGTGGGGCAAATTGTTATGTATTCAAAACCCAGCCGCGATCTTGAAAATTATGCCATAGATCAATTAAAGGAATACAAGAAAGAAGTGGAAGATGGCAGCAAGAAATTTGAAGTGCTGGCTTCCCTTTTTACAGATGATCCCGGCAGCAAAGACAAGGGGGGACTTTATGAGATTAACAGGAATGAAACCCAGTGGGACCCTATATTTTTGGCAAAGGCTTTCAGTTTGAAAGATGGGCAGATCTCTAATGTTTTTAAAACCAAATTTGGCTATCACATTATCCAGATGGTGAGCCGCAGGGGTGATGATGCCACCATCCGCCACATCCTAAAAGTGCCGCAGGTAAGTTCGATTCAAATAAATGAAGCAAAAGAAAAATTAGATTCAATAAGAACTCTTTTGGTGGATGGCAAAATACAATTTGGGGAAGCAGTTTCCAGATTTAGTGAAGACGATGCCAGCAAATTTACAGGGGGCCTTATCACCGGGCCAGATGGACAAACCACTCTTTTGTCCATTGACCAATTAGATAAAGATCTTGTTCTGAGACTTAAAGATTTGAAAGTGGGCGAATACTCAAAACCTGAAGAATATTTAGATCCTTCTAATGGAAAGAAAGCCGTAAGAATAGTTGAAATAATCTCTAAAACAGAACCCCATCGTGAGAATCTGAAAGATGATTATGATAAAGTGGCCCAAAGAGCACTTGAAGAAAAAAAGAACAAAGCTCTTGACGATTGGTTCGGCAAAAATATGTCTGGTTTTTATATAAACGTTTCCAAAGATTATGCTTCCTGTCCTGAAGTAAAAGATTGGACTGGTGAAAATGCCACAGCCACAAAATAATTTAAATTTGATAAACAAAAAAGGAGAAAAATTGCAATTAATTTTTCTCCTTTTTTTTGTACTTTTCTTAATGCCAGTAAGAGAATAAGAATCTTCTTTATTTGTTGGTTTACTGGAATAACGAATCCTTTCCCTCAATGGCTTCCCAATTTGGGTTGCCTTTTTTCGAAAAATCCGGATTCCTCTATAATAAAAGGAGTGCATTTGTTTTATTCCAAAGGCTGCCAGTATTGCCATAAGATCAATAAATACGGAGGAATAAATGGGCCTGACCTTACCACAATCGGGAATCGATTATCAATCCAGGCATTAAAGATCAGATTTGTGAACGGCGGAAAAAATATGCCTTCTTTTGGTGGAATTTTATCGAAAGATGAAATCGATAACCTTGTCGCATTTTTAGCTTCTCAGAAGTAAAAACATAAAAAAAGCTTCCTCGCAAAAGAAAGCCTTTTATAAAATAAAAAATCTTATTCTTAATTTTTTTCTTCCAATACCTGTGCATTGGGCACATCTGTTTTCATTTTCTTCATCCAGGTATCACGAAGATCAGCGCTGTCCCACATTGCACTGGTGCTTATCACCTGGCCATTCCCGGCTTTCAGGTTAAAGTAGTGCTTTCCATTTTCAGCCCTTTTCATTTCATAATTTCCAGGTACGGAAATATTCTGTTTCACGGATTCAATTCCATTAAGGAGATTTTGTTTTTGCGTATATCCTTCACTGGATAAAAGAACTTTTCCTTCTTCATTTATCAATCTGAAATAATGTTCATTGTTTTTTCCAACAAAGGTTTCAAACTTAGTCATAGTGATTTTTGTTTTAAGAGAGTGAATAATTTATTAATTATAATATAAGAAAAAATTACCGGAAAACCAAATCCACAAAGGCTTTTATTACATTAAAAATAAAGTAGGGGAAATCTTTTATAGTATTTTTTTGTAGTAGAAAAAGAAATAACCGGATTTTTTATTTTGACATGTAAGATTATAAAGATGCCGCAGGCAAACATTTTTCACTCAATATATAATGGTTATGCCTATCTCCTTTTAAAAGATGCATCAAACGGGCTTAGATGTAGCGTTTTACCTAAAGAAGGCACAGCGTTTGTGTGCTTTATTATTTTATACAAACAATTTATAAGCTATTATTTATGCCGGAAACCGACATGCCCTCCATAATAAACAAATTAAACTTTTCAAAAAAAGTTTGGATTACGGGTGGAATATTTTCTTTGATTATCATCTTACTTCTTCTTTTCAAAACATTGTTTGGTGTTATTTTGTTATCTCTTGCGGGAATGCTGATGGCAGTTTATTTCCGCGGATTTGCGAACTTGCTGAACAGAATTCTTAATTGGCCCGCCAATCTTTGCGTTTTTCTTTCTGTATTTATTAATATCCTTTTACTAGCAGGGTTTTTCTGGTTTGTAGGTGCAAGACTTCAACAGCAAATCGCAGAGTTGTCTGATACGCTCCCACAAACTGTTCAACATTTAAAAGACCAACTAAGCCAATCTGATATGGGAACCAAAGGTCTTTATTATTTAAATAACGCTGCAAATTCAATAAAAGTAGAATCCGTTGCAAAGAAATTTTTTTCTGGCACTTTTGGTGTCATTAGTGACATTTATGTTGTACTCCTTTTTGCAATATTTTTTACGGCTGACCCTCTTCTTTATAAAAAGGGGTTCGTGAAACTATTGCCTCCTAAAGCAAAAGATAAAGGAGATAAGCTTCTTGATGAGCTCAACGCGGTTTTAAAGAAATGGATAAAATCACAGATTATTGGCTTTTTTTTTATCGCTGTTTTCACAGGTATCGGTTTATGGATAGTAGGGATGCCGTTGATACTTACGCTTGCGCTTATCGCAGGAATTTTAAATTTTGTTCCCAACTTTGGTCCGCTCATCGCTTTGATTCCGGCCGTTCTTCTCGCCCTAACGCAAGGACCCTCAACGGCAATCATTGTTGCGTGTATCTATACCGGCGTGCAAATTATTCAAAGCGCCGTAACACAACCGATCATTCAACAAAAGATGGTTAGTCTGCCACCGGCTCTTACCATCTTTGCGCAGGTGGCTTTTGGAATGGTAGCAGGTTTCTGGGGAGTTTTACTTGCCACGCCAATTGTTGTTATTGTATTAAAAGTTGTAAACAGGCTGTATATAGAACCACAGGTATTCAATAAATATGCTGAGAAAAATGACTATAATCTGGTTAAATAATAATTTATTTTAAAACTATGGATAATAGATTTACAAAATGGATTCGTGAGAATTATAATAAAGTCATAAACAGCATTGCGTTTTATCCTGCTATCATTGCTTTAGGTTTTTTAGTTCTTTCTATCATTATGCAAAAGTTTGATTTTTCCAATACCGGCAAATTAATAAAATCTAACTCAGGCTGGATAAGCCTGCAGGATGCAAGCACCGCCCGAAGTATTGTATCTACCATTGCGGGTGGAATTATTTCTCTCACGGTTTTTAGCTTTTCAATGGTAATGATAGTGCTAAACCAGGCGGCGTCGCAAATGAGCAACCGAATGCTCGAAGGCATGATCGCCAACCGGTTTCAGCAATTTGTACTTGGCGTTTATATTGGTAGCATAGTATATGCACTTAGTTTACTCAGCACAATTCGCGATATAGATTCGGGAATTTATGTTCCTGCATTAAGTATTTACCTGTTGCTTGTTTTAACGGTTCTGGATATTTTCATCTTCATTTACTTTTTGCATTATGTTACCCAATCTGTAAAATTTCAAACTATCATCTCCGGGGTTCACGATGATACAATCCGTTCATTACAAAATAGTGAAACTGAAAAATCTTACCGTGCGTTTGTATTACCAAAATGGAATAAGCAAACCGTTTGCATGGAATCTTCCGGCTACTTCCAGGGGTTTGATAAAAAACAACTCGTCAAATTTGCACGGGTTAATGAAGGAGTGGTTCGTTTTTTAAAACCTACTGCCAGTTATTTATTAAAAGGAATTCCCCTTCTCGATTTTTACTCCGCGAAAAAATTAGAGGATGATACTCTAAAAGAAATTTTTCTCCCTATTGATTTTTATGATGGACAGAATATTCAGAGAAACCCATATTATGGTTTTCATCAGCTCGCAGAGGTGGCCTTAAAGGCCCTGAGTCCGGGGATCAACGATCCTGAAACTGCTGTTCTCAGTCTTAATGCAATTACTAATCTTTTTTCTTATAAGCTCAATCATTTTGCCCAATCTGTTTTTGAAGACGACAATGGAGTGGTGCGGATTCTAACATGCGAACGGCGCTTTGAGGAATTGTTTATTAAATTCTTTTACCCGATCTGGGAATATGGCAAAAAGGATCTTTTTATACAAAATGCTATGTTAGAAATGGTCGGCCAGCTAAAAGAGTGTGACACTTCCGGCAGCCACACATCTTTATTCACTCCTTTTTTAAATAAAGTAAACCAACAAATCGGTGATTCATAGTTTAGTTTACAGCCCAAACAAATTCCAGCTTCTGTTAAAAAGTTTTGCTGGCATTCAATCCGAAGTTTAAAAAAGAACTTACAGGAACGCAAATTGTCAACTGCATTAACCCCATGAAGAAAAACATAAAAGGAAAATCTCCTCAGGTATTACAGATATATATTGAGGCGGCTATTTTATCAAAAAAGTAAAATTTTTGAGAATCCATTTTATCAACAGAAAGTCATAATATTATTTGCATTCCTCAATTCCGGATTGTTGGAATAATGCTTGCTATATTATAAATTCACAATAATAAAAATTAAAAATCCATTTTATGAAACGGAGTATCAAAAGCTTTGAAGGTTATTCTTTAAAAGAAACCGATGGTGAAATAGGCAAAGTTGATGAATTTTATTTCGACGATGTCAGCTGGACCATCCGCTACCTTATAATAAAAACCGGCAACTGGCTCTCCGGGCGAAAAGTGCTTATTTCCCCAAAAGCGATTGAGGCTCCCGATTGGGAAAATGAAGAATTTCCTGTAAATCTTACCAAAGAGCAAATAAAAAACAGCCCGGATATTGATACTGACAAACCGGTTTCGAGGCAGCATGAGGAGGAACTATCTTCTTATTATACCTGGGATTCTTATTGGGGTGGAGAAGCACACGGAGCGGGCATTTTTGGAGCCATGCCGAGTGATTTGTATGAAACCGAAAATGTTCAACCAGCCAGTGAAGAAAACCAGGCCGATAACGATCCGCACTTAAGAAGCACCAGCGAGGTAAAAGGTTATACGATCCACGCCACAGATGGTGAAATAGGAAAAGTCTCAGATTATATCCTGGATGACTCCAATTGGAAAATTAGTTATTTAGTAATTGATACCGGTGACTGGCTCAACAGTAAAAAGGTTCTTTTGCCCACTGGTTGGATCAAAAAAGTAAAATGGAATAATCAAATCGTGATAGTTGATGTAACCACGGCAGAAATTGAAAATTGTCCTATTTACGATTCTTCCCAACCTATAAATGAAGTGGATGAAAAGACCTTATACGATTATTTCGGAAGGCCCCAACCAACTGAATAAATTTATTTTAGTATGAATGCTTTGATCATTGTGGACGTTCAAAATGATTTTCTTCCGGGTGGTGCGTTGGCGGTTGAAGATGGTTTTGACACAATTCCAATTATTAATACTCTCCAGGAAAAATTTGAGCTGGTAGTAGCTACACAGGATTGGCATCCTGCTGAGCATAAAAGTTTTGCCTCTAATCATACGGGTAAAAAGCCTTTTGATGAAGTTGAATTGGATCTATTGCCACAGGTTCTGTGGCCCGACCATTGCGTTCAGCAAACCAACGGCGCTGAATTCTCAATTGATTTGGATACAAAAAAAATAGAAGCCATATTCAGAAAAGGGATGGATAAAAATATTGACAGCTACAGTGGCTTTTATGATAATGGAAAAAGAAAATCCACAGGGTTAGCTGCCTACCTGGAAGGCCGGGGAATTACTTCTGTTTTTGTGGCAGGCCTCGCTGCCGATTTCTGCGTTTATTTTACTGCATTGGATGCATTGGAACTTGGTTTCAAAACAACAATCATTACAGACGCCACTAAAGCAATTGATAATGAAATGTTGAAAAGAAAATTGGATTCTTTTGTTTCCAAAGGAGGAAGTCTTGCCACCAGTGATACCATTTTACTTGATTAAACCGAATTAAAAATCAGGCTAATTTGTTTGTTTACTATTGACTTAGTCAAATTATTTACAATTCTTCCTATGCGGGATAGGTCATCAAAGTAACCAATCACTTCCAGTTAATTTCTTAAAAATTGGCAGATACCATAGGATCGCTTCAAATTATGGGCGATTAACTGTAAATTTGCACACGATTTAAATTAATGGATTTTGACAGAAGAAAAACACGATATCCTCGAACTTAATGACGTTAAATTACTGGTTGACAGTTTTTATGAGAAGGTCAGGCTTGATACTCTTATCGGACCCATCTTTGACGAAAGGATACAGGACCGCTGGCCTCAGCATTTATCCAAGATGTACACTTTCTGGCAAACTGTCTTGTTAGGAGAGCATACTTATTATGGTTCTCCTTTTCCGCCTCATGCTCAGCTCCCGGTTGAGCGTGAACATTTTAATCGTTGGCTTGCTTTATTTTCAGAAACATTAAATGAGCTTTTTTCAGGTAAGGTGGCCGACGAAGCCTTGTGGCGCGCGGGCAAGATGGCTGAGATGTTTCAATATAAATTGCGGGATTTTCGCAGTAGCACCAATAGAAGTCTGATCTGAAAATCAGCAGTAAAGCCACAAATAATAGTATTTTTTATTTTGTAAAAACAGAACTTGGGCAACGCCTTTTTCAAAGGTATTTTTGCGCCTTCATTTTTTACCGTTTTTAAAAACCAAATGATAAAGAGAGAAAAATTAAAAAAAGGAATTCCGATCTCCGTTTCGTTAGCCCCTGCCTTAGAAGGCGAAAGTGTTAAGCCGTATTCTAATTCCAACAAAAGAAGAATATTTACCATTTCGTGGATGGCGGTTTTAGTAGCCATTGCAATTAGTTTTATAGCTAAATTTTTAATTTATTTAATTTACTTTATCACCAATGTGTCGTTTTATGGAAAGTTTTCCATTGCGCATGTCACACCCGCTGGAAATACATTGGGATGGTGGGTAATTCTGATTCCGGCTGTGGGAGGTGTCATTGTAGGTTTTATGGCCTTGTATGGATCCAAAGCCATCCGGGGCCATGGGATCCCAGAGGCAATGGAACAAATATTAATCAACCAAAGCAAAATAAAACCCACTATCACGTATCTTAAACCCATTTCGTCAGCTATCGCTATCGGAAGTGGTGGTCCTTTTGGCGCGGAAGGGCCAATTATTGCTACTGGCGGAGCCTTGGGTTCTGCTCTTGGACAGATAGCGCGCATCTCACATAATGAACGAAAAGTATTGCTGGCATCGGGAGCCACGGCAGGTATGGCTGCTATTTTTGGAACTCCCATTGCCGGAATCTTTTTGGCAATAGAATTATTGTTGTTTGAATTTTCACCACGCTCTATTATTCCAGTAGCGATGGCTTGCATTACCGGCGCAGCAGGTCACCATTTTTTATTTGAAGCAGGTCCTGTATTTCCGGTGGGTCATGAAATAGCGCTCGCTTCTAATACAGCACTTTTTACTTATAGTATCCTTGGAATAATTATGGGATTCATCTCTGTTTTTACTACTAAAATTGTGTACCTGATAGAGGATGCTTTTGAAAAATTACCAGTCCATTGGATGTGGTGGCCAGCCATTGGTGGGCTTATTGTAGGAATTGTTGGTTATTTTGCTCCGCGTACGCTGGGCGTTGGGTATGAAAATATTACAGATGTGCTTTCAGGGAATCTCACTCTTAATGTAGTTTGGGGTTTATGCATTTTCAAATTTATTTCGTGGGCCATTGCATTGGGAAGCGGAACTTCGGGCGGAACCTTAGCACCATTGCTCACGATCGGTGGCGCCGCCGGCATCTTACTGGGAAGCGCAATACTGCATATTTTCCCTCATTCCGGCATCACATTGTCTCTCGCTGCGCTGGTGGCCATGTCAGCTATGTTTGCAGGGGCGTCAAGAGCGCTTCTTACCTCCATCATTTTTGCGCTGGAATCTACCGGCCAGTCAAATGCATTATTGCCCCTACTGGCAGGATGTCTTGCTTCTTATTTTATTTCTTTTTTCCTCATGGAAAGTACCATCATGACAGAAAAGATTACCCGTCGTGGCGTAAGAACACCTGATTCTTTTGAACCGGATATCCTGGAAAATATTTCTGTAAGCCAGGTAATGTGTAATGATGGGCTGATCTTGAGTGAGGACAACACGATAGGAGAGGTAAGAAAATGGCTGGAACATGAAACAGATTATAACAGTAATTATTTCATTGTCACCTCCAGAGATAAAACATTTATGGGCACCATAAGTTCTTCCAATTTATTCAGCAATCATCACGATCCGGCAAAAGAAGTTGGCAGCCTGATAAAAAGAAATAATATTTCAATAAACGCCGATAATTCTCTTCGTGCCGCAGTAGAGATGATGGCCAAAGAAAATGTTGATCTGCTGCCGATAATTTCAAATGAAAATAAAATTACGGGTATTCTTTCCTACAAAGACATCCTATCCGCATACAAAAAAGATACAGAGAATGATGATGAAAGTAAGGATCCATCTATTTCACTGAGAAAAAATGGTTTAAAAATTTTGGTCAGGGGAAATAAGTTGATAAATTTAATTAGCAGGAAAGGATAAACTGCAACGCCCTAAGATAATTATTCTTGATAATAGAAGGGAGATTACCAGGAATGAAAATGGAATTCTTATTCTTACTTATCCATTACTTTATCCAGCTTTGATAAAGTTCGAGATCGGGTTTTTCCAGCCGTCCCGTCATTTCTTTAATGTAAATTCTAAAAACAATGCCTTCTATGGCACTAAGATCATTTCCGGGAAAAGGCCACTCGGGTGCGAGTTTTACCGTTTCGCTGGCCAGTTGAGGTAAAATCCTTGACATTAAAATCTTTAATCCCTTTTCTCTTTCTGACTTGTTATTTATTTCTTCGAAAGTTCCCCAGATTATAACAGATTTCCAATCGGCCATACTTTCCATTTCATCTACCTGGAAACAAACCTCCGGATTCTTCCTCATCATATCAATTTTCAGTCCTTCAAAAGTGCGGGCATAAATATAATCACCACTATATGCATAGCTGATAGGCACCACATAAGTTTTACCATTCGCATGACAACCTAATCTTCCAATAATATTGTTAGCAACCACACCTGTTATTTGCTTATCAGATAATGTCTCAAACATGATTTTTTTTGGTAAA
>JBDTKU010000187.1:0-4694 GCA_039935135.1 Ginsengibacter sp. | reverse complement strand
CCTAACTCAATACCTAAAAGCAAAAGTCCTATTAAAGCAAATGGCAAAACAAAAAGTCCAAACAGAACTCTTGATTGTCTAAATATGGTAAGTTTAAATTTTTGCAAAGTCGAAGAAATTACAGCTTACGTTTGTATTGCCGAAAGTACAAAATCTAAAAATATTTCTTAAATAATATCTTTCTTTCATTATCAAAGGATTACAATGCTTTAAAAAAGCATCTATTCCATTAATTGAGTAGCGCAAATACAGATTTTATATTTTCTAATTCCATACGGATGGCGGGGTAAGTTAATTTCATTTTTCTGAAACTTTTAAGGCTTCCTCCCCGTTTTATAGCAATTCTCCTCAGGCATTTGCCAAATGTGCCTGGTCATTTGCTACATGTGCCTGCACTTGTGATAAATGTGTCCGAACCTTTCAGGAAATTTGAATTTCGTTCTATAATAGTTTCAGCCCTGTCTGTCCACCAGGCAGGCTTGCCGGCTTTAACCGACTTCCCAAAAGGGTAAAATTATCAAAGTGTATGAAAAAATCTTTAAAAACTTCGAAGGCGTTCCATTTCTTATACCAGTCGTGCCTCATTTTTCAAATGATTCTCTATATATTTATACAATTATTTTTCAAAACCGAATCATCATTAAAAAATTAAGCGCAATGAATTCACGAAGAAAATTTTTACAAAACTCAGCCATGCTTACGGGAGGAACTCTATTGGCTTCCTCATTCGACAACAATGCTTTTGCTATTTTAAAAAATCGTATCTCTCCCAGCGACCAACTGAATATTGGCGCGGTGGGTGTAAACGGAATGGGATGGTCCGATGTCACGTCCGCATTGAAAATACCGGGAGTTAACCTGGTGGCCATTTGTGATATAGATCAAAATGTGATCGACAAGAGAATGAAGGAACTTGCTAAAAAAAATATTGATACTTCTAAAATAAAAACTTATGGAGATTACCGAAAGCTGCTTGAAAATAAAGACGTAGATATTGTAGTGGTGGGCACTCCAGATCACTGGCATGCCATGATCATGATGGACGCTTGCGCTGCAGGCAAAGATGTGTATTGCGAAAAACCTGTTGGCAATTCAATTGGAGAATGCAGGGCGATGGTGAAGGCGCAACAACGGTATAACAAAGCAGTCCAGGTGGGCCAGTGGCAGCGCAGCCAGCAGCATTTTAAAGACGCAGTGGATTATGTGCAAAGCGGCGTGCTTGGAAATATCAGGACAGTAAAAGTATGGTGCTACCAGGGATGGATGAAACCCGGACCGGTAGTTCCTGATACGGCACCTCCCGCAGGAGTAGATTATAAAACATGGCTGGGACCTGCGCCCACAAGGCCTTTCAATTCAAGTCGTTTTCATTTTAATTTTCGATGGTTTTGGGATTATGCAGGCGGACTAATGACAGATTGGGGCGTTCATTTGTTAGATTATGGCTTGTTGGGAATGAAGTCTCCCATTCCAAAATCAATAGCCGCTTTGGGCGGACGATTTGCGTATCCGGATCTTTATGAAGAAACTCCGGACACCCTTACTACTTTATATGAGTTTGATGATTTTAATATGGTTTGGGATTCCGCCATGGGAATTGACAACGGGCCTTACAACCGTGATCATGGCATCTCTTATATTGGAAACAACGGAACTCTTATTTTGAATCGCGGCGGCTGGGAAGTGATAGAAGAAAAACAAAGCACAAACAAAGTGGTTAAACCTTTTGCACCATCAGTGGATAATGGACTTGACAAGCATTGGGAAAATTTTATAAGCGTAGTTAAATCCAGGAAAATGGATGATTTAAATTGTCCGGTTCAGGATGCCGCTCACGTGGCCACTGTAGCTCAAATGGGAAACATTGCCTTCAGAAGCGGAAAAAAATTAGAATGGAATTCCTCAAAAGAACAATTCAATGATGATGCTGTCAATAAAGATTATTTTATGAAAGAGTATCACAATGGATACAAATTGCCAACTGTTTAAGAAAATATAAAAAGCCAGTAAAGCAACAAATAATCCTCTTTTTCATTTTGAAAAATAGCAAGGTTTTCCATAAAAAATCAGTGGCCTTTTCGGGGCCACTGATTCAATGAAAATGTTATTTTTTTTCGGAAAATCCTAATACAATAATCTTACTTTAATTGTATCCTTTACCTCCTTTAATAATTCGAGGGCCTCTTTTGAAAGATTCTTATTTACATCCAACACCACATATCCAATCTCATCATTCGTTTTTAAATATTGGCCCAGTATGTTTATTTTGTGGGAAGAAAGTCGCGTGTTTATATCAGATAATACACCGGGAACATTTTTATGAATATGCAAAATCCGGTGGGTATTTTCATGAGGAGGAAGATTCAAAGGAGGAACGGTATGAGAACCGGTTGTAATTCCTTTTTCCAAAAAATTAAATAGTTTGTTACTTACATCTTCCCCAATGTTTTGTTGAGCCTCTTCAGTTGATCCACCTATGTGAGGCGTTAAAATAACATTGCTTAATCCCTGCAAAGGCGTTTTAAATACTTCTCCATTTTTGGCAGGCTCTGTTGGATATACGTCAATAGCTGCGCCGCTCAGGTCATTTTTTTGCAAGGCAATTCTCAACGCATCCAGGTCAACTACTTTTCCCCGGGCATAATTAATAAGGATGCTTCCTTTTTTGAAAAAAGGTAAATTATTTTCATTAATTAAATTCCTGGAGGTGAGAAGATCGGGCACATGAAGCGTAACGATGTCAGCTTGTTTTAAAACTTCTTTTAAAGTTTTTTTACTCTCTGCATTTCCTAACGGCATTTTGGTTTCCGTATCATAAAATATAACTTTCATTCCAAAAGATTCTGCAAGCACGCTTACTTGTGAACCTATGTTTCCATAGCCCACAATTCCCAAAACTTTTCCTCTGATTTCATGGCTTCCTGTAGAATCTTTGAGCCATTTTCCTTCGTGAGCCGATTTATTTTTGTCAGGTATTCTTCTTATCAAAAAAATAGAAGAAGCGATCACCAGTTCAGCTACAGAGCGGGTGTTGGAATAGGGCGCATTAAAAACCGCCACACCGTGATTGGTAGCTTCTTTCAAGTCCACCTGGTTTGTTCCGATACAAAAACATCCTATTGCCTGTAGTTTTTTTGCATTCTTTAAAACTTCCGGGGTGATCTTCGATTTAGACCGGATTCCCAACAAATGGACATTTTTTATTTCTTTAATTAACTCGCTTTCGGACAGTGCTCCGGGCAATCTTTTAACAGAAGTATAACCGTTTTCTAAAAATTTTTCTGATGCTGCTTTGCTGATGTTTTCTAAGAAAAGAATATTTATTTTTTCTTTAGGATAACTAGTGACTTTTTTCTCTGGCATATTAAAATTGTAATGTAATATTGCAAATATACCTCCTAAATTCTTGAATTATTTTAGATGAGACTCAGAAATTTTTTCGTAATATTTATAATTTTATTTTTTTTTATTACCTCTTGCAGTTCTCGTGGCGTTAAAGAAAAGCCCAATTCTACAGATTCCACGGGGTATGTAGCTCCCGACCCAGGTAAAATCCAGCCAGACCGTTTGGAGCATTTAAGAAATGAGATTAAAAACTTTTACGATACCAAATTATTGCGAACAGGTTTTAATGGCGGAATACTCGTTGCAAAAAAAGGACAAATAATATTTGAAGATTACCATGGATACTTTAATGTCCAGAAAAAAGATTCAGCTCTTGATAAGCATAGCGCTTTTCACATCGCTTCGGTTTCAAAAACCTTTACGGCAATGGCCACTTTGAAGTTGGCGCAAATGGGAAAACTTTCCCTGGATGATGATGTAAAAAAATTCTTTCCTCGTTTTCCATACGACAATGTTAGGGTAAAAGATTTGCTCAGTCACAGAAGTGGTTTGCCTAACTATCTATATTTTATGGATAAGCTTGGATGGGATACGAAGAAACATTGTAGTAACCAGGATGTGCTTGATTATTTAATAAAATTCAAACCGCCTGCTACCAAACCCAACACTCATTTTACGTATTGCAATACCAATTACGATCTGCTCGGATTGATCATTGAAAAAGCTTCCGGCGAATCGTACGCTGATTTTTTACAACATGAATTCTTTACTCCGCTTCACATGAATAATACTTATGTGTGGAACATTAAAGACAGCGCCTCTGCAATGCCTTCGTTTGATTATCGTGGCCGACAGGAAGCATTTACTTTCCTCGATTGTGGAATCGGAGATAAAAATATTTACAGTACACCCGAAGACCTTCTTAAATGGGACCAGGCAATGTACACCAATGAAATTTTTTCCATAGAAACTTTGGAGAAAGCCTTTACGCCTTATAGCAATGAAAAGCCGGGCACCAGAAATTATGGTTATGGATGGAGAATGAATGTTTATCCTGACGGAAGAAAAGTAATATATCACAATGGCTGGTGGCATGGAAACAACGCGGTATTTATCAGGATGATCCAGGATTCAGTAACTATCATTGTTCTGGGAAATAAATATAACCGAAATATTTACCTGGCAAAAGATATGGAGAAATTTTTCGACGAAGGAGCAACTTCTTCTCCTAACGATGAAGAAAATGCCGAAATCCCACAAGAAGAAACAATAACCAAACCATTTACTCCCAAGCCCAATATCGATTCGCAACCCGTTACTAAGAGACCTACAAAAAGGCATGTGAGGCC
>JBDTKU010000186.1:0-13195 GCA_039935135.1 Ginsengibacter sp. | reverse complement strand
AATTATGATTACAGCCCTGCTTTATTTGAAGGTGTTTTATTTTACACCGAATGGCTGAAACCTGTTATCGGCATCAGTGATTGCAATTGGGGTTTGCTTGATGGAATGAATGGCGATGGCCTCGCCGCTTCTCTTTCATTTGGTGGCCGGAATGTAGTGGGCGATGGTTTCGGTATTCCGATTATCATACGTTATATCCTGGAAACATGCGCCAATACTGAAGAGGCGGTAGAGAAGATAAAAAATATTCCATCATACATGGCATATAATGTTACGTTCATTGATGCTTCAGGTAAGTATTCGACTGTTTATTTGGCTCCTAATGAGAAAGCTATAATATTATCTTCTCCTGTGGCTACAAACCAACAGCAGCAAATTGACTGGCCATACTATGCGGCCATTACTCATACCGAAGAAAGAAAATGTTTTTTGGAAGAACTCTTAGACAAACAGAATGAGAATAAAAATTCTATCGTGTCTAAATTCCTGCAGCCTCCTTTATACAATTATGATTACAAAAAAAACTTCGGTACTTTATATACTTCGCTTTATGATGTAAAAAATAGAGAAGTAAATATTATATGGCCTCCTGAAAAAGTGATCACCCGTTCGTTCGATAATTTTACAGAAGAAAATGTGGTCGTTCATTTATTAAAAGGCATGCAGCAAAAGAGTATGTATAAATAATGTGGTGCATTTTCGTTGGCTGTAACAGGCGCAAGGCATGCCTTACGCCTATCTTCTTAGCCGGGCTGCTATATTCATCTTTTTGGAAAAATTTCCTGTTCCACCGCTGGTTTTCATTGCAATTCATCGGCACAATTAAAAGATGCTTCGTTTATCATCAACCCAAAATAGAAAACAAGATTGAATGTTTGTTTACTGGTAGTTTTGAAGTTTTCGGATTTTTATTAACCTGACACAAAAATAAAAAAAGTAGATTTGGGAATAGAATACAGAAACAATGACGGCAATCAATCTCCGTGAAAAAGTAGTCAACTACATAAAAATAGCTGATGATAAAAAAATAAAAGCCATCTATACATTATTAGAGAATGAAATAGAGAAGGACAGTAGAATTAGCCTTGAGCAATACAACAGGGAAATAGACGAAGCCGAGGCTGAGTTTGCAAACGGTGATTATATTTCACATGAAGAGATAGAAAGAAAAAGTAAAACAGTGGAAATGAAATTTCAGCTTGTATGAACAAGGCGTTCTCAACAAAATTTGAGCGCCTTATTCAAATATATAAGCGAAGACTCGCCTCAAAATGCCGGAAAAGTTGTAGAAGATATTATTGCAGCCACGGAAGAATCAATAGCAAATCCGGGAATTTATCCACCTGATAAAAATAAAAAAGATAATGATGGCAGATATCGTGCTTTTGAAATACACCGGTACAGAATCGGATATCGGGTTACGAAAAATATAATAAGGGTTCTAAGAGTAGGGCATACGAAAAGAGAACCTAAAATATATTTATCCTTTCCGGCTTCTATTTCTATTCAAAAGAACTGGGGGTATATAGATGTTGATAAATTCAACATTTACACCGTGCACCCAAATGTTTTTGATATCACGTCTTCATTGATTGACGGACAGGCAACTGTGGAAGCAAAAGGTTTATATGGTTATCTTTTATCTCAATTTGGAAAAAATATTATTTCCGGATCAACAGGTGATTATTACGATAATGTAAAACAGATTGTTGGCAAATCTCCTTTACTCAAGGCATGGGATTTCGCAAGCTATTCACCGATGTATGCTTACAATTGGGCAGATGGGCACCACGTATTCGGAGCTGTTGATAATCATGATGCGGAGAATGCAATTAGCTGGTACAACTTTTTGAAATAGAAAAGCGTTCGTTGATTGAAGTGTGCTTTTTATATTAATCACCTTACATTAAATGGTGGACTATAAGAAAGAGAGTAAAAAATATTAAAAGTTATTCACTGATGCAACCTTTTCTCATCATTGAAGGTAAACAAAACACCTTATTTTATTTTTTGATGATGAATGGAATGTGAAATCAAATATTATTTCTTACAGACATGATATTGAAGCAGCGTGGCTGGTAAAGGAAGCGGCGGAAATCATAACAGACGAACCTGCCCTGCTACCGGAAAGGCAGGCTACCGGACACGCAGACAAATAATTGAAAAAGTGAAACAGGATTCCGTCTTGATTGAAACTGCTTCAGAAGAAGGGCTTGATAAAGATGGAGGATTGTGGCATGAATTTGATGTGGACAAAAGCCATCTTGTAAAAGAAAAACATTGGTGGCCACAGCAGAAGCGATGATTGGATTTTTCAACGCATGGCAGATCACAGGCGATGAAGAATATTTCAAGAAATCGGTAAACTCCTGGAAGTTTATACAGCAGCATATTCTTGATACAAAAAATGGCGAATAGCTTTGGGGTGTGAAAGAAAACTATGAATCGATGGAGGAAGACAAAGTGGGCTTATGGAATTGTCCGTATCACAATGGGCGGGCCTGCATTGAATTGGTAAAGCGCATGGATAAACTGTAAGCTAATTTATTCTGGATATCTTTTCATCCTGCAAATCCTGGTTCAGACAGTTACTTAGTGAACCAACAAATAGGAGAGATTTCAATTCTATTTATATTGTTGAAGAAAGCTTTGTCGTCAATTTATATTTTTCCGGTTTAGTGTTGGTTCGTTCAATTATTTTCCGTGCTTCCAAATCAAGCTTAACAGTTTCGCCATACCATTGCACGCCTCCATCAAAATTGTCTTTTACTCTTGCATACAATTCTTCCATAAGTTCAGTGTGTGTTAGTTCTGCTTTGTTTAAAACCGCCAATAAATTTTCTCTTATGACATTGTATTTTTCCAAAGAAATCCTTTTATTTTTCTTGCCGGCTCGTGGATGCAATGTTTGAATGGATTCTGATTTCATAATTGATATTTATGTCTTCCTAAAAGGAATCATTTATAAACTTTGCCCAAAAGTTAGCAAATTATTATCCGGGTCAAGCAAAGAAAATTCTTTTTGACCCCAGGGTTTTGTTTCCAGGTGGCCATTTGGATGTATGCTTGTTTTTTGGTTTAACAATGACTGATAAAATTGGTCGATATCGTTACATCTTACATAAACTTGCCCATAGTTTTCTTTGGGATCAAGATCTTTGAACTCAAAAAAATGAATTTGTATTTCATCTTTCTGCAACATTAGATAGCCATCGAAATCAACGCTACCGATTTCTCTAAAGCCTAACTCTTTCATATAATAATCTTTGGTTTTGGCCTTGTCGCGCATGGGCAATTTTGGATGGATGTCTGTAAGCATATTCGATTATTTTAAAGGACCTGATTCATCCTGCAAATCTGGTAGTTTTATAGTAAAGCAACAAATAAATGGAAATCCTATTCGGATTGCTTCATTACATTTTTATTTCGCGTGCCTTATTATGATTCATTCATGTGACGCACAATTGCAATGCCTAATAAAATATTATGGCAGAAAATGACTAAACATAATTCAAGAATAAGTACCTTGTTCTTCTTTTGAATATTGCGCAATCTGGTATTAATCAGATGGATAACGTATCACTTATTTCATCCTTTTTAAATTAAAAAAACAATGACAACAAGACGTTCATTTCTAAAAACCTCATCGGTTCTTTCTGCAGGATTGATGATTGCACCCTCGGCCTTCAAACCAAAAAAACCATTAATTGGATTACAATTATACACGGTTCGCGATGCTATGGCAAAAGACCCGAAAGCCGCTCTGGCAAAGGTTGCCGGCATAGGATATAATTCGGTGGAAGGTGCCACTTATACAGGAGATGAAAAATTTTATGGGATGAGTCCTGTAGAATTTAAACAGGTTTTAAAAGACAACGGATTGGTAATGTACAGCAGCCACTACAGGTTGGGCGAAGACAAAATGAACGGGCAGGAAATGAAAGGAACTATTTTACACGATTGGGATAAAGCGATTGAAGATGCCACAAAGGTTGGATTAAAATATATGGTTTGTGCGTGGCTTTCGCCAGAAGAGCGAGGCACACTTGACCATTACAAAAAGGTGGCAGATGATTTAAATGTCGCCGGTTCAAAATGTAAAAATGCCGGTATTCAATTGTGTTACCATAACCATGATTTTGAATTTGAAAAACAAGACGGAAAATATCCTTATGATATTTTGATGAGGACAGATCCGAATTTGGTAAAAATGGAAATGGATCTTTATTGGATAAAAAAGGCGGGCCAGGATCCTATAGCACTTTTTGAAAAGCATCCCGGGCGTTATCCGTTGTGGCATGTAAAGGATATGGATAAAACACCTCAAAAAAATTTTACAGAAGTAGGGAATGGAGTTATTGATTTCAAAGAAATTTTTAAATATAAAAGCCTTGCCGGCATGAAATATTTTTTTGTAGAGCAGGATCAAACTCCGGGCGATCCGTTTGTGAGTATCAAAGAAAGTTTTGATTATATAAAAAAGAACCTGGTTTAGAGAAAAGGAAACTATGAATAAGTTGATTTATGAATTTTTCACCAATGACCATCGACGGATAGATAAATTGTTGCAAAAGGCAATCGAAAATCCGGCAGATATTAAGGAGGAGTTTTATCACCAGTTTCGCACGGGGCTTTTGAAGCATATCAAAATGGAAGAGAAAATCCTTTTTCCTGCTGCGCAAAAAGCAAATGGTAATGTTCCTTTACCGCTTGCCGGAAAACTCCGGCTGGATCACGGCGCCCTGACTTCTCTAATGGTCGTGCCACCAACTTCTGAAGTGATAAAAGTTTTGTTGTATGTTTTGAATCAACATGATCTTTTAGAAGAGGAGCCTGGAGGAATGTATGATGTTTGTGAAAAATTAACGGAAGGCGAGACCAGTGAAATAATAAAGCATTTAGAAAGTGTTACAGAAGTGCCGGTTCATCCTTATAATAAAGCGGGTTATGCATTAGACGTTGCTAAACGAACTTTGTTGAGAGCCGGATTTGATTTTGATACCATTGTAAATGAGACCACCTAAATGGTTTAGATGATTTAGAGGTTGTAGTTTAGTAATCTCTCAAATTAATAATGAATAATTTTTTTTTTTACAATAAATAATAAACAATAAATAATGAGCAAAATTATAAGAACAGTATTAATTATTTTTTCTTTCATCCTCTTTTCAATTAATGGCTACAGTAAACCAACCTTGCCTACCGGCAGGCAGGCAAATAAGATGATTTTTCAATTCAGGGTTTATCACTTAAAAGACAATCAGCAGGTAGGCATTACCGATAGTTATCTGCAGGATGCTTTGCTGCCTGCTTTGCATCGGTTCGGAATAAAAAACATCGGCGTATTTAAACCATTGGCCAATGATACTGCCGTTGATAAATTGATTTATGTTTTGATTCCATTTACTTCTTTGGATCAATGGATGAAAATTACAGATCGCCTTTCTTTAGATAATAAATTTCAAAAAGACGGAGAAAGTTTTTTGCACGCCGATGCAAAGATGCCGGCTTTTCAGAGAATGGAATCAATTTTACTGAACGCGTTTGATGGACAACCAGGTATGAATTTGCCCAAACAAAAAGATCCTGACAGAGTATTTGAATTAAGAAGTTATGAAAGTCCGACATCTCACCTGGCGGATAAAAAGCGCGCCATGTTTAATAATGATGAGTTGGAAATATTTTCAAGGCTTGGTTTCAACCCTGTTTTTTATGCAGAAGTAATTTCCGGAAGCCACATGCCTAATCTAATGTACATGCCGATATTTAAAAGTGAGGAAGACAGGAATGCGCAGTGGAAAGTTTTTGTCAACGATGCTAAATGGAAAGAAATTTCTGCTGATCCCGTAAATGAAAATAAAGTTTCTGTTTCGCATATTGATAGTATTCTCATGCATGCTACCAGTTATTCTGATTATTAAAAAAATAAAATTGATACAATGCATTTTAAATCTTCCTTGATCGTAAAACTTTCAATTATCATTTGTTGTATGATGTTATCTGCAAATAGCTTTTCGCAAAAGGCAGGAATTTTTGAAGGACAAACCGATGTGGGCAAAGTGCTTCATGCGGGCAAGGCCGTTCATGATGCAAACTTGGATGATTATTTGGTTTCCGGATCAGGGTCCAATATTTGGTTTACCAATGATGAATTTCATTTTGTGTGGAAGAAAATGAAAGGAGATTTTATTTTGCGTGCGCGTGGAAAATTTATGGGGAATAGTGTGGAGGAACATAGAAAATATGGTTGGATGATAAGGCAAAACCTGGATACGAGTTCAACTATGGTAGCCGCCACCATTCATGGAGACGGGCTTACGTCGCTTCAATATAGAACAGCACCTCACACGAATGTGCAAGAAAAACAATTTGATATCAAAGGCCCGGATGTGATTCAACTGGAAAGAAGAGGAAATGAATATATCATGTCGGTGGCTCACTTTGGGGAAACTTTTATTTCACAGGAAATTCCTGATGTCCATTTTGATGGAGATGTTTATGTGGGCTTATTTGTTTGCTCACATAATAAAGATGTGGTTGAAAAAGCCAACTTCGAGAATGTAAGGATTGTAGTTCCGGCTGGTAATGATTTGGTACCCTATAAAAAATATCTCGGAAGCCATATCGAAACAATGGACGTGATGTCCGGCAAGAGGAGGATATTGTATTCTGAAAATGCTTCTTTGCAGGCGCCAAACTGGACCAAAGATGGCAAAAGTTTGATCTATAATTCAAATGGGGCATTGTATAAGTTTGATCTGAAGAGTCTTAAACCCACATTGCTTCCTACCGGAAAAGTAAAAGACATCAACAATGATCATGTTATTTCTTTTGATGGAAAAATGTTAGGAATAAGCGCCGCGAGTCCTGATGGCAAAATAGGTTCTACTGTTTATACAATGCCAATTAGCGGTGGAGAACCCAAATTAATCACACCGCTGTTAGGACTTTCTTATTTACATGGTTGGTCCCCTGACGGCAAGTGGCTAACGTACACGGCTAAACGAAATAATGATCCTACACCTGCGGGCTTTGATATTTATAAAATTCCATCCAAAGGTGGAAAAGAAATACAACTCACCAATGTCACCGGTCTTGACGATGGACCGGAATACAGTCCCGATGGGAAATATATTTATTTCAATTCAGTGAGGAGCGGGCTGATGCAGTTGTGGCGCATGAAACCGGATGGAAGTGATCCTGAGCAATTGACGAATGATAATTACAACAATTGGTTTGCGCACGTTTCGCCAGATGGAAAATGGATTGTTTGTATCACCTTTTTAAAGGATGAGGTAAAGCCTGATGATCATCCCTTTTACAAGCATGTATATTTGAGAATGATGCCTGCAAGCGGCGGTCCGCTGAAAGTAATTGGGTATTTGTATGGAGGCCAGGGAACGATTAATACACCTTCGTGGTCGCCGGATAGTAAAAGGATTGCATTTGTGAGTAACAGTAAAATGTGAAAATGTGAAAATGCGAAAATGCGAAAATGTGAAAATGATGTGGCAACGATAAAAACTAATCAATAACAGAAAAATCGGATAATGGCAGATTCAACTGGTAAGGTCATCAGCTAATTTATGAGAGTTTGATTTTTTGGGTAAATATTGTCTGTAAAGTTTGTTGGTTTATTCATTTTTGAGCAACAATTCATTTCCTGCAAACTTTTTTCCATTGAAGTACTGTTTCTTTTTAGCTCTCTGCCGATGGTGCTTCTATGAACACCAAGTTGTCCTGCAATAAAACATTTCGAATGTCCTGCCTTAAGTAAAGCAGCTAATTGATATTTTTGTTCCGGGTTGCGTGGATAATATTTTTTTGTCATTTTCGATACAAAAATCTGTTTTTTTCTTAGCCCTTTTTGGAAGACCTCCAAAAAGGGCTAAGAAACTTTTGCACTTACTACTACTTGAACTTAAGTCATAAAAAGTTTACCCCACAATTGTGATATACTAAGAAGTTGTTTATATATTTGCACCATGAATTGGGCAACCATATCTCAAATATCTATCGCGACCCGATATAGCTTTATCCTCCTGCGACGCTAATAAGCAAGCCTTTTAGCAACCTTCAGACTATAGAAATCTTTTTTACCACAAGCTTTTTTCAATTAACATAATGAAACCGATCCTGGAACTTAATACTTCCATTTTATCCATTGCGCAGGATATTGCAGTCGCTGAGTCCGGCTGCTCAATCCTTTGTAACTCTTTTGAACCACAAGAAGAATTACGAATTGAATTATTAACGGATATGTCGCGGTTGCCTGAAATTTATGATCTTCGGCTGAATGTCTGGGAGCATTCCGGCAAGAATGAATTTGTGAACAGGAAGTTATATCCCAACGGATGGTATGACGAACTGGATGATACGGCTTATCATTGGGTAGTGTTCAACGAAGAGAACCGGATAGTAGCTTCGGCAAGGCTGCATTTGTTTTACTCTTTGCAAGATTTTCCCTACTACAAATCGGTGAGAAAGTATTTATTGCCCAGGGTGATACCTTTTGCGTTTTATAGCAGGCTCGTGGTAGATCCTGCTTACAGGCAAAACGGGCTAAGCCGGCAATTATATGCAGACAGATCAAGGTTTTGCGAGCAAAGGGGAACGAAATGGTCACAGGTATTTATCAACAACCCCGTGATCATAAAACAGTATGAAAGATCAGGATATATAAATATCGGCCAGGCAGAAGTGGCGTATCATCCTTCTTACGCGGCTCATTCTGTAAATGTGTTGATAAAAGAAAATATTTTTGCTTAAAGTTATCTTTTTGAATAATCAATTGTTTTAAAAATATTTCCAACATTCGAAAATGGTTTAACCGTAAAAAAATCGTGCGTTTCATAATTTCATATAATTCAGGGAACATTAACTTAACAAAAATAAAATGACAGCATTAAATGAAAAACTAAGGATCGGGGTATTAAATGGTAATGGCAAGGTAGAAATGTTTATGAAGGAATTGGTAAAGAAAAATCCGAATGAGCCTGAATTTCTGCAGGCAGCCCATGATGTGGCTGATTCTATTGTCCCGTTTATTGAAGAAAACCCCAAATATAAAAAATACAAAATCCTAGAAAGAATCGCGGAGCCGGAAAGAGTGATCATGTTCCAGGTGCCATGGTTGAACGACAAAGGGGAGATAGAAATTAACCGTGGTTTTCGCGTGCAGATGAGCAGTGCAATCGGGCCTTACAAAGGGGGATTGAGGTTTCATTCCAGTGTAAACCTAAGCATTCTTAAATTTCTCGCATTTGAGCAGGTCTTTAAAAACAGCCTTACAGGTCTTCCTATGGGTGCTGGTAAAGGTGGGTCAGATTTTGACAGCAGGGGAAAATCCAATAATGAAGTGATGAAATTCAGTCAGAGCTTTATGACTGAGCTTTACCGCCACATTGGCTCTAACGTTGATGTTCCTGCGGGTGATATTGGTGTGGGCGGCCGGGAAATTGGTTATCTTTTCGGGCAATACAAAAGAATCACCGGCAGATTTACCGGAATGCTCACTGGAAAAGGAAGCGAATTTGGTGGAAGCCTTATCCGGCCTGAAGCTACAGGTTACGGTCTTGTTTATTTTACAGAAGAAATGTTGCAAACCCGGGGTGAGTCTTTGAAAGGAAAAACAGTTACCGTTTCCGGCTCAGGAAATGTATCTCAATACACGATTGAAAAATGTATTGAAGTGGGGGCAAAAGTGGTTACCCTTTCCGATTCTGAAGGATTTGTATTTGACCCTCAAGGAATAGACTGCAAAAAGCTGGAATATATTTTGGATTTGAAAAATGAGCGCAGGGGAAGGATCAGCGAATACGCGAAAGAATATGGTCTTGAATTCTTTGAAGGAGAGAGGCCATGGAAAATTCCTTGTGACATTGCTTTTCCGAATGCAACGCAAAATGAACTGGATGGTGATGAGGCAAGGACTCTGCTGAAAAATGGTTGCTTTTGCGTGGCTGAAGGAGCTAATATGCCTTCCACATCAGAAGCTATTCATGAATTCAATAAAGCGAAAATCCTGTATGGCCCTGGCAAAGCCGCCAACGCAGGCGGGGTGGCAGTTTCAGGATTGGAAATGTCACAAAATTCACAGCGGCTTTCGTGGACGCGCGATGAAGTAGATACTAAATTAAAACAGATCATGAAGCTGATCCATAAAAAATGTGAACAATACGGAAAGGGTGAAGATGGTTACATCAATTACGAGAATGGGGCAAATATTGCCGGGTTTGTGAAAGTGGCAAATGCTATGATAGCGCAGGGCGTAGTTTGATGAAATAAAACAAGATTTTTCGGTGAGATTATGGGTGGAATAATACGCGAAAAGAGTTAATATGTTCTATAGAACATAACCTGGATGGGGGTTTCAATAAAATAAATTGAAACCCCTTTTCTATTTCTATAAGATGCAGAAAAGGGCAGTAAAGCAACATTTACACGGGATTCTTATTTTTTTCAAGTGGCACTGGAAAACGACTTCCCGGAGATTGCCTTTAAGTAAATTCTTTCAAGCTTTTTGACGGCATTAAATTATGATTTCTAAGAATTTGGCATGATGATTTCAAGAAGTCGTGCAAACAGAATTTTTTAAAATCATTTAATTAAAACCATTTAAATTAATAATCATGAAAAAGATCTTTTTAGCAGTTTCCATTGCTGCATTATTGACGGCGTGCAATAGTCAAGGTTCACAAACTGACGCAACTACTTCGAACACAGATACTACGGACAGAAGCATGATGAGCACTACCGCTTATATTCCGACTGAAGGTGATGCCACATTTAAAGACCAGACTCTAATGATTTATAAAGGCGATAAATGGGTAGCTACAGATAAAGAAATGACAATGGGAAATGGGGTAATAGTTTACACCAATGGAACCGTAAAGAATGGGGAAATTACAGATACCCTTGCTGAAGGGGAGATTGTTTCACACTCCGGTGATCTTTATGATAAAGCGGGGAATGCAATACATGATGCATGGGATGCCACCAAAAAGGGAGTGAATGATGCAGGAGATGCAGTTGAGGAGGGAGTTAATAAAGCTGGAAATGCTGCCAGTAAAGGCTTTAGCTCAGCAGGCCAGGCAGCCAACAAAGAGGTAAAAGTTGTGAAAGACGCAATGGAGAAAAAATAATAAAGGAAATGTAATCTTGAAATATAAAAGTTGGGCCGGGTATGGTCCAACTTTTTTTAGCTAAAATAAAAATCCGTCTTATTTATTGGTTTACTGCCAGAACCAAAAATATTTAAACTGTTAAAAGACTGCAGCCACGCAAATCACTCATATCTCTTCTTCCCATCACTTCAAAACTGCTATCGCCATGCAATCGGCCAACGTCATCGGTGGCAATGAAACTGCATGAATAGATATTAGCGAGGTCAATAATATTGATGAGGCCGCTTACCGGTTTTTTATGATCGCGGCCAGTCCGGATTGCAAAAGGATCGTTGTATTCTCTTGTAAGTACTTTCATCCACGGAGGGCATAAAAAGCGGCCTTCCCCTTTAGAATAGGCCTGCGAAAGCAATTCTGTCATCCCGTATTCAGAATGAACCATGGACAGGCCCAAATTATTTTTTAATTCCTCATGTACTGCATCGCGCGTTAATTCTTCTCTTTTTCCTTTCATTCCGCCGGTTTCCATCACCAAAGTATTTTTCAGCTTCAAAGAATATTTTTGTGCAAAATCGAGCAACGCATAAGTGACGCCGATTAGCAATGTGGGCTTTTCGATGATTTCATTTTTTACCAAAGCCTGGTACAATTTGTCGTGATCATTGAGATAAAATCCACTTCCTTCATTATGGGTCTTATGGATCAAATCATTCACCATATACACGAGTGAGGAATTTTTTCTCTCCAAATAACCCGGTAACAGCGCAAGAATGCACCACTGTGAAGGGGCTCCGTAGAACAACCTGAAACCTTTTAAGAAACTGCTTTCATAGAGCGCCGCGCTTTTCACCAGGTGGCAGCTTGTATTTTCACCTGTGGTTCCGCTGCTTTCAAAAGTGATTTCAGGATTAAAATCTGTTGTTACTACCCGGTGGGTTTTGAAAAATGAGATGGGAAGAAAAGGGATTTTTTCAATGGAATCAACACTTTCGGGAGAAACCCTGATCGCATCCACATAAGCCCGGTACAATTCATTATTCCTGTATTGAAAAGAAAAGATTTCCAGCGCGAGTTCATCAAAATTATAATAAGCGGCTTTAAATATTTTATTTCCCAATTCTTCTATTTCTAACTTATTATTCAGTTTTTAATAATTAAATTTGAAAAAATTAAAACACAAAGATGCGTTACCCTGTTTTATTTTCCATACTCTTGTTTGCAATTTTAACGGGTTGCAGTAAAGTTAAGTTTGAATCCACCCCTTCATTAAAATTCAAATCTGTCAGTTCTAAAATTATTCCACCTGGATTTGACATTCAATTTACACTTGAATTCGCCGATGCTGAGGGCGATCTTAATGATTCTATTTATATCGAAAAAAAAGAGCCAACCTGCGTGGCAAGCAATTTTACTGATTATTATGACATTCCTTCATTTCCTGTTACCAAAAATGAGAAAGGAGACATCCTGATCAATTTTAGAAGTATAGATATTGCTCCCCAATGCCAAAGAAATGATACCGCGTTTTTTCGTTTCGTTATAAAAGATAAAGCCGGCCATGTAAGTGATACAGCCACTTCTCCTCCAATTGTTATCCTTTATCAATAAAAAGTGCGAATAAAAAAAATAGTAGAATTTATTTTGTTCAGCAGCATTTTTATTGCCTGTTGCGCCGTTGGTTTTTGTATTGAAACGAATATATTGCTGGGCCTTCCGTTAAATTCATTTAGTTTTTATTGCTTTGTTTTTGGTGCCACCCTGTTGCAATACAATCTTCATTATTCTACCAAAAAAATAGCGATAAAAAATTCCGAGCGGTTGCAATGGTCACTCAAAAACAAAAAGATTCATTTTTATCTTTTGATAATCGGTGCGCTTTTGATCTTGTTCAGCTTCTTTAGTTTTCACCTGAAACATTTTTTGATACTGGCCTGCCTGGGGGCTATTTCCTTTTTATACTCTTTCCCTTTTTTACCGTTTGGCAAAAGAAGGAGAATTAAAGATTACGGATTTTTGAAAATTGTGACATTGTCTCTTCTTTGGACATTGGTTACGGTTTGGTTTCCTGT
>JBDTKU010000185.1:0-2627 GCA_039935135.1 Ginsengibacter sp. | reverse complement strand
AAAGTGAACAAAAATATTCATCATCTCAATTCTGATAAGGCATTGGTAAAAGGCCAAAGTAATATTTATAAGCAGCATTTGGTTTAAGTGTAATGGAGTATAGAATTTATTTTACATTTAGTAGTGAATAAAAATTTACAATCAACTTTACAACTCCTCCGTTTTCACTTTTCCTTTTTCTTAATGCCTGTCTATTGGTTTGCCTTGAGCCAGGTTCCTGTTATCAATTGGAACAATGCAATTTTGATTTTCATCATTCTACATCTGTTGGTTTACCCCGCCAGCAATGGTTACAATAGTTATATGGACCGCGATACCACACCAGTTGGTGGCGTAAAAAATCCAATGCAACCAACAGAATTATTATTTTACGTAACTCTTCTTATGGACACACTGGCTTTATTATTAAGCTTTATGATTTCTCCTTTATTTACAACAGGAATTTTTCTCTACATCCTGGCTTCAAGGGCTTATAGCTACAGAAAGATCCGGCTAAAAAAATTCCCAATCACCGGCTATTTAACTGTCGTCCTTTTCCAGGGCGTGGTCACTTTTATTTTGGTTTTCCACGGAAGCAGCAGCAACCTTACTTCACCAATTCCTGTTTTAGCAATGATTGCGGCAGGCTTGTTGATCGGAGGTTTTTACCCGCTCACGCAAATTTATCAGCACAAGGAGGATCATGAAGATGGAGTGACAACGCTCAGTTACTTGTTAGGTTATAATGGGACTTTTATTTTTACTGGCATCATATATGCTTTTGCTTTCATTAGTTTAGGAGCGTATTTTTATTCAGTATCAGCATTTTTTAAATTTATTATTCTTCAAATCTTTATGATTCCGATACTCGTATATTTTTTTTCCTGGTTTTCTAAAGTTTTGAAGAATTCTGCGGAAGCTAATTTTAAAAATACCATGAGGATGAATATCCTGGCTTCTGTATTCACCAATCTTGGTTTTATCACACTTTTAATTATAAAATCATTTGAGTAAAATCATTTCTATATCAACAGCGTTGCCAGAATACAAACATGAGCAAAAAGATATTTTGCATTTTATGCAAAATGTGTATGCCATGAATGAAGTAGAGAAAAGGAAACTCAGATTTTTATATCACCAAAGTGCTATTCAAACAAGATATTCCGTGCTGCCCGATTACAGCCTGCAGGCGGGAGAATGGAAATTTTATCCTGCAACTGAAAACCTTGAACCCTTTCCCAACCTGGAACAAAGAATGGCGTGGTATAACAAAACGGCACCCGCTTTATCAGTTTCTGCAGTGGAAAAATGTATTGATCAAAAAATAAAAAAAGAGGAGATCACTCATTTAATTACAGTAAGCTGCACGGGAATGAGCGCGCCAGGCCTTGATTTGCAGATAATGGAATTAATGGATCTGCGGAAAAATATTTTCAGAACCTCCGTAAATTTTATGGGTTGCTATGCAGCTATCCATGCTCTAAAAATAGCAGATTCGTTTTGCAAAAATGATGAAAATGCTAAAGTGGTTATTGTTTGCACCGAGCTTTGCACACTACACTTTCAAAAAGAAACCACCGTCGATAGCATTGCTTCAGGACTGTTATTCGGTGATGGATCAGCAGCCATTTTAGTCACCAATGAAGAATCAAAACATGAAGGATTAACGATAAAAAGTTTTTACAGCCAAGTAGGTTTAAATGGAAAAGAACACATGAGCTGGCAACTTTCATCCTCGGGTTTTTTAATGAAGCTTTCAGGATATGTTCCGGAATTGATCGAACAGGATTTTAATTCTTTGCTGCAAAATGCATTGCAAAATGCGATGATGAAAGAAGAAGACATTTCGCATTGGTGTATTCATCCCGGTGGAAAGAGAATTCTAACAGCAATAGAAAAAAGCACTTCCATTCGCAACGAAGATTTGCAGTATTCTTACCAGGTTTTAAAAAATTATGGCAACATGTCTTCGCCAACTATTTTATTTGTTTTGAAAGAAATTATGGAGTCGCTGAAAAATAAAAAAGAGAAGGCTACCAATATTTTCGGCGCTGCTTTTGGGCCCGGCCTCACCATGGAAACTTTCATTTTATCAAATGATTGATTATAAAAACCGCTCGTTACAAAAAGAACTTTTAGACGAGGAAAATATTCCGTTCGCGGATATTGCTTTGAATTTGAAAGAACTTAATTGGATCAATTCTCATCTTGGCGGGCATTCAATTACTCTCGAAGGATTTAAAAAATTACTAAAAGAGAAAAAAACAATTTCCGTTTGTGAAATTGGCTGTGGCGGCGGTGATAACCTGAATTCACTGAATCAATACTGTTTAAAAAATCACATTATTTGTTCGTTTACTGGCATTGATATCAACAAAGATTGCATTGACTTTGCAGAACAGCACTCAACAATTGAAGTGAAAAATTTTATTGTTTCTGATTACAAGAATGTAAATTTTGAAAATGAAAAACCCGATATAATTTTTTCTTCTCTTTTTTGTCATCATTTTTCAAATGAGGATTTAATAATAATGATGAAATGGATGAAAGAAAATTCCAACATTGGCTTTTTCATTAATGATTTGCATCGCCATGCTATCGCTTATCATTTTATAAAAGTGGCTACAAAGATTTTTTCCACATCTTAC
>JBDTKU010000184.1:0-9154 GCA_039935135.1 Ginsengibacter sp. | reverse complement strand
AAACAGTAAGATTAAAATTGAAAGTGGAAGAAGTGGATCCGGAATTTAGAAAAGAGTAAATAAATAATGCAATTATTCCTGCAAAAATAATCAACCATGTGAGCCGGGAAAGGATGGGTTTATACACCAGAGATTTGCTTTTTCCCAACGTCAAAATCTCAGACATGACAGTTTGGGTAAAATCAACTGAAGGCCTTTCCAACCTGCTATGGGCAAACATTTGCTCCACCAGCTTTTCTATATTTTCATCTTCGCTATTTTTCATATTGATCTATTATTTCTGGTTCGGGTTGGGATTTTAAAATCCCTGCAAGCTTTTTCCTTGCCCTAAAAAGTTTTATTTTCAAATTGTTTTCATTGATTCGCATAACCTGTGAAATCTCTTTCAAAGAATTTTCATTATAATAATAAAGGCTTATCAAAAATCTATCTTCAGGTTGAAGCAGGCCAAGACAATTCTGTATCATTCTTTTTCGCTCCTCCTCTTCGATGGTTTCCAATACATTCTTTAATGATCCTATTTCTTTTTCAGTAAACTCATTAAGTTCAACTATTGACCTGCTTCTTTTTTGTTTTTTGATCCTATCCAGGCAATTGTTATAAGTAATTTTATAAAGCCAGGTAGAAAATTTAGATTCTTTCTTAAAACTTTTCAGCGATCTGAATACTTTAATAAAAGTGTCCTGCGCTGCTTCTTCAGCTTCTTCACGGTTTTGAAGCATTTTCAAAGATAAAGTGAATACGAGATCTTTGTAACGATCAACCAGTACTGTAAAGGCATTCGTATCACCCTCAACTACCAAATTGATATAATACTGATCGTTTATTGTATCCATTTATGACAATTGGACGATTTCAAAAGCTTTACGGTTACATAATTTAAAATATTTTTTTAGTGTAACCAATTTTATAAAATGGCGTCATAGCTTTTGAACACAATAAATTTAATAATTAAAAAAATCAGTTATGAACATTATTATTCCCGTCAGTCTTTTTTTAATGATATTCGGTATCATTTATCTTTTCTTGTCCACCAGGAATAAAGAGCGACTGGCTTTGATAGAAAAAGGCGCTGACGCAGGCATTTTTATGAAAGGCAAAAGCAGCGGCAACATCGGCACAGTAATCATTTTGAATTTAGCGCTTCTCTTAATTGGAATTGGTTTGGGTGTTTTTATTGCTTTAATATTATCCACCTATACTGCTCTAAATTCTGATGCTGTTTACCCCGCTACTATTTTTACCATGGCTGGCCTTGGTTTGTTTCTTGGATTTAGCATGACCAAAAAACTTGAGAAAGAATAGCGGTTCAATTTTATCGGATTAGGAAGAGTAAGGCTTAGTGCCTGAATTGATGGTAGTTGTAAATCCCTGATTGAGTTCCGCTTATTCTACCTAATCCTGGTTATTACCTACGAAAAAATATTTTATAGATCCAGCTTAATTTTATTAGCTGTTTTGCACGCTTCGTAAATAGCATCAATTATTTTTAGATCTTTTAATGCTTCTTCACCATCCACAGGCACTTCGGGTATTTTATTTCTTAAAATAATATCGGACATTTCGTCCATCTGCACGGTTTGATGAGTTACTACAGCAGCATTTATTTCTCCTTTGTTGGTTCGTCCGCGAATTGGCCCGTAACCTGTTGCAGGATTTAATTCTGCAAATCCATTGGTACCATTCAGAAAAAAGCGATCCAGATTATTCATGCTGTAGGTAGAGAGACAAGATGCAACAGCACCACCGG
The DNA here is from genome assembly GCA_039935135.1 of Ginsengibacter sp. Lineage (GTDB taxonomy): Bacteria > Bacteroidota > Bacteroidia > Chitinophagales > Chitinophagaceae > Ginsengibacter. The sequence continues at coordinate 7,404 of JBDTKU010000184.1, read as the reverse complement.
GAAAGCCTAATTGAAACTGGATAGTTTCATCAACGCCTTCTTTAAATTTTTCAGGATTATTTTTTGTTTCTTCAGCAGTGACCCACACGGGATCTTCACCAATCATATACCTGGCGCCGTTTATAGAGTAAATTCCAATATCCATCATCGATCCACCTCCCGAAAGTTCTTTATTCAATCGCCATTGCTTTGGATCGCCAATAGTAAATCCGCTGAGCCCCTGGAAGAAAAGAATTTTTCCAAACTCACCTGCTTTGCGCATTTTTATGATCTCTAAGGTGTGCGGTTCAAAATGCATTCTGTAACCCACCAATAATTTTACGTTCGCCTTTTTGCAGGCATCAATCATTTCCTGAGCCTGCTGCGCATTGATCGACATTGGTTTTTCGCAAATCACATGCTTACCAGCTTTTGCCACGCGTATCACTTGATCATGATGAAGCGCGTTGGGTGTGATTACATACACCGCATCAATGTCGGGATTATCTTTGATATTATCAAAATTGGAATAGTTGTAGCAGTTTTTTTCGGGGATATTATATTTGGCTTGCCATGCTTTTATTTTAGATGGGGTTCCACTAATGACGCCCATGAGTTTTGCTTGGGTGCAACTTTGCATCGCTTCAGCCACGCGGGTTCCATAACTTCCCAATCCCATAATAGCCACTCGAAGCAAAGGGCCGCCTGGTTTCTTTTGATAAGTTTTCCCGTCTGAAAAATTGATATTTTTTAAGAATGGAAATACCATTGAAGCGGCTGTAATCTTTCCCAAAAAATTCCGGCGTGAATTCATAATTGGTTTTATTATAAATATAGCTTATTTCTTTTTGGAATCGTAAACCCTTATTATAAACTAAACGACGGTATTTTACTAATGCTCCAATCGTACTATTGCTTTATGGAACAGTGAAATCCTCATTCTTTTTTTTACGATTCTATTCAATTCAAAGAAAAAGGCTCATGTGGGCAATTTTACCAAACCTCATTCGTTGATAATACGATAAGTGCAGCAAGAAATTCCTTCAGACCTTTAAGCGTGGAATAATCCAAAATTTATTTTTTGAAAACACCTGGCCAATGAAATCCCAAAAAGAGAAAACTACGATTCTTTTTGTCAACAAAAACCCACAAGCTTTCAAACCAATACAGGTTTCAGACAAACTGATCTATCATTGGAAAAAATATGCTGCCGGTGTAGTTTTTGTTTTCCTTGGACTGGTAGCTTCTATTGTATATCTTATTTCACTTCAAAACGAACAGTCTCAAAAGCAACTATCACTTTCTAAAAAATTACACAATATGCGTTCGGTTTTTTCACAGGTGGACACGAGCGCGATGAAAGAAAAGTTTACTAAAATAGACACTGAACTCTCAACCATTAACGATTATCTGAAAGCGCGTGGAATTAAATCTGCCATACATCAACCCGAAGGAGGAGAAGCTGATGAATCTGTTATATCCAGTGATGAGATCAGTGATTTTTATGTAAAATATTTGAACAAGATTGGATACAATCTTTCTCATACGCCACTGGGAATGCCTTTTCACGGCAGGATCACATCAACTTTTGGCCATCGCGAAAATCCTTTTGGAGGAGCTAATGTTGAAACCCATAAGGGCCTTGATATTGCCGCGCCTTTTGGGGCTCCGGTAAAAGCGATGGCAATGGGAACAGTAGAATTTGCTGGCCTAAGAGGTGGTTTTGGAAATTGTATCATGGTAAAACACGCAAATGGTTTTGAAACACTTTATGGCCATTTGTCAAAAATCATGGTAAGGGTAGGAGATAATGTTGAAATAGGACAAACCATTGGAAAAGTCGGTTCTACAGGCCGTTCCACCGGCCCTCACCTTCACTATGAAATTCATAAAAACGGTCAAAAAATAAATCCTCAATCATTTTTAACTCTTAAGTAATATGTTTAAAAAAAGCAAAGAACAAAAGCCACTGGAAATAAACCAGCAGGAAATTTCAACCATCATCGGAGAAGGATACACTTTTACGGGCGAACTTAAAGGATCATCTGTTATTAGAATTGAAGGCACGGTGGTTGGCAATATTAATGTTGAAGGTGGTGTGATTTTAGGAGAGAAAGGAAAAATTGAAGGTAACATTAATACGCGCTCCGCCATAATTTACGGAACGATTAATGGAAACGTAAAAGCCGTACAATTAGAAATAAAAAAGACTGGGCTCGTAAATGGAGATATTTCTACCGATTCCCTGGAAATAGAGCTGGGCGCTCAATACAATGGCAAATTAAATATGCGTCGTCCACAAATGGTGCAGGTTGATGATGAAGAATTACCTGCCAAAAAAGCTTCATGATTGGATTTCTATTAATAGCCTCATTCTTTAAAGTCTATTAACAAATCTTCGTGTATGTTTCAACGTTATTCAGTGTCGAAAGGAGCGGGCAAAAGGAAATAAGAAATATAAGTCAATTGCAATAAAGCAACAAATAGCAGGTATTTTTGTTTTCCTTTTTTATTAAAAGCCGAATCCCTTCATAATTTTTAGATCATAAGCCACTGCCTCAATAGGTGTTGTATCCGGATAATCTTCCTGCTCGATTATAAAATATCTTATTCCTGTTTTGCGCGCATAATCCACAATTTGTTTTACGGGGATTACACCCTTGGTGAGCAAACAACTTTCATATTCGTTCCCCTCTTGCGGTGGCGGATCCTTTTTAATTTCATCTTTTACGTGCATAGAAAAAAATCTTCCGGGATATTTTTCTAAATAATCCATGGCCCTTCCTCCGGGTTCATACATGTTGCCAATATCGATTTGCTGAAACACCAAATCCTTGTCAGTTGACTGTAGGATAAGATCATATAACACAGTGCCATCAAGGTTATGGTTAAATTCATAATTTTCATTATGATACGCAAAATGAATTCCTGACTTTTTGCAGAGATCGCCTGTTTTATTGAACATATCCATATAGTGCCTGAAGTCGTTCATGTTTTGGCAAAGACTCTCATCCACTCCCGGACTGATCATATATTTCATTCCTACCGCCGCTGAATCTTCAATGGTGCGTTTCCATTCGTCTGTAAAATCATGTGTTGTTTTGTTCCATTGTTCAGAGCCCAAAAAATCATGCCCGCTATCCATTTTCAATCCATTATCATTTAATAATTTTTTAAAATCATTAATGGAATAGCCGTAAAATTTTTGATCATAATATCCTGCATGTTCCACATATTTATACCCAATTGCCGCCAGCTTTTTTAAAGTGCCCGCCGGATCTTTTTTCATATCATCCCTAACCGTATAAAGCTGTAATCCAAGAATGTCTTTAGATTTTTTTGATTTTAATAAAGAAGGGAGGAATGAAGCTCCGGCGAGAGCCACGCTGCTATTTTTTACAAATGTGCGACGAGAAATATTCATATCAATTTAATTAACGTTTGAGAATTGACTTTAAAAATACTAAAAATAATCATGCAACAATTAATTTGAAGTGGCCACCCCATTTTATTAATTGGTATTTTATAAAGAAAAAATTCATCATTTAAAGACAGAAAACCTCAGAATATAAAGATCGCCACGAAATGACGGCAGTGTTTTTTCGAAGCTTAAAATTACTATTCAAATTCCAAAACAATTCTCCCACTTCCCGCGTCAATTGTCACTGGTATGCCGCCGCCATTGACGGTTCCGTTTATTTCATTTGTACTATTTTCCCCGCTAAAATTGATGAGATTTTGTGTGGAGATCTTAGAGGCGTTTAATCTTAAATCCATACCGATATTTTTGGGAACGACGAGCCGCACTTGCCCTGCAGAATTGTTTAATGAAATATATTTTCCCGGATGAAGGACTGTTACATCTATATTTCCGCCACTGGTAGAAGCTTTGACGCTGCAACTCAATTTTTGCAATGAAACATTACCACCCGAAGTGCGTGCTGATAATGTGCCTTCAATATTTTCGCCTTTCACATTTCCTCCGCTGGTGGAGGCTTCTATATTTCCTTTCAACCCATTTAATTGAACAGAACCTCCGGAAGTAGAAACTATAATATGCCCTTCAGAATTTTCTGCAAAAATATTACCACCACTCGTTGAAACGGTAAGATCATTTTTACAATTATTGATAGAAATATTTCCCCCCGATGTTTTACCTTTTATGTTTCCACTCAATGAATTCAGGCTAAGATTTCCTCCACTCGTTTTAAATTCCTGGTCGCCGTAAAGGCCTGTTAAACCAATATTTCCACCGCTGGTTTTTAATTGGGTGGAGACTTTTTGAGGAGCGTAAATTTTAAAGGAAAAACTCAACGAATTTTTCCAGTTAGTGATCGAGTGTTTGGGCTTAGCTGAAGCGATAAGTGTTCCATTATTTACAGAAACAACGAGATCATAACCTTCAGCAATTTTTGATTTTATCTCATCATCTGAAAGCTTGTTTTTCCATTTTCCATTCTGGGATACGTAAACTTCTACGCGCGACTCAGATCCAGTTACAGCAGTTACGCTAATATTTCCCCCGGCTGTTTGAGAAATAACAATGCTGATATTTGCAGAAGAAAATGATTTTGTCAAATAGGGAGTTTTCACCTCCTGGCTTCGGGCACTAGTTACTAAAAATGTAATTGCAATTGCTGAGAGAATTAAATACTTTTTCATTTTATGTTTTTAAATTGATTGAATGATAATTTATAAAGATTACCGCCGCAGATTTTAGTATGGTCGTAGATTCTTCTACTCTATGTTTATAAGTTTTACAGTAAACCAACTTATAATAAAGATTCCTGTTTTCTTAATTATCAAATTGGCTACATTAGCTAATTAAATTTATTCACTCCTCAGACTATCCACAGGATTTGCAACCGCAGCTTTTATCGCCTGGAAACTGACGGTGATTAAAGCAATGATAATTACCAGCAAACCGGCCGATGCAAAAATCCACCAACTAATATGAATACGGTAAGGATATTTCTCCAACCATTTATTAGCAGTCCACCAGGCAAGCGGAATAGCAATCATCATTGCTAACATTACTAATTTTAAAAAATCAGCCGACAGCACAGTAACAATACTTCTAACAGAAGCGCCCAATACTTTTCGAATACCAATTTCCTTGGTTCTTTTTTCTGCTGAAAGAACCGATAAGCCAAACAGCCCGATGCACGAAATGAATATGGTAAGTATGGCGCTGTATAACATGATCTGTTTCCATTTAGCTTCTGCTTCATAACTTCTAATATTTTCTTCGTTTTTGAAAGTATAGTTATAAGGACTTAATGGAAATAATTTTTTGAAAGTGCTTTGAATATATTTCAGTGATGCCGTTGCGGTGTTGGATTTTATTTTTATGTACGATGTGCCATAATCATTATCATGCTTCATGGTGAATAATTGCGGCCCTATCTCCCGATTTAAAGATTGGAAATGGTAATCTTTTACTACGCCAATAACGGTATATTTCTCATCGGCATGAAAAAAGAAATTAACGGATTTCCCGATTGGATTTTTCCAGCCGGCTTTTTTCACAAAAGATTCATTTACCAACACAGCGTGCGAAGAATCAGAAGGATAATCAGGTGAGAAATTCCTTCCTTCAAGAACCGGAATTTTCAATAATGGCAAAAATGATTCATCAACTGTTTCATAAGCAAACAGTATTGAGGAATCACCATTTACTTTTGCCACCGTTGACCATGAACCACTGTTTTTTGCAGCAACTTCAATAATATCCGGATCTTTCTTTAATTCATAACTGAATAATTTTGCCTGGTCACGTTTCAGATTCAATTTATTTACTAAAACCAAATTATTATCGTCGTAACCTAATTTTTCAGTCGTAAGATAATTGAATTGATAATAAATAATAAGCGTGGCAATAATTAAAAAAGAGGAAAGAGTGAATTGCAAAACCACGAGACTTTTTTGTAGATAATTTTTTCCTGAAAGTGTAGAATGGCTATAGAGTGTTTTCACAGGGCTGTAGCCCGATAAAACCAAAGCAGGATAGAAGCCTGCCAGCAAAGTAGTGATCGCAAAAAGGATGAAGTATCCGGTAATTAATTTTGCGTCAAAAAGATAAGAAAGCGCAAGGGATTTATTAGAAAGACTATTGAACACAGGCAGCACCAGTTGAACAATGGCGAGAGCCATTAAAAAAGCAATAAGGCAAAGCACAAATGACTCGCCGAGAAACTGCATAATCAATTGTTTCCTGTTTCCACCAACTACTTTACGAATGCCAATTTCCTTTGCGCGTTTTAATGAACGGGCAACGGTAAGGTTTACAAAATTGATGCAGGCGATCAGCAAAATAAATAATGCAATTCCTGATAAAATATAGGAATACATTGGATCGCTTGCGTTGGTTAGTCCATTTTGCGCCGGTAATTCTGTACTCAGGTGCATAGCAATAAAAGGCTGAAGAAAATAGGAACCCATGGATGCGTCCTTACCAAGGTCGAACTGTTCAGCCATTTTTTTGAATGTTGCTTTTGCATCTTTCACATAAAATCTTTGCATTTGATCTTCTACCTTCTGCACAGTGGCTTTCGGTTCAAGAACCACAAATGTGTTTAGGAAATAATTATACCAGTTATCATTGTCTTGTGCATCTTTTTCAGATTCTTTGAAAGGGAGCAAAGTTGAAAACTGGATGGAAGAATTTTGGGGACAATTTTTTGCAATAGCAGTAACTTTAAAAGGAATAAAAGCACTGTCTTCTTTCACCATTACAATTTTTCCAATAGCATCTGAATTGCCGAATTGTTTTTTTGCAGCGTCCTCTGTTAGTACGATTGAATGTGGTTCCGTCAAACAGGTTATAGGATTGCCACTTAATAACGGGAAAGTAAAAACGGTGAAAAAGCTTGAGTCAACATACAGTAAATCCAGAGACTGGATTTCTGATCCCAATTTCACATCTTCTGTTCCGCTTTGCACACGTACAAAAGATTGTATGCCCGGAACATTTTGTGTAAATCTCGGCCCTTGCAAAAAACCGGTGTTCCCATCTTTGCGTAATTCTCCTCTAAACTTCATTATTGACGAGACACGGTAAATGTCCTTTACATCTTTATGAAACCTATCAAAACTCACTTCATCTTTTACATATAAAATGATCATCATGGCGCAAGCCAGTCCCAGGGCTAATCCTGCAATGTTTATGAAGGAGTAGATTTTGTTTCGTTTTAAATTTCTCAGGGCGATTTTGAAATAATTTTTAAACATGGGTCAATATTTTTAGTTCTTAGGTAATAATTTTTAGATTCGTGTGAGCATAACCGTTATGTTATCAATTTCCTGAACAGTAAACCAACAAATAATTTGAATTTTCATTTTCTAATTTTCTAATTTTCACATTTGCATTTATTCACTCCTCAAACCTTCCACCGGATTCGCCATCGCAGCTTTTATTGCCTGGAA
>JBDTKU010000183.1:0-12518 GCA_039935135.1 Ginsengibacter sp. | reverse complement strand
CAGGCAGGACAAAACGGCAAAACATTGTCTGTAATCAAAAATTAAAATAATCTCTTCAATTATTAAGGCCGGGAATTTTCTTCCCGGCTTTTTTTTATTTTTATAGTAAAGCAACAAATAATTGATTTTTTTATTTTTACTATCATAGTCTTCGCGCGTGGAATAAACAAGATTTATTCATGCAGGTTTAAAATAAATATTTTTCGTTTCAGCTTTCCCGTTACATCATAATTTGAATGAAGAAAAAATTTGTAAATCCGGTTTTTTTCGGGTTAACTTTAATTCTTTAATCAACTTTTAAATTGTTTGTATGAAAATCGGTTTTCATGGAGCAGCAAGAACTGTTACAGGTTCCAAACATCTTCTCATTCTCAACAACGGCAAAAAGTATTTATTGGATTGTGGCATGTACCAGGGAATGGGTTCTGAAACTGATAAGTTAAACCATGAATTTGGTTTCAATCCTGAAGAAGTGGACTATATGATCCTTTCTCATGCGCATATTGACCATTGCGGGCTTATCCCCAAATTGGTAAAAGATGGTTATCGGGGAAAAGTATATGCTACACCCGCCACAAAAGACCTTGCGTCTATTCTGTTAGCTGACAGTGCCGGCATACAGGAGAATGATCTGAAATATGTAAATAAAACCCGTGCCGCCCAAGGAAAACCCTATCTGTCTCCTCTTTATACCATGGAAGATGTTGACACCGCTTTGCAGCGATTTGAAATTGTAGATTACGGTAACTGGTTTAGAATTGATGAAAATGTTCAATTCATGTATCTCGATGCAGGCCATATTATTGGAAGCACCACCGTCCATTTAAAGATCACAGAAAACGAAAAAGAAACCCATCTCACTTTTTCAGGAGACCTCGGCAGGTATCGCGATATCATTTTAAAATCACCGGAAGATTTTCCGCAAGCGGATTTTATAATTATAGAATCCACCTACGGAAATAAAATTCATGAAGACATTACGGGAACGCCAGATAAACTTCTGGAATGGATCAACAAAACCTGCCTACAAAAAAAAGGTAAACTAATAATCCCCGCTTTTAGCGTAGGCCGCACGCAGGAACTCTTATATGCGCTGAATCAATTGGAAAATGAAAACCGGCTCCCTGATCTTCCTTATTTTGTAGATAGCCCCTTAAGCATGGAGGCTACCAAAGTGATGGAGGATTACCCTCAATATTTTAATAACCGGGTGCAAAAATTATTGAAAACGGATAACAACCCTTTTAATTTTAAAGGATTGAAATTTGTAAAGTCAGTGGAAGAAAGCAAATCGCTCAATTACAGAAATGACCCATTGGTTATCATCTCCGCAAGTGGTATGGCAGAAGCAGGCAGAGTCAAACATCATATCAGCAACAATATTGAGAACAGTCGTAATTCCATTTTATTAACAGGCTACTGCGAGCCGAATTCGTTAGGCGGGCGCTTGAAACGGCATCCAAAAGAAGTAGGAATTTTTGGTCAAACCCACGAAGTTCATGCTGAAATTGGTGAAATTCAAAGCATGAGCGCCCATGGCGATTATGACGATCTTTCACAATGGCTTTCCTGCCAGGATAAAAAAATCGTAAAAAAAATATTTCTCGTTCATGGCGATTATGAGGTGCAGCTCGATTTTAAAAATCGCCTCATTAGCAAAGGTTTTGCAGATGTAGAAATACCCGCGCGTCATACTGAAGTCGGATTGGGGTAGTTTTTAGTTTTTAGTTTTTAGTTTTTCCCTTTCACTGCAAAACCGTCCGCTCTTTATATACTACCATTCATACATAATTAAAATTCTGTTTTAAGAATAGTAAAGGAAATTTGCCGCCAGGTTTAAAACCGTTTAATTATGAAAATGAAAAAATACTACTTTACTCTATTTATACTAATCACATCAACTGCAGTAATGGCCCAATATCCCCAGGCCGGCGGCTATGGAGGAAATGGCGGAGGAAAGAATATGAACATGGGGCATTTTTATGGAAAAGTGATTGATGGGAACACCAATAAACCTATAGAAGCAGCCTCTGTTCAGCTTTCTCAATTGAAAATGGATACGGTAACCAGGCAAAGAAAAACTACCATTATAGCTGCGTTGCTTACTGATAAAAAAGGTGAATTTAGTATCGATAAACTTCCACTATTTGGAAATTATACTTTAACCGTTAGCGCTATAAGTCACGCGGTCTATAATGACCAGGTTTCTTTTAATTTAAAAATGAATGGCGACAGGAGCCAAATGCTTAACGCCATCGACAAAGACCTTGGAAATATTAAACTACTACCTGAGGAAAAGCAATTGGCCAATGTAGTGGTGACTGCCAACAAGCCGATGATGCAGATGAGCATCGATCGAAAGGTATTTAATGTTGATAAAAGCCTTACCAGTGTTGGAGGAACCGCCGTTGACGTGATGAGAAATGTTCCATCTGTCAACGTGGATATTGATGGAAATGTGACGCTCAGAAATGCCTCTCCACAGATTTTTGTAGATGGCAGGCCAACTACTTTAACCCTTGATGAAATTCCCGCAGACGAAATCGAAAGCATCGAGATCATTACCAACCCTTCCGCAAAATTTGATGCTTCAGGTGGTGGAGCAGGTATTTTAAATATCGTAATGAAGAAAAATAAAAAACCGGGTTATAATGGCAGTGTGAGAACCGGAGTGGACACACGAGGTGGAAATAATGCCGGCGGTAATATCAATATTCGCCAGGGGAAATTTAACTTCTTCGCCAGCGGCAACTACTTTCATTTTAAAGGAAACAGCACTAATAAAACTGACAGAACTGATCTTATAAACGACCTTACTTCTAATCTTCACCAGGAAAGCAGGCCCCTCCGAAACGGGCGAATGACCAGTGGAAATTTGGGTGCGGATTATTTTATTGATAACCGAAATACCCTTACGGTTAGTGGCGGCATAAGGAAAGGTAAATTTGGCGGCAACGAATTACAGAATATTACCCGTGATACACTTTATAATGGTGTTTCAAAACATACTTATGGAACCAGCAAAAGTGACAATAATTATAACTGGGACAATTACAATGGTAAAATAAGTTTCAAACATAATTTTGCAAAACCCAATAAATACATCACTGCAGATGCAAACTATGACTACAGTAAAAACAGCAATGATCAGAATGTAGCCACTGAATATTTTAATGCGGATAATTCTCCTGCTGCTCCTTTATTTCAACAAAAAACTGTTGGAAAAGGCACCAGCGACAATATTACAATTCAAACCGATTATTCAAATCCGGTTTCTGATAAGATCAAAGTAGAAGCTGGTTTGAGAGCCGCCGTCAGGAATTCAAACAGTGAGAATAATAATTTTATTATGAATGAATCAACTGGTAAATATGAGACTGTGACCGGTTTGAACAGCAAATACAAATACAAAGATGATGTGTATGCGGGTTATGTAACTTTTTCTCAAAAGATCAATAATTTCACTTACCAGTTGGGTGGTCGTTTGGAGAGTTCAAAATATTCCGGAGAATTGATAGATTCTAACAAGACATTCAGCAATTCATATCCGCTAAGTTTTTTCCCAAGCGTTTTTCTTACCCAGAAAATCAATGATAAACAGGATATCCAACTGAATTATTCAAGGAAAATTAACCGGCCTAATTTCTGGCAATTGATTCCTTATTATGATTTTTCTGATCCGTTGAACATCAGCGTAGGTAATGCTGGTTTGGTTCCTGAATTCACTAACCTGTTTGAATTATCTTACGATTTGAATTTGAAAAATGGAAATAATATAATCGCTACCGCTTATTACCGGAGAAGCGATGACTTGATTTCGCGTTACCAGTATTGGGATAAGAATCCGAATCCTGCTTATGACGATTCTGTTTTCATTTCTTCTTATGTAAATGCCAGCAGTTCGGAAGCTTACGGTTTGGAAATAACTTCTATGAATAAGATTGCTCCATGGTGGAGTCTTACAGAAAATATTAACCTGTATAATTCAAAAATAAATGGAAGCAACCTTACCGGCACCAACACTTCTATAGGTAAGATAAGCTGGTTTGGAAAGATCAACAGTACATGGACATTGCCTGCTAACTTCACCATTCAAATTAATGGAGATTATACCAGCAAAACAATTTTGCCTCCCGGCAGAGGAGGTGGCGGAGGAAGTCATTGGGGCGGTGGAAATTTAGCCAATGCCAACGGATATGCGTTACCAGTTTGGGGTTTTGATGCCGCTGTTAAAAAGGATTTTTTGAAAGATAAATCGCTTTCAGTTTCGTTGAGCATGAATGATATTTTCAACACAAGAGTTACAAGAGTACATTCAGAATCTTTTTCTTCAAAAAACATTTCTTCAGTCCAGGATATATGGAGACAAAGAGATCCACAGCAATTAAGAGTGAATCTGAGCTGGCGTTTTGGGAAAATGGATGTTTCTCTTTTCAAAAGAAAAAATATGAATCAGGGCGAACAGAGCGAAATGCCGCCTGCGATGGGTCAGTAAATTTTCGATAACTATATTTAAAAATAGCCGCAGAAAAGCGGCTATTTTTTTTCAGTAAACGAAGAAATAAGCGGATTTTTTATTTTATGGACTCAACTTACTATCTCAATATTTTTACAGTAAACCAACAAATTCTCTAAATTCCTATTCTGCCTGCTTGCAAAATATTCCCCACTCTTTCTCAATTATAGGTTCATGTATTTCATCTTATCTTTGCGCGCCTTAACCCATTTTAATGGTAAAAAGGAATTAGATGGTCAATGAAATTGCAGAAATGCAATAAAAAATAATAGAAAGAAATGGCATTACAAGCAGGAATCGTAGGACTACCGAATGTTGGAAAATCAACTTTATTTAACGCGGTTAGCAACAGCGCCAAAGCACAGGCCAGCAATTACCGGTTTTGTACCATCGAACCAAATACAGGCCTGGTAAATGTTCCCGATGAAAGATTAAATGTGCTGGCTGGGTTGGTAATTCCTGAAAGAATTGTGCCCACCCAGATTGAAATTGTTGACATCGCCGGGCTGGTAAAAGGCGCGAGCAAAGGCGAAGGTTTGGGAAATAAATTTTTGGCAAACATCCGTGAAGTCGATGCGATCATTCACGTGGTGCGTTGTTTTGAAGATGAAAATGTGCTGCGCGAAGAAGGACCGATAAATCCAATAAGTGATAAAGAAATTATTGAAACAGAATTGCAACTGAAGGACCTGGATGGCGTGGAAAGAAAATTAGCACGCGCGGAAAAAATGTCCAAAACCGGCGACGCGAAAGCAAAATCTGAATATGAAATTTTAAAAAGGTGTAAGGAACATCTTGAAAAAGGGAAAAATATCCTTTCCCTTGGTTTGTCAAAGGAAGAAAAAGCGCTCGTGGCCGATAACTTTTTCCTAACTGATAAACCGGTTTTATATGTGGCCAATGTAGACGAGGCTTCTATGCATACTGGAAATAAGTATTCTGATTTATTGGTGGCTGCCGCGAAAGAAGAAGGCGCGCAGGTAATCGTAATGACCAATGCCATTGAAGCGCAGATAGCAGAATTTGAAGATCCTGATGATAAGCAAATGTTTATGGATGAATATAAAATGGAAGAACCTGCGCTGGATCGGCTAATTCATTCTGCCTACGAACTACTGAATCTTTCAACTTATTTCACTGCCGGCGTTCAGGAAGTTCGCGCATGGACCATCCATAAAGGCTGGAAAGCGCCACAGGCTGCCAGCGTTATTCACACTGATTTTGAAAAAGGGTTTATTAAAGCCGAGGTCATTTCTTACGAAGATTTTGTTCATTTCAAATCAGAAGCTGCTGCCCGCGAGAATGGAAAATTGCGAATTGAAGGAAAAGAATACGTAGTGCAGGACGGTGATGTGATGCATTTTCGGTTTAATGTGTAAAAAAAATTCTTTATCAGACATTTTCCACGTCACGACTCACCTCCAAAACTGTTTGGTGGTCTTTTCCCTGATGAATTTGCATGCCCGTATTGGGTGATTCGCCGGCGTTCGGTTTTGTTTCGCCGCAACTTCTCGAAAAATACCAAAGAAAGAAAAATATTATTACTATGGTCGCAAGTGGAATTAACCACCTGGGCCTGGCTACCGGTTTCCTGATTTCTTCGATGGCTTCTTTTTCTTCCGGTGTTTTTTCCTCAGGCATAATGATTGTTTTTTTAAGGTAAAAAAATAATGAAAAGACAGATGTTGAAAAATTAAAATCTTTTCAACAAAAGGATAATTCACCACAACCAACCTCCTCAAAAGTTATACCTAAAAAGGAATCGCGCAGGCAACAATTTCTTCTAAAGCCATAAATTATTGGGGTAACAATACTTTATCAATTACATAATAAACGCCGTTAACTGCGTGCTTATCGAGACTAATTGCTTTTGCCGGAGCATCTGAAAACGGAGCGCCACCGGGAGGAAATGTGCCGACACCCTTAAATGTCAATCCTGATACAAAAGGTCCTGTAAAGGTAGCCTGGGCCATAACACCCGGATGAGTGGAAAAAGCGGCATTTACCAATGTTTTATAAAATGCCGGAGTAGTAGGAAAATTATTTGAAAATACTCTTATGTTCGGTTCAAATTTTCCTGAATACGGATTAGGGCTGGCCAGGAAATGGTAGGCCAAAATTCCCTGGACAGAAGACGCAGGTAACACTCCATATAACTGAGAATTACTAAACACAGAAGGAGAAGAGGAAAGTTCAGTTGCCTGTTGATAAGCCGTTGACTGGTCGTAACCCTTCTGTAATAAATATGAGTAAGCAATTCCAAAAATCAAAGTCTGAAACGCAGCATTGTTGGGGGCAAGAACAGTCATATTAGTGACGGGGTATCCCATCAATGAATCGAAGCGACTTAATCCAACCTGGCCGCTGTCTGCCCGTTCCACTGCGGCCTTAAAAAAAGTAAGATCAGGATTACTATAAATGGCGCTCTTTAATGTTTGAGATGGAGGAGCAACCAGGGCCGCCACTTCATGAATGACCCCGTTTTTCAATTTAATATCTGGTTTCGTAACGGGAATATTATTATCATAAAAAACACTTCCGGAAACAGAAGGAAAAGTCGTTAATTTTAAAGGTAAAGAAGTGCCGGGTAATTGCCCTATGGTAATACTGGTTGGCAATTGTTCATTGGGCATTGAAGGGCTTATACCACCGGATGTGATATCAGAGCTTAAAAATTGCTTTCCGGGAATTATCGCATATCCTACGATTCCACCCAAACTTTGAATCGGTAACGTATTTAAAGCATCAATAGAAGGAATACCTGATACCCTGAACGCATTATTGGTAGGAAGAAAAACAGTAAACTCAGTACTATCTGCGTTTAATTGGGCCAACTGGCCTGTCTTGGTAGCGGCAGCAGCAAAGAAGCTATAACCGGTATCGGTACTTATCATTTGCCCGATCGAGATATCGCTATTGTTAACTGAAGGATATTCAATCGGCGTGGCGTTGGGAAGTGGTTTATTACATGAAACAATAAAAAACACACCCAAAATTGTAGAGAAGAAGATTAAAAAAGGTTTTCTATCTATTATAATATTTTTCATTTTCTTAAATTGAATGGTGAGCAATAAGGGATTTTAGAATACATTGTAACCAACGCTGACATAATATAATCCACCGATAGCAGGGTTTCCAAAACCATTCCGGTAGTATTGATTCAACAAGTTGGTTGCGCCAATTTTGAGCAAAACCTTGGGGTTGAAAAACTTATAGCTCACCTGTGCATCAACAGTCTGGTAAGCGGGTACGACTCCATTTGCAAAATCTCCCTGGTAATCTACCTTATCCTGCCAGCGATAGCCGATATTAAACCCAAACCTGTTTTGTTTTCCAAATCCCGTATTGCTAAAAGAGCCTCCGGCCCTCAGTTCCGGAGTATTAAATCCTGCGATAAATCCTTTGGGAACATCCCCCAAATGATCGGAAGATACATTTCCATCGATTAAGAAATTGTGAGGAAGGGAATAGGTCAGTGACAATCCAAAACCATAAGTATTAACATCACTCTTTACATTTACAGGAACTGAATAAGTAGTGGTCAATTTTGGATCATTCAGGTTTGCTTTGACCGTTGCGGGATCAGTAAACACACTTTTATCGCCATTTACTGATTGGGCTACCAGGGTTCGTGAGATGAAATCATGATATACTCCATAGTATCCATATAAATCAACCAATAATTTTTTTTGAAATAAAAGCCCTTTATAACCACCCTCAAAAGAATTTACCGTTTCCGCTTTAAATTTATTCAAATCAGCTACCTGGGGAGATCCGGCAAATAAATTATTGTCGATGGCATAAACAGGATTGGTATCAAAATGATAATATGTTTTGAAGGAAGGTACACCACCAATTAGTGCGGTTCCTCCTCCTACTCTTAGGTTAATCCATTGTTGCTGAGTGGATCCGAAACGATACGCCTGTTGATAAGACAACCTGATGTTATTGTCTTCAGCTACCTTAATCACAGCAGAAAAGCGCGGTGTAAATCTTCCGTCAAAATTTTCATTTTTATCATACCTGCCTGAAACAATTAATTTCAATTTATCATCAAATATCTTTTTAGTAACCTGGATATAAGCTCCCACTTCATTGATAGGAATCTTGCCGGATGAATCAGCAAACAGCGTCCCTTCAGAATTTAATACATACCTTTTATAATTAGCGCCCACCAGCACATCTGCCACTTTTGAAGTTTTTTCAGAAAGATCATATTGGCCTTCTACATTATAAAGATTTGTTTTATCTACGAAAAGGCCACCGCCTTTTGAAATAGGAATGCTTCTAACCTTGTCAAAAAGCTTTTTAAACCCGGCAGAACCGGGTGCAGGCATTCCTTCATCCGCCACTCCCCGCGCATATTGATGAGCCGCAATATCTGTTTGCCCTGCTAATTTTTCATTCAAATAAGCCATTGCATATTCTGCATACCAACCGTCAGCTCCTCCGCTGGGTTTCCACGCTTCGTTAACGAGCCTGGTCGTAACCGTTGCATTATAAGATTCGCCTGCATTTTCCTGGGTTGTGTAGGCCCGCAAAAACCAATGTGTATTTACCAACTCAACTTTATACTGCCCGATCTTCAAATTCAATAAAGAATAACGATCGCTTCCTGTATAAACCGTATTTCCTGTGCCCCAATATCCTTCCGCATTTAAAGAAGTATTCTGAGTAAGTTTATAACTTGCTGCCCCAAAAACTTTCAGGTTATAAGTTTCAGGGTTTACAATGTCTTTTTCATCATATCCCGTTCTGGAAACAGGAATGGAAGCAGGAAGGGAATTAATATAAGGTGCATAAAAAGGGGCTGCTTTCGCTATAGTATTCAATACATTACTTTTAATGTCAGCAGTAGTTTCATCCCCATAAACGTTTACGCCATCGTAATTTGGATCTGTTGCTCTTGTCCCATTTTTCAAACCGCCGGTAGTTCCCAGGCGATCATAATCGCGATAATCATTAGCCACCCAATCCTGTGCTTCCACATATTCACCACCGAATTTAAACGCAAATTTATCACTCACTTTTTTTGCCCAGCGCAATTGAAAGTTGTAATAAGGTGAAGCACTGCGATCTTTATTATCAATATTCATCACACCGCTTTTGGCTTCCACAGACAATCCCTGGTAACGGAAAGGATCTTTACTGTTAATTACAATCGCTCCATTCATTCCACCAGGGCCATATAATGCGGAAGACGCGCCTGGCAACAGTTCTACGCTTGCCACATCAAGCCCGATCAAGCCAATCACACTTCCCACAGAAAAATTCAAACCAGGTGCCTGGTTATCCATTCCATCCACAATCTGGTTTAGCCGGAGATTACCACTCCCATTAAAGCCTCTTGTAGAGGGAGAAGTAAAAGTGAGTGAGGCATTGACCACATCTACACCATTTAGTTTGGAAATAATATCATAGTACGAGGGCTGCGCCGAATTCCGGATATCAGCAGCGCTTATCCTTTCGATAGTTACGGGCGATTCCAGGATCTTCGCCGGAGTTCGGGTGGCCGAAATCACGACCTCTTGTCCCAATGTGCTGGTAGTTTCAAGCGTAACCTTCACAATGGATGACAAATTATTTACTTCCACTTCCTGCTCCTTAAAACCTATTGATGATATAACCAATGTTACCGGAAGTGGCTGACTAAAATCAAGGGAGAAATCTCCTTTTTCATCAGTGTAGGTTCCTTCATTGCCATCCTTAACCGTTATAGAAACGGCCGGCGCGCCTTCTTGCGTTGCTTTATTCAGTACGTTTCCTTTGATCGTCTTTTTCTGGGCGAAAGTTGTTAAAGAAATAAAAAATAAAATGACAAATAAGGATGAGATACGGGTTAGCTTACTCATATTGATAAAATTTTGGTTAAAAATTCTATAGCAATTTAAGCTTTCTATTGATGGTAAGTAAATATTTCTTTATTCAGCCAGCCTTTAAAATCTTTGGCCATCTGAATACTAAAAATTATATGCACTTTTGCAACTAACATTTTTCAATATGCATTCATTTTCATTCCCCGGACAAACCAGTTTTTATAAAGGAAAAGTTAGAGATGTTTACACTATCTCCGACAAAATTTTAGTAATGATAGCCAGTGATCGCATTTCAGCTTTTGATGTGATTCTGCCAAAGCCAATTCCCAACAAAGGCCAGGTACTGAACCAGGTGGCGGCTTATATGCTAAACGCCACAAAAGATATTTGCAACAACTGGCTGCTGGCTACTCCTGCGCCGAATGTTTCTATTGGTAAAAATTGTGTTCCTTTTAAAGTAGAAATGGTAGTTCGCGGAAATCTCACAGGGCATGCCTCGCGTACCTATCACTCCGGTGAAAGAATATTGTGTGGTGTAAAATTGCCGGAAGGTTTAAAAGAAAATGATTATTTCCCTTCGCCAATTATAACGCCCTCTACCAAAGCCGCTGAGGGTCATGACGAAGACATCAGCAAAGAAGAAATTATAAGGAGAAATATTGTGCCAGGAGATGATTATGAGCAACTGGAAAAATATGCTTTACAATTATTTGCAAGAGGAAAAGAACTGGCTGAAAAACGAGGACTGATATTGGTGGATACGAAATATGAATTTGGAAAATTGGGTGATGAGATTATGTTGATTGATGAAATTCATACCCCTGACAGTTCCCGATATTTTTATGCTGATGGTTTCGAAAAAAGGCAAAAAAATGGAGAAAAGCAAAAACAATTAAGTAAAGAATTTGTAAGAGAATGGCTTATCGAAAATAATTTTATGGGAAAAGAAGGCCAGCAGGTTCCCGAAATGAGCGACGAATGGATTTCGGTTATTCGTAACCGTTATATTGAGCTGTATGAAAAACTAATTGGTGAAAAATTTGTTCCGGAAACGCTGAGTGATGAAAAAACGAAAGAGAGAATTTTATCATCTCTTGAAACACTTTCTTAACGAATTCCTTTTAAGAAATCCAGTGAACCAACAAATAATCCGTTTTTCTATTTTACTTTGCTAAACCTATTTAATAAATTTTTTTCATGTCCTTTTCACTTTTCAATCCTTTTGAAACACTGCATTTTGAAGACGTCACTTGTTTTTTAACCGGCGAAGACCTAACATCTCCCGAACAAAAAATAACTGTTTTTCCTGAATGGATTTTAGACCGTTTTTCTTTAAAAAATAAAAAGTTCACAATGCTCGACCAGGTTACGGGCATTCATTATGATGATTTAAAATTGCCATGCTCTGATAAGGTAAAAGATACATTTGAGCAACTTGAAATACAAATAAAAGAAGCCTTTGAAAATGGGTATGAAGCAGTTAAAAAGATCCCGGAAGAAAAGCTTTTTTTATGGATGGGGAAATTTGTGTACGGCGTTTTGTACCATGATATAACATTGGAAAGAAGCCGTTCAAAACAAAGACCCAATGCAAAAAGTTTTGCAATCTCTCCTGCTCTCAAACAAAGATTTTCAAAATTCCACCTGATGTTGCAGTCTCTTATCGTGCCGATGGAATTTAAAGGGGTAAAACCATGGAGCATCGCGATAGTAAAAGTGAAATATTCAAAAGATGTTTTTAATTATAAGGACGAGCCAACGAATCTTAATTTTTCTTTGGGAATGAATGGATTTGGAATCGTTGCCTGCATGCAGGATAACGGTTCTGTTGCAAACAAAGAAAAAAATATCCTGGAAAAAATAAATGACAAAATCTTGCACCCCATTCAATTTGAAGAGTTGGCCGCACGTTTTCTTTATTCCAATTATCTATTAAAAAACAGAGGCAAAACTAATATCGAAGTTGAGAATGATAAAGTAGTAATCGAATCTTTCCCCGCTGATGAAACTCCGGGTAATCCTCTATTTGGAACCTGGGGCGAAGATATGTTCGCCCAGGTTTTAGCAGGCTATTGGGAGCCATGGGGTTTTGATAAAAAGATCATTCTAAATTTCCCCGCATCCCCCGTTAGCTTTCTTGAAAACGATCTTACCCACGAATTTATAGAGCCGGAATCTGTAGAATT
>JBDTKU010000182.1:0-2902 GCA_039935135.1 Ginsengibacter sp. | reverse complement strand
TAAGAAAAAGAGGCTTTAATAAATCACAAATTCACCAGGCAAGCGGCCTTTATGCATTTGCCGGATTGTTTACTGTTTTTTTGGTTGGCTTTCCGGTGGTCATTCTTTTTGCTTTATCTGCAAAGGACCAGTCGCAGGGCGCGTGGGCGGCTTTGATTGTGTTGATGGCGATCATCTTTATTATTTTTCGTGTTGCTAAAACCCTTAAAGAAAAAGGAAAGCTTTATCGTTTTATCATTGCGAAAATTCCACGGGCCGCCACAGTTATTGATGGACTTTTTGCGGCCAATGTGAGCACTAAAAAATATTCGGGTAGCATATTATATTCAACAGGTGTAGAGTTCACGGGGATGTTTCATATTTATATTGCGATGCTCGCTTTAGGACTTCCCGCCTCTGTAACGGTTGCTGCCATTGGATACATCGTTTCTGTTTTGCTGATGATGACTTCTCCTTTTTTAAGAGGGCTTGGAGCTGTTGAATTTTCACTCGTTTACATTTTGCAGATGTATGGTTATTCTACCGTGGACGCACTTTCTATCACAGTTTTATACCGCGTTTTTGAATTCTGGCTTCCAATGTTGCTGGGTATTCTTTCTTTTTTATGGAGAGGACGTTATTTATTTATCCGGATCGTTCCGGCATTGCTCATTTTTTCGCTGGGAGTTATTGATATTGTTTCGGTAGTTACGCCGCCATTGCATCCGCGTTTAAGACTGATAAGAACTTTTCTTCCGCTGGATGCCATTAATGCCAGTAACATTTTGGTACTTTTTATTGGACTTGCTCTTTTGATCACTTCCGCATATATGTTTAAAGGATTGAAGAATGCGTGGCGGCTGGCAATGGTGCTATCGTTCTTGTCTGTGATTGGAAATATCACCAAAGCACTTGACTATGAAGAAGCTTTTTTTGCTGTCATTATAATTATTTTATTATTGATCAGCCGGAGCCAATATCGTATCAGGAGCAGCGCCAGGAGGATCCGGATAGGATTTTTATCAGTAGGCATAATTTTTCTCGCAGTGCTTCTTTTTGGTTTCGTAGGATTTTATTTTATCGAAGTAAAACATTTCGGAATAGATTTTACCTGGAAACAATCCCTTGAATTTGCAGTCCGGAGCTTCTTCCTGCAGGAAGACCCGCTTCATCCTCACACCGCCTTTGGAAGGCAGTTTATTTTGTTGATCCAGTTGCTTGGGTTTTTGAGTTGGGGATTTCTTCTCTTCACCATCATCAGGCCTTTTTTAAATGTGGAAGACGCCACAGAAACAGGAAGAGAAAAGGCAAAGTATTTGCTAAGTGAATTTGGAAATTCATCGGTAGATCATTTCAAAATTTCTCCTGATAAATTATTGTTTTTTTCTGAAGTGCACGATGCGTTTGTGTCTTATAAGATTGCCAATGGATTCGCCATCGTACTGGACGAGCCGGTTTGTGCAGAGGAGCACAAGGCTGAAGTGCTTTCAGAATTTTATCAGTTATGTAAAAAGATGGGATTAAAAACCGCCTTTTATCGTGTGGACGAAAACAGCATTATGTGGTTTGATCAGCTTCGCAAGCAAAAAATATTTATCGGCCAGGAAGCTATTTTGGATGCACGCAATTTTACTTTGGAGGGAAGAGATAAACGGTCGCTTCGGAATGGTTTGAGCAGTCTTCAGAAAAAGGGGTTTACGACTGCAATTTATAATGCGCCTTTGGAAGAGGGTTTTGTAAAAAAACTTAAAGCCGTTTCGGATGAGTGGCTGGAGGCGTTTGATAAAGAAGAACAGGTTTTTTCGCAGGGTATGTTTGATGAGAAGGAATTGATAGATCATGAGGTAATCACCATCTCAGATTCGGAAGGAAATGTAGTAGCCTTTCTGAATATTATTCCTGACTATTCGCCGGATGAATGTACGTACGATTTGATAAGAAAAACCGCTGATGCGCCGGGAGGATGCATGGATGCTCTTATTGTAAAGCTGGTGGAATATGCCAAAGAAAAGAATTATCATTACATCAATATGGGAATGGTGCCATTGACAGGGATGGAAGAAGCAAACAGCCCAGCTGAACAGCTTATTAAATTTGCCGGAAAGAATTTTAAGAGATTCAGGCATTATCATGGGCTCAGAGATTTTAAAGAAAAATATGCAACCACCTGGAAAGATAAATTTTTGGTCTATGAAAATGATTATGACCTTCTGCAATTACCTTTGGCTCTTAATAAAGTGATGCAACCCTGATAAATTTTTATGAATAAACTTTTAATTCTCATTTGCGTTTTAATAGCACCTCATTTAAAATCTGACACCGTGTATGCACAGGATCTTCCCGTAAAAGAATGGACCGCCGCCACTCATAATAAACCGTTGATCTTTTATATCAGTGGCGACGGTGGCATGAATAAGTTTTCTACTTCATTATGTGAAAAGCTTCACCACAAAGGTTTTGATGTAATTGCACTAAATGCCAAATCTTATTTTTGGGACAAAAAAACGCCTGCAAAAACAGCCGCTGATATTGCCAGCCTGCTGAAGCAAAAGCTTACTGGCCGAAAGGATCAGCAGGTGGTCATGATTGGATATTCTTTTGGAGCAGATGTGTTGCCTTTTATTTTAAACGGGTTTTCAAAAGATATTGATGATAAAGTGCTCGTATCTTTCCTCATGGCATCATCGGGAACTACGGATTTTGAAATTCATTGGTCAGATATTTTTGGAGAAAATTCAAAACGAAGTATGGACGTAATTTCTGAGATTAACAAACTTCAAGATGAAAAAGTAGTGATTCTAAGCGCGAGCGATGATAAGACGCTTGATGTCAGCAGGATTACTTTAAAGAGGTTTACGCGTGAAGTGCTTCCGGGCGGCCATCATTTTGACGGCGACACGGATGAAATTGTAAAAGTGATTAT
>JBDTKU010000181.1:0-2836 GCA_039935135.1 Ginsengibacter sp. | reverse complement strand
ATGAGACAGGCAAAGCAAGCCGATGAAGAAGGCGTTTCTAAAACCATCTTATTCAATTTGTGTGGACATGGACATTTTGATTTGAGCGCTTACGAACAATATCTCGATGGCAAACTGGTGAATTTCGAAGTGTCGCAGGAAGAGATTAATAAATCTTTGGCTGAGTTGGATACGCCGGAAATTTGAAAATTTATTTTTGCAAAAGAAAGCTGCCTCCAAATTATTTTTGAGGCAGCTTTTAAATTTTACGCCAAATCGCGCAGAGAAGTTTATAAAAATAAGAATCTTCTCCTTTTGTTTGTCCACTGGAAAATAAAATTGATTTACTTCAAATTTTCACTTCAATACTTCACGTAATACATCAGCACCCCATTATCCCTGATGGTTTTAATTTCACCTTGATTAAAATGAAAAGTAGTTCCCCCATAAAACCATGCCCGCCTGTCTTTTTTTAAAAAATTACAATTAAACCAATCACTTCCGCGCAATTTTTGCATAAATGTCAAGACTTATATATTTGCCATTTTTAAATTCAGATTCTTTCATTGTTCCTTCGTGATGAAAGCCTGAATTAGTTATTACTTTTTTGCTGGCAATATTTTCTGATTCGATAATGGCTTCAATTCTGTGAAGACCGAGCTTTTCAAAACCATAGTCACAAACTAATGGAATTGCTTCTTTGATAATTCCCTTGCCCCAAAATTCAGGCAGCAACCAAAAACCTATTTCAGCTTTCTTATGAACCTTATTCAAATTATTCAATCCTCCTGCACCATAAAATATTTTATTATCAATGGAACAAATTGCCCACCATATTCCTGTCCCTTCTTTTTCGAGAGATGCAAAAAAATCCATTTGGGCTTTTGTTGCATTAAGACTGTCAAAGCTTACTCCGTAATATTTGATAACATCAGGGTGCGAAAGCCCTTTGAAAACATTTTCAAGATCGTTCTTTCCAAATTGCCGAAGCAAAAGCCTTTTTGTTTTTATGATTGGAAAATTTATATTCATGTTCCTGGTTTTTCATTTTGTTCAATCATAATTTTCTCCAGGATTTTCTTTTCTCATTGATAAATTAGTTAGCGAGTCAGGGTTTTCACGGTGATACACATAAGTCGGAATAAAAGTTTCACGGATCACCGCAGACGTTTTATTTATCTTTTCAAAAAAATCAGCATCGCTTCCCATTGGTATATCATTGAATCCCTTTAAAGAAATGGCTAATGGTCTGCTGACAAAGAAAGTGCCGCCAATAACGCATTCTGACAAAGGAATTAATTTTTTATTATCAAATCTGTCCGGCACAAATTGATTACCGATTACTTTTATGCCGCCGTATAAAAACTGGATTTCGGGGTGTTTTTTCAAAATTGCCTTTCTTGTTTCCAGGTGATTAGGAAGATATTCATCATCTGAATCAAGAAAAGTAATAAATTTTCCGCCTGATAAAAAAATACCTGTATTCTTCGAAAGTGAGTATCCCATATTCTTCTGAAAAACATATCGAATTCTACTTTCATTTTCCATATAAGGCTTTATAACAGATTCTGTATTATCCGTACTTCCGTCATCAACAATGATAGCTTCCCAATCCGTCTCAGTTTGTAAAAGCAGGGAGTTTAAAGCTCTTTTTATAAGATCCGCCCTGTTATAAGTAGTAATTGTTACTGAAAAAAATGGCTCCATTAATTGTTCATTTCGTAGGGTAACAGTCATTTTATTTTTAAAATATTGATTACAAAGTTACCCATTATTTGAGCTTACAAATTTTAGCTCCCTTTAAAATAGAAAAATATTTTTCGAAAATTATTTCTATTCTCCTGACAACAAAAATTATTCAAAGCTGAATGATTTTACAAAATAAAAATCCCGGTTTTTTGTTTATTTACTGTACACGGAGATGCTGTTTTAAAATTATCCCGGTTAGTAATGAATTATTTCTCGTTTTTTTCGATAAGCATTTCTAATTGCTGGGGAAGCGGAGAAGCATTTCTTTTTATGGCTTTTTGTACACTTCGTTGCAATTCATCACGGTCTATTGGTTTTAATAAATATTCCAACGCGCTGAAACGAATGGCCCTGATGGCATATTGATCGTAGCTGGTGGTGAATATCAATTCAAAATGCACTTCGCAATGATCCAGGTCAATATTTTTTCTTCTATGCTGGTAGTAATATATGGCGGAATCATATTGGTCGAGTAAAACAAATATATTACCCATCAATCGATAATATCGCACCGGCTGATTGACTGCTTTAGCATTTTTCACAGCTATCCTGTAGTACGCCAGTGCAGTTTCAAAACAAATAATTCAATTGTTTAAAAATTGTTTTGCTGATAAAACTACCTTGCTACTGAAAGCAATCAAATGGAGAATGTGCAGTTGGTGGCATTCATTTGTAGTTGCATGGTTTCGATGCGTAAAGAACGTTGGAATGGGATAGATTAATTATAAAGGGAAACGATCAGCTTACACAATCCGGGAAAGACAAAAGATTGTACGTAATGCAGAAATGTTAGTAACGTCAGGCGATGCTGAGGAACTGGTTTTAATGAAAAACAGAGATATGGTTTTTCTACATTTATATTTTTGATTTTTTTTTATTTCTGATGTAAAACAATTTTCAAAATCCCGTCATCGGCTGTGACATACAGAATCCCCTGAGCCTTATCGAACGAGCAATTAGAGGTTTTTCGGCCATAGACTTTAATTAATCCCAGTAACTTTCCTTCGGGAGATATGATATTAATTCCGTCTGGTCCGGCAGCAAAAAGGTTTCCGTGCTTGTCAATTTTAAATCCGTCGGGGCCTTGCTTTACAGTTGCTTTTTCTTT
>JBDTKU010000180.1:0-3790 GCA_039935135.1 Ginsengibacter sp. | reverse complement strand
AATTTTTCACTTCGTTGTCAGCAATAAAATGAGTGTGCAAAACCAGGCAATCTTTAATCAAAGGATCATTTAAAAGCGCAGCGTATTTTTTTTCATCGTCATAAAATTCGCCGGCGATCATTAATTTCAGGCTGCTAATTGCTTGCTTAGCATTTAAAATTTTAAATGCTTCCAACAGTATATCCAGTCCTTTGTATTTCCTTATAAATCCAAAAAATAAAATCACTTTATCACTTTCATTAATTCCCAATTTTTTCCTGGCTTCCTGTTTAGAAATAATTTCTCCGAAATTATCATATAATGGATGCGGAACCAATTGAGCAGGCTTACCTTTTGCAAATAATTTAAGATCAGAAAATACTTTTTCACTCATCGTGATAAAAGCATCCACGGGTTTTATAAAATATTTTGTAAAAATTTTGTCTCCGGGCCGGGATTCATGAGGCATAATGTTATCAGCAATGCAAACCACTTTGGTGTGGTGATTCTTTTTTATTCTTCTTAAAATGGTGCCGAGGCAAGGCCCCATAAAAGGTAGCCAATACCTTACTATCACAATGTCCGGTTTTATTTTTTTTAATTCATTTCCTACAACGATCCAGTTAATTGGATTTACAGAATTGATTTTTATTTTAATAGGAATCCCTTCCGGCGCTGATTCTGTAGAATATTGGGTGCTCCCGGGAAAGAGAAATGAGGGATATTGATAAGAAAAAGTGTAGATGGTGGTATCAAATCCATCATCGATAAATTCCTTTGCCAACCTTTCATTAAAAGTTGAAATACCTCCTCCACGTAAAGGGTAAGCGGGGCCAATGATGATGATTTTTTGAGGAGGCACAGTGAATAACTTTTTTGAATTATTGGTTGCTTTACTGTTTAAAGAAAACGAAAAGCTTTACTTTTTTTATTGCAAATAATTTGCAGTAAACGAATAAATAATAGGAATTTATATTTTGTTAATTAGCACATTAGCTAATTGGCACATTAACTAATTTTATCTTTAATTAAATAATGATTTCTCTCAGGGCCGTTTCTAGAAACAATCTCCCCCAGGAACCCTGCAAGAAAAAGCTGGACACCGATGATCATTGCCACAAGTGCTACAAAAAACAAAGGCCTTTGCGTCATTCCTGTTTGATCAAAAAAGAATTTCGTAACCGTAAGGTAAAAAGAAACCAAAAATCCAAAGAGAAAAGAAAGTGTCCCCCACAGTCCAAAAAAATGCATTGGGTTTTTACCAAATTTTCCAACAAACATGATAGAGGCCAAGTCCAGGAACCCGTTTATGAAACGGTTCCAGCCAAATTTGGTTACGCCATATTTCCTGGCTCTGTGCTCCACCACTTTTTCGCCAAATTTTCTGAAGCCCGACCATTTTGCGATCAGGGGAATGTAACGATGCATTTCTCCATACACTTCAATGCTTTTTACCACTTTGTGTTTATAAGCTTTTAAGCCGCAATTGAAATCGTGAAGATAAATTCCGCTGACCTTCCTGGTAGCTGCATTAAAAAATTTAGAAGGAATATTTTTAGAAAGAGTACTATCGAATCTTTTTTTCTTCCATCCGCTAACGATGTCAAAATCATCTTCCAACACCATTCTTCTCAGTTCGGGGATTTCATCAGGACTGTCCTGGAGGTCAGCGTCCATAGTAATAATCACTTCGCCTTTGGCCATTTTAAAGCCTTCATTAAGCGCTGCGCTTTTACCATAATTTCGTTGAAACTTAATACCTTTTACTACAGGATTGAGAGCATGCAATTCCTGTAGTACGGCCCAGGAATTATCAGTACTTCCGTCATCAATCATTATCACTTCGTAGGTGTAATTATTTTCGTCTGCGACACGTCTTATCCACGCTTCCAATTCGGGCAAAGATTCTTCTTCATTGTAAAGCGGAACGATAACGGAAATATCCATGTAAAAATAGGTTTAACGGTCAAATTCAATTGGCCTTGGATTCTTTTTTGTGACGGCCGCCCCGATCAATGCGGAAATCGCGCCAAAAATAAGGTATCCCAATAATGTGCCAGCAATAACAAATACCATGAAGAATTTTTTGGTGAATTCCATTGATTGATTGATCTGCTCCTGGCTTAATTTTCCTTTTTCCTGCATGCTTTTCCTGGCTGCTTCCATTCCTTTTTCTTTTACATCGGGGAAAAGGTAAACAAAAACTACTACGTAAATGATCATGATGGCGGTCACCAATGCTGCTATTTTAAATCCATGAGCAAAATAATTTCCAAAAGTAGAATTATGATCAATTTGATTTCCATAATTATTTACTGACCAAATAATACCAATAATAAAAACGGCAAAACTAATATATTGGGTATAAGAATTATTATTTATATCCAGGAAATAAGTAATCATGGCAATTACAATTAGTACCAATGAAATTACAATGCCCTTTGTGCTGCTGGTGGTTATTTCTTGTTCCATGATAAAATACTTTTATTTATTCAAAAATAGCCTGTCTTTATTAATTATCCCAATCACTTTTCCCTTTAGCTTATTATTGACAAAGGCGTTGTTCCTGCTTTTTGATAAAATATCTTTTTCTTCAAAAACATATTCTTCGCCAGGAACAAATAAAGTGAGGTTGGCTATTTGACCTTCTTCAATGGCAGAAGGGGGTTGGTTGAAAATCTTACGAATATTTTCAGTTTGCATTTTTACAAAAGTTTCAATGGGAATTCCACAAATGCTTGCAGCGCCAAAAACACTTTCCAAAGTTTCCATTCCAAACTCAGCATGCTGAAATTCACAAACTTTATGATCCCAATCCTGTGGTTGGTGATGAGAAGCAATGAAATCGATCGTTCCGTTTTTAATTCCTTTTCTCAATGCTTCACGATCTTTTTTATTGCGCAAAGGAGGATTCACTTTTAGATTGGTTTCATAATCAAAGAGGTCTTCATCACAAAAAAACAAGTGATAGGGTGTAACGGAACAACTAACATTCAGTTTCTCTTTTTTTGCTTCCGCTATTAATTTCAAAGATTTTTCAGTAGAAATTCCTGTGAAATGAATTTTAGAATTGGTATATCTTACCAGTTCTATATCCCGCGCTATCATTAGCTCTTCGGATAGCGCAGGTTTTCCCTGCAAACCTAACCTTGTGGACATTTCTCCTTCATTCATCAATCCGTGGGTCCCGATGGATTTGTCATCTGGCAATTGTATGATGGTACCACCGATCGCAAGAATATATTCCAATGCTTTTTGCAAAATGCCGGATGACTGAATCGGTTTTGTCCCATCTGAAAATGCGATGGCTCCATTATTGAACATGTCGAACATTTCGCTCAATTCTTTGCCATCTGCATTTTTAGTTATGGCTCCGATTGGATGAATGTTAACAGGTAATGATTTGCTTTTCTGAACCAAATATTCTATTTGGCTTTTATTATAGACTACGGGTTGCGTATTCGGGATCAACATCACTTCGGTGAATCCGCCTGCAGCAGCAGCATTGGCGCCACTTTCCAGTGTTTCTTTAAATTCTTGCCCCGGATCGCAAAAATTGGCGAAGCAATCCATCCACCCTACAGAAACATAAAGTCCCGGGATATCGATCGTTTCATCAGCATCTCCTGTCTCATCATTCACTTTTGAGATGAAGCCGTTATCAATAAAAATATTTTTTATTTTTCCGTGAAAAGGAGAGGAGGGGAAAAGTATGGTTGCGTTTTTAATTAAAACCTTCATTAGGTTTATCGTAAAATTTTGTTGTGGCAAATTTAGATGAAAATTTATAAAATCAATTGGTTCCTTTTTC
>JBDTKU010000179.1:0-7597 GCA_039935135.1 Ginsengibacter sp. | reverse complement strand
ATAGAATACACCGGTTCAAAATTATAGGAAAGATTAGTGGTGAATGCGGTCAGGTGTTTTAAAGCATTCAGGCTAAGATTAAATGCATAAACAGTACAAAATCCAGCGAGCACAATCAGCCACCACCAATCACTAAAAGTTGGCAAATAATAAGCGGGTGGAAAAAAATGAAAGTAGAATGGTAGTATGAAGCAAAGAGCCATAAATCCTCCGCTCATTTCGTAGAGTGTAACAGTATTGGGCGAAAAATCTTTCAATATTTTTTTATTCAAGATGGGGAATATGCTGGCGAGCATTGCAGAAATAATTCCAAAAATGATCCCTGTTTTAAATTGTGGATAAAAATTAAAGATTAGGTAAACGCCTGCAATCGCTAACAAGCCGAGAGTTACTTCTACAAAATCCACTCTCCGCCTCATGATTAATGGTTCAAAAAAGGAAGTGAAAAAACCAATAGCGGACAGGCAGGTGACAGAAACAGAAACATTAGAATATTTAATACTTCCATAAAACGTAACCCAATGAAGTGAAATGATGGCTCCGACGCAAAATAGCTTCAGTGCGTTTTTAAAGGATAGCTTTTGTAACTGATTTTTGTATAATAAAAATACTGCGAGAATAATGGCACTCAGCAGCATCCTGTAAAAAGTTAGCAAACCTTCATTTAATAGTATTAGTTTTCCGAGAATAGCAGTAAATCCAGCCAGAATTATTGCAACATGAAGTTGGATAAAAGCTTTTTTCAATGAAAATTAACCGGGGTTGTTGATAAAAAGAAAACTAATAAAAATCAAAATTAGAGTAAGAAAGCTCACAAATAAAATTTATTGTTCCGGCTTTTCTATCTAAATTCTTTGAGACAAGGATTAAATAGTTAATAAAAACAATTAACAATCCTTTGTATAAAAAATGATACGGTGAAAGAATTGTAGCCATCATAGCTTTATATTTGCCCATCTTTCGATAAATCCATAATATGAGTTATAAACGTATCAACAACATTACCGGGTGGGCAATTTGTATCATTGCCTGCTTCGTTTATTTATCAACTATGGAAGCCACCGGCAGTTTTTGGGATTGCGGTGAATTTGCTTCCAGTGCCTACAAACTTCAGATTCCACATCCGCCCGGAGCGCCTTTATTTATCCTGATTGGCAGGTTGTTCATGGCTCCGTTTTCCAATCCGAATACGGCTATTCTTGGTTTGAACACGATGAGCGCATTGATGAGTGGATTCTGTATTTTATTTTTATTCTGGACCATCACTCACTTTTCAAGGAAAATTCTTGAAAAGAACAACCCCAATCCTCTTACCGGCACACAGATATTTACCATAATGGCAGCGGGAACCGTTGGTGCGCTTGCTTATACCTTTTCGGATTCATTCTGGTATAGCGCTGTCGAATCTGAGGTATATGCCAGTTCTTCCTTTTTTACTGCAATCGTTTTTTGGGCTGCGCTTAAATGGGAGCAAGCGGTTACAAATGAAAAACTAAGTGGGGTAAAAGGAAATTTTACGCCTGCAGACCGCTGGCTGATATTGATTTTCTATATGATAGGACTTGCGGTAGGCGTGCATTTATTGGCTATTCTTACCATTCCTGCTATCGTGATGTTGTATTATTTCAAAAGGTATAAAGTGACCAAATGGGGAACTTTTTGGGCATTTATTGCAGCCTGTGTTGTTACGGGTATTGTCCAGGTTCCCATGATCCAATGGAGTATAAAACTGGCCTCTAATTTTGATATTCTTTTAACGAATAGTTTTGGTCTTCCTTTCTTTTCAGGTTTTACTTTATTCTTTATTTTGGTAGCGTTTTTGATCTTCCTGATGCTAAGGCTTGCCAGGAAAAAGGACTGGAACTTTTTGAGGCTTGCTATGTGGAGTTTCGCGTTTATTCTGTTAGGATTTTCTACTTATTTCACCACTATGATCCGCTCCAATGCTGATCCTGCAATTGATATGTTCAATGTAGATAATCCCCTAAGTCTTGAAGGTTATTTGACACGTGAACAATATGGCGACTGGCCAATTTTAAAGGGCCAGGATTTTACCGATGAACCAACAAGCCAGACTTACAAAGACACTTATGTGAAAGGAAAGGATAAATATGTATTAAAGGGAAAAAAGGTGGTGACTGAATACGATCCGTCTGATCTTCACTTTTTTCCAAGAATGTGGGATAATAGTAATGACCAGGGCCACGCAGATTATTATGCAAGTTTTGCAGGTATTCAAAAAGACCCTAAAACAGGGAAATATTACGAAAAGCCTACCATGGCTGACAATATTTCTTTTTTCTTTAGCTACCAACTTAACTGGATGTATATCCGCTACTTCATGTGGAATTTTGCAGGGAAACAAAATGATCTGCAGGGAATAGACATGGGAAATGTCCGCGATGGAAACTGGATAACAGGTATTTCCTTTTATGATAGTATGCGTCTCGGCGATCAGAGTAAATTGCCTCAAACTTTAAAAAATAATAAATCAAACAATAAATTATTTGGATTGCCTTTGATACTTGGTCTTCTGGGGCTTATTTATCAATATAATAAAGATAAGTCAGATACTTTGGTGGTGGGCTTGCTATTCTTTTTTACAGGCATTGCGATTGTTTTTTACCTGAACCAGGCGGGTAACCAGCCACGTGAAAGGGATTATGCTTATGTAGGGTCTTTCTATGCATTTGCGGTGTGGATAGGGATTGGAGTTATGTATGTAAAGGAACTTTTTGACAAGTATTTGAAACCTAAAATGGCCAATTATGCAGCCGCTGGTTTGTGCCTGCTGGCTGTTCCGGTATTGATGGCCAGCCAGGAATGGAACGACCACGACCGTAGCCAGAAAACTTTGGCAAGAGATATTGCAAAAGATTATTTGGAAAGTTGTGCACCCAATGCCATACTCATTACGTTTGGAGACAATGACACTTACCCGCTTTGGTTTGACCAGGAAGTGCTTGGCATACGTCGCGATGTGAGAGTGATCAACTCAAGCTTGCTTGGTACCGATTGGTATTTGAATGAATTGCGTTATAAAATAAACAAGAGCGATCCTATCCCGATTA
Organism: Ginsengibacter sp.; assembly: GCA_039935135.1. Lineage (GTDB taxonomy): Bacteria > Bacteroidota > Bacteroidia > Chitinophagales > Chitinophagaceae > Ginsengibacter. The sequence goes on along the minus strand of JBDTKU010000179.1, from coordinate 4,526 downwards.
TCTGGACTCCTGAGCAAATCCTTGGAAGCAACAGGGATGCTGTTTACTTCTTTCCCGACCTGCCAGGTGCTAAAGTGGATCAGAATACTCCTTTCGATCTTTACACCATGATGAAAGATTATTCAGGAAGTGACGATCCTTCCAGAATGTATCAGAATGCCAACGACTTCCTGAATATATTCCCCACTAAAAATGTGGAAGTGCCTGTAGATACTTCGTTGGTAAGACAAAATGGTACGGTGAATCCTGATGATACGGTATTGTCCAAAATCCAGTTCACCATTCCGAAAAATGCGTTGCTAAAAAATGAAAGTGCGATTCTTAATATAATTGCTGCTAACAAATGGAAGCGACCGATCTATTTTACCGCGCATTATTCTGACCTTGGATTTTCGCAATATCTGAGAACTGATGGTTTGACCTACAGGTTGGTGCCAGTAAAAAGCGCTGATGTTAATGATACGTGGGCTTATAATGTGATGATGAAGAAATTCGCTTTTGGCGGTGCTGATAAACCCGGGACTTATTTTGATGAAACCAACAGGCAGCAGTTGAACACACTGAGGATGCAATATTCACAGGTAGCCAATAGCCTTGCTGATAAAGGAAAATTAAAGGAAGCTAAGGACCTTTTGGAAAAATGTGATAAGAACATGTTGCAGGAAAATTTTCCTTATGGCATGGCTTCTCGCAGGGAGCAACAGAATCAGATTTCAGCGCAATTTTTATTAGCTGCTTACAGGGCGGGAGATACTGTTCTGGCAAAAAAAGTATCAAATGCTTTGCGTACCGATCTTGAACAACAGGTCATGTATTTTAATAGCCTGAATGAAAACCGCCAGCAATATCTTGCGTATGACAACCAGGTGGTAACTCAGTTATTACAGCAATTACAGGGAATGGAGCAATATTTTACGAAGCCATTGGTTAGTCTGCCTTCACCTGAAAGCACTAATAAGGTTATAACAAATAATCCTCCCTTAAAAAAGGATACTCAGCCACACGATAAAACCCAATAGGAAACGAATTTTTAATTGAATAAGAATCCCGGTGACTATAAAGTTGCCGGGATTTTTATTTTTAACAACGGAATTTATTAAAGAAAATCTTTGTGGAGTAAATTGCGGTAAAGGCTGATGCTCAAAGCTGAATGCTAAAGGCTGAAAGCAGTGAACCAACAAATACAGGAGATTTTTATTTTACCTTTACAAAAAAGAATCCGTTACAATAAATGCGTTTCAATAATTTTTCAAAATTCGATCCGAATGAAAATAGTAAATCAACATTTGAAAACCTGTTGAATATTTTCATGCAATTGCTTACTTATACAAGTGGCGATGTGGGTGAAGCTTTAAGCTGGCTTACAGAACTGGATAAGGAATATAAGCTCACCAATGATGAATACGGAATGGGCGATTTTATTGAAGAATTGAAAGACAAAGGTTACATAGATGACAATAAGCAAACCGGTGAAATCAAAATTACTCCAAAAACTGAACAAGGAATAAGGAAGCGTAGCCTTGAAGAAATATTCGGGAAGCTGAAAAAATCAAGGACCGGCAACCACAATACATTTAAGCCCGGAAATGGAGACGAGATAAATCCTGAAACCCGGCCTTTTCAGTTTGGGGACACTTTAGAACAAATAGATTTTACCTCATCCATCCGAAATGCACAGATCAATCATGGAACTGAAAGTTTTATGATGAACGAGGATGACCTGGAAATTCGTGAAACAGATTTTAAAGCGCAGACTTCTACCGTCTTAATGATTGATATTTCGCACAGCATGATTTTATATGGTGAGGACAGAATTACTCCTGCAAAAAAAGTGGCGATGGCATTGAGTGAATTAATTACGACTAAATATCCTAAAGACACTTTGGATATTGTGGTTTTCGGCAATGACGCCTGGACAGTGGAAATCAAAGATCTTCCTTATTTGCAGGTGGGGCCTTATCATACCAATACTGTTGCCGGCCTGGAACTGGCAATGGATATTTTAAGGAGAAGAAAAAATCCTAATAAGCAAATCTTTATGATCACCGATGGAAAGCCAACTTGTTTAAAAGTAGGTAAACGTTATTATAAAAATAGCTTTGGAGTTGACAGAAGAATTTTGAACCGTTGCCTTAATCTTGCCGCGCAGTGCAAGAAATTAAAAATACCTATCACTACTTTTATGATTGCCAGCGATCCGTATCTTCAAAGATTTGTAACTGAATTTACAGAAACCAATAATGGCAAAGCTTTCTTCGCTTCCCTTGACAGGTTGGGTGCCTTTATCTTTAAAGATTTTGAAAGCGGCAAAAGGAAAACGGTGTATTAAGGAAGGGTTTGAGGAATTATTAAATTATTGGATTACCAGATTATTCGGTTGAGAGGGTTTAGATGGTTTAGTTGAATTCTTGATAAAATAAGTTTGTAACTTCAATAAAAATGCAATGAAAGAAATTACTATAAATATACCGGATGAGTCTTCAGAACTTTTAATAGAGTTAGTAGAAAGGTTAGGAGGTTGTGTAGATAAGAAAAAGAAAATAACCAAAGAACGGGTAAATATTAAAAGTAAGCCTAAAAAAAATATTGGCCAATCAGACAAAACAAAAAAAGAAAAGATTGATCATACCTGGTTATTTGGAAAATGGAAAGATTTTGATATTGATGCAAAAAAACTCAGAGAAGAATCATGGTAATATTTGAATCTGTTTTAGTTGACACTGATATTCCAATTAAGGCATTTAGAGGCGAAAAAACCAAACAGGAAAGTTTAAAATATCTGAAAGATAAATATTGCATCTCCGTGATTACCGCTTGCGAGTTGATTAATGGAGCAAAAAATAATAATCAACGTATAGAATTTTTAAAATTGGTTAGAACATACCAGGTTGCATTTATTGATGAAAAAATATCTGAACAGGCGTTCTCTTTATTTAAAAGATATTCTTCCCAAAATGATATGAAAATATCTGACTCTTTTATTGCTGCTACTGCAATAGTGCATGATTTGCTGTTATACACTGATAATAAAAAAGATTTCAATTTTATTGAAGGCATTAAATTTTACAAAGAAAAATAAATGAACATTGAAAATATAAAAACCCTCGGACAACTTAAAGAAAGCAATTACAAACCTCGATCAGTAAAAGAAGAATTACGCGAGAATCTTATTAAGAAAATTAGTAAAAAGGAAGTTACTTTTCGCGGAATTATTGGTTATGAAGATTCAGTAATTCCTGACACGGAAAGAGCCTTGTTATCACGTCATAATATTCTTTTTCTCGGTTTGCGTGGCCAGGCCAAAACCCGCATGGCGCGGCAAATGACCGAATTGCTGGATGAATTTATTCCCATCGTTGAGGGTAGCGAAGTAAACGATGATCCCTTCAAACCGCTTAGTAAATATGCCCGTGACCTTGTTTCGGAAAAAGGAGATGACACTCCCATTGCATGGTTGCCGCGCAGCGAACGTTATGGCGAAAAGCTGGCTACTCCTGATGTAAGTGTTGCAGATCTTATTGGCGATATCGACCCGATAAAAGCAGCTAATTTAAAATTGAGTTATGCAGATGAAAGAGTAATTCATTATGGAATTATTCCGAGGAGTAATCGTGGCATTTTTGTGATCAACGAATTACCCGATCTACAAGCCCGCATCCAGGTTTCATTGTTTAATATTTTGGAAGAAGGCGATTTGCAGATACGTGGCTTTAAATTAAGATTACCGCTGGATATAATGTTTGTCTTCACTGCAAACCCTGAAGATTATACCAACCGCGGCGCAATCGTAACACCATTGAAGGATCGAATCGAAAGCCAGATACTTACGCATTATCCAACCAGTATTGAAAATTCACTTTTCATCACAGAGCAGGAAGCCTCCATCCACAGTGATCAAATAAAAAGAGTGCAGGTAAGTGATCTGATAAAGCGGTTGGTGGAACAGGTTTCGTTTGAGGCCCGCAACAGTGAATTTGTTGATAAAAAAAGTGGCGTTTCTGCCAGGCTCACCATTTCTGCTTTTGAAAATGCAGTGAGTGCCGCCGAAAGACGTGCGATCATGAATAAAGAAAAAGAAACCCAGGTTTGGATCAGCGACCTCACGGGCATCATTCCTTCCATAACAGGAAAAATTGAACTGGTGTATGAAGGCGAACAGGAAGGCCCTTACCAGGTGGCTTATAATTTATTGGAAAAATCCATTCGAACTCAATTTGCAAAATATTTCCCCAACCCTGATTCTCTGAAGAAAAGAAGAAACCGCGAATCGGTGGTAACGGAAAATCCTTATAAGGCAGTCACCCAATGGTTTGATTCTGGCAACCAGCTAAATATTTCTTTCGATATGAAAGATGAAGACAAGATTCAGATGCTTTATAAAGTAGATGGACTTTTTGGGTTGGTAAAAAAACATTTCCCTGCTGCAAACACCAAAGAAAATGCTTTAATGATGGAATTTGTATTGCATGGTTTATCCGCTTTTTCACTCATCAGTAAAAAAGTGTTGGAAGGTAAGATTGAATTTA
>JBDTKU010000178.1:0-10271 GCA_039935135.1 Ginsengibacter sp. | reverse complement strand
CGCTGTAAGCATTCGCTATTTCTTTTCCGTTTACGATCAATTCAAAACGCTCTACCAGACCCGCTTTGCTTCTATGCTTTTTGGTAAGTGGGCTCATCTCCACGGGATAATCAATAATGAAAGTGGGCTGAACAAAATTGGCTTCGCATTTTTCAGAAAAAATCTCATCAATCAGCTTTCCTTTCCCCATTGTTTTATTTACGTGTATGCTTAACTGTTGACAAACTTCACGCAACCCCTCTTCATCTTTGTCACTTATGTCAATGCCAGTATATTCTTTGATCGCATCATACATGGTGATCCTTCTGTATGGCGCTTTAAAATCAATTTCCCTGTCACCGCTCATCGCTTTTGTGGAACCGTTTACCGCCATGGCAGTCTGCTCCAGCAATTGCTCGGTTGTTTCCATCATCCAAAAATAATCTTTGAAGGCTACATAAAATTCGAGCACGGTAAATTCCGGATTATGAGTTCTGTCCATTCCTTCATTTCTGAAATTACGGCTAAACTCATATACCCATTCAAAACCTCCAACGATCAATCTTTTCAGATAAAGCTCATTGGCAATTCGTAAATAAAAAGGAATGTCCAATGCATTGTGATGCGTTTTAAAAGGTCTTGCAGCAGCGCCTCCCGGAATGCTTTGCAGAACAGGAGTATCCACTTCAAGCGCGCCACGATCGTTTAGAAATTCACGAATGGCGTTCATCATTTTTGTTCTTTTGATAAAAATCTCTTTCACGTGCGGATTCACAATAAGATCCGCATAACGCTGGCGATATCGGAATTCAGCATCTGTGACCTCATCAAAAGTTTCCCCATCTTTTTCTTTTACAACGGGCAATGGCCGAAGCGATTTTGATAATATTTTAAATTCTGAAACATGAATGGAAGTCTCGCCGGTTTTTGTGATAAAAACATACCCTTTCACACCGATAATATCACCAATGTCAATTAGCTTTTTCCAAACAAGGTTGTAAAGTGTTTTATCTTCTTCTTTAGCTATATCATCCCGGCGAATGTATAATTGAATTTTTCCAGTGGCATCCTGCAGCACTGCAAAAGAAGCCTTTCCCATGTCACGAATGCTAAGTACACGCCCGGCAATGCATACGTCTGCAAAATCCTCTTTATTCTCCTCTCCCTTAAAATTGTTTTTAATTAAAACGGCAGTAGTATTTACGGGATATAATGCCGCTGGAAACGGATCAATTCCAAGCCTGACAAGTTCTTTTAATTTTTCCCTTCGTATTATTTGTTGTTCAGAAAGATGTTCAATATTCATATTTATGGTCTATAAAATTTCCCTTTAAAGGAAGGCAATAATAAATTTTTGCAAAGGTAAACTTTTGCAGTTTCAAAGCATCGGCTTAATACTTAATTAAGCGATTGAGCAGCACCCTGGCGGATAATTCTTTTCATTTCAAGATAAAAAAAATGCAGTTCCCAAACTGAGAAATGCATTTTATAAATGACCTTAAACCAATCTTTTAAAAAAGAGCAGAATGCAATTTAGAGAGTTTCTTCTCTTTTTTTAAGCGTGTCTATTTCTCTTTCTAACCTGGTAATGGTAGCTTCAATATTACTTAATCGCTTACCATTTTTAGATATCTTAAAAGTAGGATGTACCGTTTTTAATTCAGCCTTATAATCGGCCAATTGTTCCTTAAGGGTTTTTAACTTTCCTGCTACTTCATTATTTCTAACGGGTCTTGCCATGATTAAATTTTTGATACAAAATATAAAATTAAATTAAAAAAACTTATTGTAATAGAAAAATAAATTTAGGCCTTTTCAATTTAGTCCTGTATGTCATTAATTTACAAATGCACTTAATTAATAAACCGAGAATAAAATAGCAATATTATAACAGAATCCTTTCAAAATTAAAGACCTCAAGCCCAAAGATTAATCTTAATTTTGCGTCTTTCCAATATGAGCGACGAAATAAAACATGAATGTGGCCTTGCTTTTATAAGGCTTCGCAAACCTTTCTCCTATTACAGGCAAAAATATGGCACTGTTTTATACGGCCTGAATAAGCTATATCTCCTGATGGAAAAACAGCACAATCGGGGCCAGGACGGAGCGGGAATCGCTTCAATAAAATTAAATACTGAACCCGGTTATCCTTTTCTGCATAGGATCAGGAGCACGGCTAACCAGGCTATTGCGGATCTGTTTTCGCAAATAGGAAACCAGGTGGACGAAATAAAAAAATATCACCCCGATATTGAGCAACATCCCGGGTTGATGAAAGGTCATATTGATTTTTTAGGAGAGTTATTGCTTGGCCATTTACGCTATGGAACCCAAGGGAAAAATGACGTAGAATATTGTCATCCTTTTATAAAAAGAAATACCATTCCCGCACGCAACATTGCGATGGCAGGTAATTTCAACCTCATCAATAAAGATGAAATATTTTCACTGATCAATAGTCCCAGGGCTGAGAAAGATCGTGGCAGTGATCTCGCCGCCATGATTGATATCATTCAACATTTTTTGATCAAGGCAGATGAGATTTCACCCGAAGGCGTGGATATTGTCAAAATCCTGCAAAAAGCCGTTCCTTACTTTGATGGAGGATTTACATTTGGAGGACTTACCGGCGAAGGAATTGGATTTGTAGTTCGTGATGCCCACGGAATTCGCCCTTGTTATTATTATGTTGATGATGAAGTGATTGTTGCTGCAAGCGAAAGGGCTGCCATCCGTACCGCATTTAACTTAGCAGAAAACGAGGTGAAAGAATTAATGCCCGGAAATGGACTTATCACCCAGGCAAATGGTGAATATTCAGTGGAGCAAATCGTTGAACCCAAAGAAAGGAAAGCTTGTAGTTTTGAACGCATCTATTTTTCAAGAGGAAGCGACGAAAAAATCTACAGAGAAAGAATTGCCTTAGGCTATCACCTTAGCGAGCGAGTACTAAAAGCCGTAGATTATGACTTAAAAAACACTATTTTTTCTTTCATTCCTAATACGGCAGAAACTGCTTTTTACGGATTGATAAAAGGAGCGCAGGATTACCTCAATAAAATAAAAATCGAAAGAATATTAAGCTGGGGAAAAGATTATGATGAGGAGAAACTCTCGGAGATGGTTAACCGAAAAGTCCGTATGGAAAAAATTGCCATCAAGGATGTAAAGCTTCGCACTTTTATTACTGAAGATAACAGCCGCAACGAAATGGTGCAGCATGTGTACGACATCACTTACGGAACAGTCAGAAGGGGAATTGATACGCTTGTTGTAATAGATGATTCCATCGTAAGAGGAACCACCTTGCGCGAAAGTATTATCAGGATGCTTGCGCGGCTTGGGCCTAAAAAAATTATCGTGGTTTCTTCTGCTCCGCAAATAAGATACCCAGATTGTTACGGGATTGATATGAGCAAGTTGGGTGAATTTGTTGCTTTCAAAGCCGCCATGGCATTGATTAGAGAAAGAGGAATGGAATCTGAATTGAATTGCCTTTTTGAAAAATGTAAAGAATTAAAAAGAAACAATCAATTGCAAACACAAAATATCGTTCGGGAAATTTATAAACCATTTTCATTAGAAGATCTTGATAAAAAGATTGCAGAATTAATTACTCCTCCTGAAATACATATTCCGGTGGAAGTCATCTACCAAACTATTGAAGATCTTCACAAATGCTGCCCCACCAACCTGGGCGACTGGTATTTTACCGGAAACTATCCGACTGCCGGTGGCAACCGCGTGGTGAACAAAGCCTTTTTAAATTATATGGAAGGGAAGAATGAGAGAGGATATTAATTCTATCTATTAAGGCAAGCCACTATCGGCTACACCTCTTTTGCCCAACAAAAATCTTGATTGTTCAATTCGATTATTTATTTTTTATAGGTAAAGAAGTGACTGTAATTTTTTTATCAAAATGGGTCTCATCACATATTATTTCATTCCTCTTTTTAATTTTCTAATAAACGACCTGGAATTAGTGAATTATTTGTCTCTTTCTCCTAAAAGTTTATTATTTTGTTACAATAGGTAATCCCTTATAATTTTAAAATCAATTAAACAAACGTTTATAAGAAAGATGAAAAAGAATACTATTCCAAGGCGGGAGTTTATTAAAAACACAGCGCTTGCCGTTACTGCTTTTACCATAGTACCGCGTTTTGTTTTAGGTGGAAAAGGATATATTCCACCCAGCGATATGCTCACCAAAGCTGTAGTTGGCGTAGGTGGCATGGGCCGCAATCATTTTGCTTACGCCGGTACACGAGTCGTCGCCATTTGCGATGTAGATCGCCGGCACCTTCGTGAGGCATCTGAGATGATAAAAGATAAAGGGTTAAAAACATTTACAGATTACCGTGAGCTTATTCAATTACCCGAAGTGGATATCGTGCATATTGCAACTCCGCCTCATTGGCATGGCATTATAGCTGCCGATGCTGCAAGGGCTGGCAAAGACATCTGGTGTGAAAAGCCTATGACTCATACAATTGGTGAAGGGAAAAAATTGGTAGAAGCGGTGCAACAGCATGGACGGATTTTCCGGTTGAATACCTGGTTCCGTTTCGAGGATATTTTTTATGGAATGGGAACTACAGTAAAGCCGATAAAAAAATTAGTAGAAAGTGGGTTATTGGGTTGGCCGCTTAAAGTTACCGTCGGAAAACTTACAGGCTTCGACTGGAAATTTTATTGGGTAGGAAAAACTCATCTTGACCCGATCCCCGTTCCTCCGGAACTGGATTATAATTTCTGGCTGGGACCCGCGCAATACAAACCGTATAATCCTCATCGCGTACACCAGACATTCAGGGGATATTGGGATTACGATGGAGGCGGATTGAGCGATATGGGCCAGCATTACATTGATCCAATCCAATATTTCCTTGGGAAAGATAATACCAGCCCAATCTCTGTAGAAATAGATGCGCCTCAGCAACACCCGGATGCGGTTGGAACCTGGCGACGTATTGAATATACTTATGCAGATGGTTGTAAAATAATATTGGATGGCGAAGGCAATGTGGACGTACCTTATATTGAAGGGCCCAAAGGAAAATTATACCAGGGTTTCCGATCCGACATTCCTGACCTGGAAAAGAAATTGGCTGCTTTTCCAGATCCTGAGCCGCAGGTAACTGATTTTATACAGGCAGTAAAGAAACGCGAAAAATTTGCGCTGAATGAACAAAATGGATACCGATCATGTACCATTGTGAACATGGGATTAGTAGCTTTAAAATTAGGCAGGTCATTGAAATTTGATCCGGAAAAACAAGAGTTCATCGGAGACGAAGGCGCTAACCGATTGCTGTTTCCACCTTTGAGAGAACCATGGAGTATATAAGTGGATCTGGAAGGCTTAGAATTTTTTAACCAATTAATGATGGTAACAAATTATTCAATTATTAATAAATAGATCAAGTTGATAATTATGAAGAAAATATTTTTTATAGCCCTTGCCTTCACGATGTGGGGAACAATGGCAAAGGCTCAAAATAAAGACCAGCGCACGCTTTCTACCAAGATCGCTGATTTATTAGCACAAATGCCTGCTAAAGATTCTGCACATCTCAGTGACGGTATGAAAGAAATAGCAGCAATGGGGGAAGATGGGCTTTCTGGTATAGCTGAATTACTTTATGCGCCAGGTAAAGGAGATAATACCAAACCAGAATATGCTATTGCTGGTTTTTCATATTATGTAACACAGCCAGGTAGAGAAGATTGGCGAAAAATGAGTGAAAAAGCCTATTGTCAGGCGTTAGCAAAAGCGGCAGATCCGGTAAACAAAGCGTTTATTATGAGTCAGCTCCAGATAGTTGGCCAAAGCGATGATGCGGTTTCTTGTTTAAAAAATTATTTTAGCGATGAACAATTAACTGACCATGCAGCAAGAGCTTTGATACAAATTAACTCACCTGCAGCTAAGGAAGCATTGCTGACTGCGGCACAAAACTCGCAAGGGAATGTCCGTTTGTCTTTGATAAAAGCATTGGGAGATTGCCGTTATCAAAATGCTGTTAATTTCATAACACCACTCGCAAACAGCAATGATAAAATGTTGGCCAAGGTGGCATTATATTCTTTAGCAAATATTGGGGATGTTTCTTCTTCTCAAATATTAAGTAATGCCGCTCAAAAGAGCAATTTCACTTTTGAGGAAACGAATGCAACTGATTCCTACTTATTGTATCTCAGCCGGGTTTTAGAAAACGGGAATAATAAACTGGCAGAGAAACTGGCATCTTCTTTAATGAAAGAAGCAAAGCAGGATAACCAGGTTCATACAAGAATTGCTGCGATGACTTTATTAGTTCAAAGTATGGGAGAGAAAAATACCAAAATGCTATTGGCCGCTTCATCCGATAAAAATGCTGAGTACCGCGCGGCTGCCTTGATGATCGCATCAAAAAATATCAATCCTGGCACTACGGCTTTATGGCTAAAAAAATTAAAAAAATCTAACCCTGATGTACAGGCTGAAATCATCACTATGTTGGGTGATGCAAAGGATGAATCTGCATTAGCTGATATTACTAAATACCTGCAAAATAAAAATCCTAATGTTCGTTTATCCGCAATTGCTGCGGTTGGTAAAACTGGAGGAGAAAAATCTTTGCCGGTTTTATTATCGCTATTAAAAGATGCTGACAGTGGCGAAGTAACGGCGGTAAAGAATGCCCTGGATATAATGAGCGGTGACAATGTAGTAAATAGTGTGGCTGTGGCCATGCCTGCGGTATCTGCCGGTGCCAAAGCTGCGCTGGTAGATGTTTTAGGGGCTCGTGCTGCAACAGATAAATCAGGAATCGTTTTCCCCCTTCTAAAAAGTGATAATGACGAAGTACGAAAAGCCTCCTTTTCAGCTTTAAAAACAATGGTTACTAAAGATGATTTACCCCAGTTGTTTTCTTTGCTCGAATCATCTTCTCAGCCGGAGGAAATAAGCGCGATTCAGGATGCAATTATTGCGGCAACGGCTGACTTAAAAGATCCTGCGCAACGTTCGAAAGTGGTATTACAGGAAATGGAGAAATCTTCTGAAACTCAGAAACCGATGTTTTTTAAAGTATTGGCAAGCATCGGTAACCGGCAGTCGCTAAATGCCGTTTCAGGCAGTTTTGATAAAGGTGAGGCAGCAACAAAGGCAGCAGCTTTAGATGCGCTTTCAACATGGAATGGAAGTAATGCAGCAGAAGCTTTATATCATATCGGAGAAACCTCGAATGGAGAATATTTAGATCGTGCATTAAACGGATACGTTCGTTCCATAAAATTGGGAGCTCATACTGACGAACAAAAATTACTAATGCTTCGCAAAGCGATGGATATTGCCAAAACAACCGCACAAAAACAAATGGTGTTGAATGAAGTAGTGAAAACCAAAACTTTTGATGCATTGGTTTTTGCCGGTAACTACATAGATGATCCTGCGCTTCAGCAAGTATCGGCACGCGCTATAATGGGTATTGCCTTGTCCGATAAAAAATATTATGGGGAAATAGTGCGCACCTTGTTGACTAAATCGATGGGGGTTTTAAAAGGCTCTGATAGTGATTATGAAAAGGAAGCCATTCGGAAATTTCTGGCCGAAATGCCTTCGGGAGAAGGATTCGTTTCATTATTCAATGGCAAAGACCTTACAGGTTGGAAAGGCCTGGTGGCCGACCCAATCAAGCGAGCTAAAATGGACCAAAAGACTTTAGCCAAAGAACAACAAAAAGCCGATTCTATTATGCGTAAAGGCTGGTATGGCGAAGACGGAATATTAAATTTTACCGGGAAAGGAGAGAACATTTGCACGGACAAAAAATATGGTGATTTTGAAATGTATGTTGATTGGAAAATTACTAAAGAAGGTGATGCAGGTATCTACCTTCGCGGTAGCCCGCAGGTGCAGATATGGGATACATCCAGAACGGACGTAGGCGCAGAAGTTGGTTCCGGTGGACTGTACAACAATCAAAAAAATCCGAGCAAACCCCTAAAACTGGCTGATAATGCCATCGGCGATTGGAATAATTTTCATATTATTATGAAGGGAGATCGCGTAACTGTTTATTTGAACGGCGTATTGGTAACAGATAATGTAATACTGGAAAATTACTGGGACAGGAGCATTCCGATATTTCCTGAAGAACAAATAGAACTGCAGGCCCATGGTACCCACGTGGCTTACCGTGACATTTATATCCGTGAAATTCCACGTCCACTGCCTTTCACATTGAACGATGAAGAAAAGAAAGTAGGGTTTAAGGTTTTGTTTGATGGTACTAATATGTACAATTGGGTAGGTGCCACAGAGAGTTATGTTTTGGAAGATGGGGATATGGTGATTCGCCCTAATAAAGGCGGAGGTGGCAATTTATTTACCAAAGATGAGTACAGCGATTTCAATTTTCGTTTTGAATTTATGCTAACACCCGGGGCCAATAACGGCCTGGGCATTCGAGCTCCCTTAGAAGGTGATGCTGCGTACCAGGGCATGGAATTACAAATTTTAGATAATGACGCTGACATTTATAAAAACCTGCACGAATACCAATACCACGGTTCCGTATATGGTGTGATACCGGCAAAACGTGGATTTTTAAATCCCGTGGGCGAATGGAATTATGAAGAGGTCATTGTGAAGGGGCCCAAAATAAAAGTAATATTAAATGGTACGGTAATCCTTGATGGAGATATTACCGATGCCCGTGAAAAAGGAACTTTAGACAAAAAGGATCATCCGGGCTTAAAACGTACATCGGGTCATATCGGGTTCCTGGGTCATGGATCAATTGTTCGGTTTAGAAATATCAGGGTCAATGATTTGTCGAAATAAAGGCGCCGTTAGAAATTTACAGATGGTGGAAAACCAGCGGCTGATATTGAATTGGGAAGTTTTTCGTTTTTGATAATATTTTCAGTAGGAATTTAAGTCTTTGCTACCGATTGGGTTAAAGTAAAAAAAGTACAAAGGTGGCAACTTAAGCAAGAAACTTTTGAACTAAAAAAATATAAAAAGCAGCTATCTTCTTGTTGGGGTGCTATGTTTGGTAACGAGTGCAAACTACACGCGAGCAGACCAATCTTCCGGTGTACATGCTGGTTGATTAGATTCGTCTTGTGCCAATAAATTAATACCTTTATTTCCTAAATGACTAAAGGAAAAAATCAGCAATATATCATTGGTATAGACATCGGCACCGGCAGTACCAAAGGTATTGCCATGGACAGTAAAGGCATAATTATTGCCGAGTCTCAATTTTATTATTCTACCCAAAGCCCTAAGCCCGGATATTCTGAACAGGATCCTGAAATTATATGGGAAGCATTTAAAAATTGCATCATAAAAATAATTGATACTGTAAAATATCCGCCGGTTTCTATCAGTTTTAGTAGCGCCATGCACAGCCTGATCGCAGTAAACAAAGAAAAAAAGCCGATTTCTAATTTGATAACCTGGGCCGATACGAGAAGTGAAAGAATTGCAGAGCAAATCAGAAAATCCTCAGAAGCAAAAAGTATTTATAAAGCAACGGGAACGCCTATTCATCCAATGACTCCGCTTTGTAAAATTATCTGGCTTCGGAAAAATCAACCTTCTGTTTTTAAACTGACTTTTAAATTTATTTCCATCAAAGAATTTATCTGGTACCAATTATTTGGTGTTTATGAAATAGATTATTCTATCGCTTCTGCAACAGGATTATTTAATATTAAAACTTTAAAATGGAATAAGGTTTCTTTGGAATTATGCCAAATAAATGCAGGCCAACTTTCTGAGCCTGTACCAACTGATTTTATCAGAAAAAATGCCAATCCTTCAATTCTAAGTTCATTATCACTTTCTAAAGAAACTTCTTTTTGTATTGGTGCAAGTGATGGCTGTCTTGCAAATTTGGGAAGCTATGCAATTGACAAAGGCACGGCAGCCTTGACAATCGGGACGAGCGGAGCAGTTAGAATTGCAAGCCCAAAACCCGTTTTTAATTTCCAGGAAATGACTTTTAATTATTTGCTGGATCATAAAACCTTTATCTGTGGCGGCCCGGTAAATAATGGCGGGAATGTGGTGCAATGGCTGTTTAAAGCTTTTCTAAATATAGAAAAACCTTCCAAAGAGGATTATGAAAATCTTTTTCAACAAATTGATTCCGTACCAGCGGGAAGTAAAGGTTTGATTTTTTTGCCCTATCTGTATGGTGAAAGAGCGCCGGTTTGGGATGGAAAAGCAAGCGGTATTTTCTTTGGGATAAAATCGTTTCATACACAAGCTTATTTTCTACGCGCGG
>JBDTKU010000177.1:0-8230 GCA_039935135.1 Ginsengibacter sp. | reverse complement strand
CTTCCTTCACTAAAAATCAGAACGATTTTATCAACTTCAAATAATTTTTTGCAGGCTTCAAAAGTGGAATAATTTAATCCCAGGTTTTCAGTTCCTTCGCTCATCCTGTAAACCGGAAGCATATTTAGCGAGGTAAGGATTTTGATTATCCACTTTCCGGCAAATGCATCTCCCCGCGCCAATGAATAGACGGGCCTTTTAAAAAGAGAGCTTAAAATAATGGCATCCAGAAATGAATTGGGATGATTGGCTGCAATAAGCAGCGGCCCTTTTTCATTCAGCCACTTTTTATGGTTGATATCAATCCTTCGGCAATAAAAATGGATCGCCAGTTTGGATGGGTAAAATAGGATTTTATACAGCAATCAGTTTTTAATAAAAATAAATGATAAAAAATTCTTTATTCTGACACGGATACTTTTTTAGGAAAATGGCTTTTTTTTAATTTGTTTTTTATTTTCTTTCCAGCTTTTTTAATTTCTTTTTTGTCAGAATCTTTTAGCATAAGATAAACGCCTGCACCCATTAAAGCCAGCAAAACCAATAATCTTTTCATAATAATATTTTATTTTCCTGTATCAAGAAACCTGCCACCTTAATTCAACTGGGGGTCTATGGGAAAGTTAGCCATCATTTTATAATCGCCACCCAGCACATTCAGAGATTCTTTCCAGGCATCAGCGGCGCTTGTTTCAAAGATCAATTTTCGTGTAGCCTTTGCCGTTATCCAGCTATTTTCTTTCATTTCCATGTCTAATTGTCCTTCTGTCCAGCCACTATAACCCACAAAAAACCGAATCTTGTTTTTACTGATATCATTATTTTTTAAATGAATTTGCAGGCTTTCAAAATTGCCTCCCCAATATACGCCATTAAAAACTTCAACGCCACCATTGATCAGATCTGGATATTGATGCAAAAAATGTAAAGAATCCAACTGCACAGGCCCACCGGAAAATACAGGAAAGGCAGGCATTTCGAGGTCTGAAATTAATTGATCCAAAGTTTGGCTAAATTGCTTGTTTAATACAAAACCAAAAGTTCCTTCTTTCACATTTTCGCATAGAAATATAACTGTACGGCTAAAATTGGGATCTTTTAAAAAAGGGTTGGCTATCAATAAAGTTCCTTTATCAGGTATCATCATAATTCTAAATTAATTTTATTTGTTCAAAAAAAATAAAAATGCCTTTCTTTATTGTCAAAATAAAAGATAAGAGTTAGTTAAAAAAGTAAATATAGTTAGCTTTCGCGGCGATTTTGCGGTGTGCTAAGTTTAAATTTGTGTGAATGAAAAAAATTTTCCCAATAATTACAGTTCTTGTTTTTATTTCCTTATTGGGTATCGTTTTTTTTCAGATAGTTTGGATCAAGCAGGCATTGCAGGATAAAGAACTCCAGTTTGAAGAAACCATCAAAATGGTAACGATCCAGTCTGCTAAAGACCTTGAGGAGGAACGATCTAAATTATCACAGTTTGACAACCGCAAAAATGCGGACCTTCTTTTTCCGTTGCAGGTTTTTCCTACTACAATTGCTCATAATTTTTCAGTAAGCGAAGTAAGCTCGATCATCAATAAAGAATTTGAAAAAAGCAACATTAAGAATCTTGATTTTGAATTTGCCGTCACCACCACTTCCATGATCGGCGATGATCTTCAATCCAGAAATTTTTATGCTGCCTATAGTGATACCATTAATAATACCGCATTTATTTTTCCGCTGGCTCCTACCAATACCAGTTTTGCAACGGGGTTGTCGCCCCAGGAACTTTTGTTTGTCGTAGTCCCTCATATTAAAAACCTTGTTTGGAAACAAATGGTTTGGATGTTGATAGGCGCGGTGGTATTCACTTTCGTTATTTTCGCAGCATTTTTTATTACCATACGGGCGCTGCTCAGGCAGAAAAAACTAAGTGAAATAAAAACGGATTTTATCAATAACATGACTCATGAATTTAAAACGCCCATTGCTACTATTTCTTTGGCAGTGGATGCTTTAAAAAATGAAAAAGTTATCAATGATAAATCCAAAATGGAATATTTTTCGGGTATAATTAAAGAAGAAAACAAGAGAATGAACAAGCAGGTAGAAACCATATTGGAAGCGGCTTTGATGGACAAGCGGGAAGTTCGTTTACAACTGATTCCTTTGCATGCGCATGAATTGATCCGCGCGGCTATCAATAATATTGAATTGCCGGTGAAAGAAAAGGATGGCCTGTTGGAAACTGATTTTAAATCGACGAATGATTTGATCCTGGCTGATGATGTTCACTTTACCAATATTATTAACAACCTGCTTGATAATGCCGTGAAATATTCAAAAGAGGATTTGAAGATCAAATTGACCACCTGCAATTTCAACAGTCATTTCAGAATAAAAATAGAGGATAATGGAATTGGTATGAATAAGGAAACGCTAAATCGCGTATTCGAAAAATTCTACCGCGCTCATACCGGAAACCTTCATAATATCAAAGGTTTTGGCCTTGGCTTAAGCTATGTGAAATCCATAGTGGATGCTCACCATGGCAAAATCAAAGCGGAAAGTACGCCCGGAAAAGGAAGTTGTTTTACACTCGACTTTTCTGTTATAAAAAAAGTGAGCTGATCTCAGCTTGACTTTGTAAAAACCGCCCCACTAATATTTTTTTATTTCTACTTTCTCCCTAAAACAGAAATCTTCCTTAAAAGTTTATCCACTGCTTATCAACATCCAATTCACATTTATTTTTAAGAAAATCCTAATAATTCCCCTTCAAAGCTAATATTGCACTGAGTTTGAGCATTGTGGATAAAAAAGTTAGTCTTTATTTTGTTGGTGAAGTGGGAAAAAGTGTTATTTTGTGGAGGATATTTGATTCTTTCAACAAATTCGGGATACATGAAAGGCTTTATTGGTGAATACGAAGCTACGTTAGACGCAAAAGGTCGCTTTCTCCTTCCGGCAGGATTTAAAAAACAATTGCCGGAAAGTGGAGTGGAACTCTTTGTCGTAAATCGTGGTTTTGAAAAATGCCTGAGCCTATATACTTCCGTTAGTTGGGAACCTATATTTTCTGAAATAGGCAAGTTGAATGATTTTGATCCCAAAGTACGCCAATTCAAGCGGTATTTTTTGAACGGCGCCACCCAGGTAAGTCCCGATAGTGCGGGCAGACTTTTAGTTCCCAAAAATCTTATGGAATACGCTGGCCTTGAAAAAGATATCGTCCTGGTGTCTGCTATTGACAAAATAGAGATTTGGGATAAAACTAAATACCAACAGTTCTTTGAAACTTTTTCACCGGAGGCATTTAGTGACCTGGCTAAAGAGGTTATGGCGGGTGATAAAACTATCAAACCATAATTTATGCAAAACGCATATCATGTGCCGGTTTTATTGCATGAGGTGATAATTGGCTTGCGAATCGTTCCTTCAGGAATTTATGTGGATTGCACATTTGGCGGCGGGGGACATAGCAAAAAAATCCTTGAAAATTTAGATGGACATGGGAAATTGATCGTGTTTGACCAGGATGAAGATGCCCGAAAAAATGTTCCTGATGATGCAAGGGTAATTTTTGTTCCTCACAATTTTCGTCACCTGAGTCGGTTTCTTCGCTTTTATAAAATTTCAAAAGTAAATGGAATATTGGCTGACCTCGGAGTTTCAAGCCACCAGATAAACGAAGCTGAGCGAGGATTTTCCACCCGGTTTGATGCGGCTATGGATATGCGGATGAACCGGAATGAATCAAAGACTGCTGCTGATGTGATTAAAACTTATTCAGAAGTAAAGCTTCATAAAATATTTGAACAATATGGAGAGGTTACTAATTCAAAAACATTGGCTCAAAAAATAGTAGAAGTAAGAAAATTGCAATCGATAGAAACTATAAAAGAATTTAAGAATGCGGTTTACCCGGTGGTTAAAGGCAATCCGGAAAAATATTTTGCACAGGTTTTCCAGGCGTTACGCATTGAGGTAAATGATGAATTGAATGTGTTGAAAGAGTTGCTGACGCAAACGGTAGAATCTTTGGCTGAGGGAGGAAGGATTGCGGTCATTACTTTCCATTCGCTGGAAGACAGGTTGGTTAAAAATTTTTTCAAAAACGGAAATTTTGAAACGGAACAACCCAAAGATTTTTTTGGAAATCCTTCTAAAAGCGAACTGAAAGTGATTACTAAAAAGCCCATTATTCCATCAAAAGAAGAGTTGAAAGCAAATCCACGTTCAAGGAGTTCCAAATTACGCATTGCCGAAAAGAAATAAGTTTTATAAGAACTAAAAATTAAATGATTACATCTTTATCAGTATAAAATGATAAATGAAAACAATATAAATAGTGAAAAAAAAGTAAAGCACTCATCCGGGAATAAACCCTGGCTGTGGATGTACAATCGGTGGATTGTAAAGAACATTCCGTTTTATTTTTTTATTGCGGCTCTTGCGATCATCTACATAGCCAATGGGCATTATGCGGATAAGACAATGAGGAACATAAATAATACAGAAAAGGATTTGAAAGAGAAGGAATACGAATTTAAAACAGTGAAACAGGAAGTGATTTTCAGAAGCAAGGAAAGTGAATTGGCAAAGGCGGTAGAGCCGTTAGGCTTGAAACCATTGATGGCGCCGCCTTTCAGGATTATAGATACGCTGGAGGAGAAGTAGTGAATGGTGAATGGTGAATCGGGAGTGAAACAAAAAATGAAATAGTAGTAAAGCAACCTGCCTACCGGCAAAGGCAGGCAAATAATCTATAAATCTATTTAGCAAAATCTCAACATGGTAACTCATAACGATAACTGATAACTCAAAATTGGATATAAAAAAAGACATATTATGGCGCGTTCATCTTTCCTTTCTCTTCATGATCTTGTTGGGAGTGGTAGTATTGGGCCGTGCTGTTTATATACAAAGAGTTCAGGGTGATTATTGGAAAAGCATGAGCAACAAACAACATTTGAAATATATGGATATCGATGCTGAAAGAGGAAGCATTTTCAGTGAGGATGGAAATATGCTCAGTACCTCCATCCCCGTTTTTGATATTTATATTGATTTTGCAGCCGATGGTCTTCGGGAAAGAGATGGAAAAAGATTTTATAAAAACCTGGATTCATTGAGCATTTCCCTTGCAAAGATATTTAAGGACAGAAGCGCTTCCTCCTATAAAAAATTGTTGCTCACTAATTACAAAAAGAAGCTTCGTTATTATAGTCTGAAGAAGAAAATTTCTTTTGAAGATTACCGGGCGCTAAGAGATTTTCCTTTGGTGAGAGAAGGGAGAAATAAAAGTGGATTTATTGTAGAAGTAAAAGATAACAGGATCAATCCTTATGTCTTACTGGCGAATCGTACTATTGGCCTATCGCGAGGCGACACCAGCAGAAACGTGGGTTTGGAAAGATCTTACGATAGTGTGCTGAAGGGACAAACTGGACAAAGACTAATGCGTTACACGGCAGGGACGTATGTGCCTGTGGATGGCGCTGAAATACAGCCTAAGAACGGAATGGATGTAATTACCACGATTAATACTTATATCCAGGACGTAGCAGAAAATGCTTTGCTGAAGATGATGGATCAGAATAGTTCGATCCATGGCAGTTGCATTGTGATGGAAGTAAAAACGGGAAAAATAAAAGCTATTGCCAATCTAGGAAAAAGACCTGACGGAACTTATTGGGAAGATTATAATTATGGATTTGGAATGAGAACTGAACCAGGTTCTGTTTTTAAACTGGCGACCTTAACTGCCCTCCTCGAAGATAAATATGTAGATACAGGAACTATTGTGGATTGCGAAGGCGGGCGTAAAAATTTTTATGGTTTGAACATTACTGATTCTCATTTGGGAACCGGAAAGATTTCTGTGAAAGAAGCATTTGCTATTTCATCAAATGTGGCTTTTGCTAAACTGGCAGATGAATATTATCACAATCAGCCCACCAAATTTTACAATCATCTTCTCAAACTTAGGCTTGATCGAAACTCAGGAATTGATATTGTAGGGGCTCCTCGTCCGTACATTAAAAAACCTACCAGTAAATATTGGGCAAAGACAACCATTCCATTTATGGCACACGGCTATGAAGAACTGGAAACTCCTTTAAACCTTTTGATGCTTTATAACGCAGTGGCAAACAATGGTAAGATGATGAAACCTTACCTGGTGAGCTCAATCAATGATATGAGTGGTGAAGTTAAAACTTTTGAACCACAGGTTTTGGTTGATAAAATTTGCAGCGAAGAAACTTTAGGGAAATTAAAAAAATGCTTAAGAGCGGTGATAGAAGATGATCATGGAACCGGTCATGCTTTGGAAAGTAATATTTATACAATTGCGGGCAAAACGGGAACTGCAGTTTCGGCACAAGATAATCGTGGGTATAATAAAGGTTCTAAAATTTATCAATCAGCCTTTATGGGATATTTTCCTGCGGAAGATCCTGTTTACAGCATCGGTGTGGTAATTCAAAACAGCAGTGAATCCAAACACGTTTATGGCGCATCGGTTTCTGGCCCTGTGTTTAAAGAAGTGGCTGACAGGTTATACGCCAGTATGGTTGGAAAAAAATATTTTGATCCAAATGATGTTCCTGCAAACAACGACTTATATAAATTCTATGGAATGAAAAAGGATGTGAATAATATCCTTGAACAGTTCAAGTATAACGAAACAGATTCGGCTGCAGGGAAATGGGCGATGGGATTTTTACAGGACAACAACGCAAAACTCATCAGCGAGAATATTTCTGAATCACAGAGAAGCATTCCTGATGTAATAGGGATGGGATTAAAAGATGCGGTATTTGTTTTAGAGAATATGGGCTTAAAAGTTTACGCATCCGGAAGAGGAAAAGTGATCTATCAATCTCTTGCAGGAAATACGGCATTTAATAAAGGTGAAACAATAAAACTTCAATTAAATTAATGGCTTCATTACAAGAAATATTATACAAAGTACACCTTGAAACAGTAGTAGGAGATACTACCATTCAAATCCTGAGTTTACAGATCGATTCGCGCAAAGTGAAGCCGGGCGGTTGTTTTATTGCTATTAGAGGGACGGTTACGGATGGTCACGAGTATATACCGGCGGCCATTGAAAACGGCGCGATTGTAATTGTTTGTGAAAATATTCCAGTGATTCTTAAGGAAGAAATTCATTATGTGGTGGTGAAGAATGCTGCCGCAGCGGCTGCAATTATGGCCCATAATTTTTATGGCCGCATCACCGAAAAAATAACATTAGTAGGGGTAACTGGTACAAATGGAAAAACTACCGTGGCTACTTTATTGTTTAAGCTATATACTTCTCTTGGAAATACATGTGGCTTGATCAGCACGGTGCAAAATCAGGTCGGTGATGACGTTCTTCCTTCTACTCATACCACTCCTGATCCAATTAGTCTCAATGCTTTATTAGGTCAGATGTATGCTTCCGGTTGCACTCATGTTTTTATGGAAGTCAGTTCTCATGCGATTCATCAGCACAGAGTAGATGGGCTTCATTTTGCCGGGGGCATATTTACTAATATCACTCATGATCATTTGGATTATCATAAAACTTTTGACGAATACATTAAAGTGAAAAAGTCGTTTTTTGATTCTCTGCCTTCCTCATCTTTTGCTATAAGCAATGCGGATGATAAGCGTGGAAGTGTGATGCTTCAAAATACCAATGCCAAAAAATATTTATACAGCCTTAAAACAATGGCTGATTTTAAAGGAAGAATAATTGAAGATTCCTTGCTGGGCCTGGAATTAATAATCGATGAGGTGGAAGTTCATTTCAGGTTGATAGGCACTTTCAATGCTTATAATTTATTAGCGGTGTATGGAGCAGCCATTTGTTTAGGGGATGATAAATCCAAAGTGTTACAGATTCTGAGTAACACTACAGGAGCTGAAGGAAGATTTGATTATATCGTTTCTCCCAATGAAAAAATAGTCGGAATTGTAGATTACGCGCATACACCGGATGCCTTGTTGAATGTTCTTGCCACTATTAAAAATCTGCGTAAGAGGAAGGAAAATATAATTACCGTAGTGGGATGTGGCGGCAATCGCGATCGCACTAAAAGGCCAGAGATGGCGGAAGTTGCGTGCGAGTATAGCGATAAGATAATTTTTACTTCTGACAACCCGAGAAATGAGGAGCCTGAAGAGATCATAAAAGAAATGGAAAAAGGAGTTCCCATTACGGCCAGGAAAAAATGCCTTTCAATCACGG
>JBDTKU010000176.1:0-9478 GCA_039935135.1 Ginsengibacter sp. | reverse complement strand
GGCATGTTATGACTGTCCTCACGTATCCTATCAAACACAATAACCGTATCGTTCATGGAAAATCCGACGACCGTAAGTATCGCCGCAATAAAGTGTTGGTCGATCTGCAACGGGAAAGGCACGATATTCTTAAAGAAGGAGAACACAGCCAACGCCACAAACACGTCATGAAGCAATGAGATGATCGTACCCAAAGAATACCTCCAGTCGCGGAAGCGAATAAAGATATACGCAATGATAGCAAAAATAGCGAAGATCACCGCTTTGAAAGCGCCTCTTTCCAGGTCTTTTGAAATTACCGGTTGTACTACCTGGTGGGCCTGAATATAATTTTTGGAAAATTCTGTTTGTGTAAGCCCCGCAGGCAATTGCGATTTTAATCCCTGGAACAATCTTGCTTCCACCGCACTATCAGCATTGTTTACACCTATCAGGTAAGAAGTAGTGATCTCAAGATGCTTGTCATCACCCACCGTTTTAATTTCGGGATAATCACCTTCAAACGCTACATGTAAAGGATTGCTGATGGTTTCTCTATCCACGTTATGGCTAAACTGAACAGTATAACTCCTTCCTCCTTTAAATTCAACTCCTTTATCAAATCCATTGAAGAATGAGCCCACTCCAAAAATCAAAACGACAATTGAAATCATATATGCCACCTTCCGGTATTCAATAAATTTATAGCTTGCATGCTGGAATATTTTCTTGGAAAAACGGGTAAAATATTTAAAATGTCTTTCCTTATTCATATAGAAATCCGTAACTAATCTTGAAATTAGAATTCCGCAGAATAAGGACAGTGAAATACCCAGCATTTGAGTTGTTGCAAAACCAAGAACAGGCCCTAATCCAAAATAAAACAAGATAGCTGCAGTTAAAAATACGGTAACGTGCGCATCTATAACCGGCGCATAAGAACGAACATAACCATCCCTTACGGCCAGCTGATGGCTCTTTCCCCGGGCCAGTTCTTCCTTGATTCTTTCAAAAATAATTACGTTAGTATCCACCGCCATACCGATAGTAAGTACCAAACCTGCAATACCTGCCGCAGTCAGGGTAGCCCCCAAAGCACTTAAAATACCAACGGTAAAAAGAAGGTTTAAAATCAATGCAATGTTCGCAATCCATCCCGCTGTATTATAGTAAATCAACATTAAAATGAAGATTATTATAAAGGCGATAAGAAATGCAATCATACCGCCACGAACTGCAGCCTCACCTAATGTAGGCCCCACAATTTGCTCCTGCACAATTTTAGCCGGAGCGTCAATTTTACCTATTCTTAAAATGCTGGCAAGGTCCTGAGCCTGCTCTACCGTAAAGTTTCCGCTGATCTCTGAATTTCCTCCTTCGATCGGGCCGTTTACATTTGGCGCGCTATACACGATATCATCCAATACGATAGCGATGGGCCTGTTCACATTATCAGCAGTCATCTTGGCCCAAACACGGCTTCCTGTCGGAGTCATGGTCATCTTAATGGCCGGTCTGCCATGCTCGTCATAGTCAGACTTTGAATCTTCAACACCCTCTCCTTCCAGTTTTGCCTTGTCGGTTCCGGGAACAGTTTTTATAGCATATAATTCAAAATACCGGTCACCGGTCTTTTCATTTTTTTGTTCAAGGCCATAAAGGAATTTGATGTTGGGTGGAAAATTATTTTTCACCACATCCATCGAAAGATATCTGTTGGCCACAGAAGTATCCCTGGCTTCTACGGTGGCTATTGAAGAATAATATTGTGGTTTGCCATCGCTGCCTTGTTGAGGTGGAATAAAATGTACCACACTTCCCAACGGATGCTCATTCGCCAACAATTTTGCAGAATCTGCTGCATTTTCAGCAGTAGTTTTCACCGTATCAGAAACACCGCTAAGATAATTAGCCAGTGTCTTATCCGCATCGTCAATATTTTTTCCTATTTCCCCGATATTATACACTTCCCAGAATTGAAGGTGAGCCGATGCCTGCAAGAGATTTCTTACCCTGTCCTCATCCTGCACGCCGGCCAATTCCACATTAATAATACCCTTATTCGCGTCCATATTGATGGAAGGCGAAGCCACACCAAATTGGTCAATACGTTTTAAAAGTACTTTGTAGGTTTGGTTGATCGCTGTTTTTGAAGTGGCCTCCAACTGGCTTAAAACCGATTGATCGTTGTCTGTAATTTTAATGGTTTTCCCTGCACCGGCAAAAATAGCAGATAAGTTTACACCCGGGTTTTGTTGTTTGAACACTTCACCAAATAAGGTAATAAAATCCTCATCGCTGGTGAGTTTTTGTTGGTTGGCAGTTTCCAGCGCTTTCAAAAGCCTCGGATCTTTTGGATTAGTACTTAATGATTTCAGCAATCCGTCGAGGCTAACGTTGAGCGTAACGGCCATACCACCCTGAAGGTCGAGGCCGAGGCTTAATTCATTTTCTTTTGATTTCTGATAAGTAGTTCCCAACAGTGGGTAAATTTTTTCATCCCTGGTGCTGTCGAGGTAATGATGAAAAGTAGCCTTGACCAGCTGGTCTTTTTCATCTCCGGTAATTCCCGGATGGCTCCGGTTAACAAATTGCACGGCTTTTGTCTTCATTTTACTCTCATGAATGTTAACAACCCATGTAAAAGAAAGCTGGTACACAGATATGAGAATAAGCATTATGGCAAAAAACCACACTAAACCTTTCAGTTTCATAACTTGATTTAATTTTTAGAAGGTCGCAAAGATAGTGGTTTGATCTTGAAATTTATAACGGACTCACCCAATTTTAGGGCTAACCTGAAAAACTAAAAATTAGCAGTTGATTTAGAAGAGCTTCAATATGTCAATTTTAAAGTCAAAATCTATTGCAATGATATTCACCCTTCCACTTGAATCGGATTAATTCAATATTTCTTTTAATTTTTGAGTAAGTTTTTCTCCAAAAATATTTTTTGCGACGATAATGCCATCCTTGTCAACCAGTACATTGGAAGGGATCGCTTTGATTCCATATTCATCTGAGGTTGCATTCTTCCAACCCTGGAGATCAGAAACCTGGTTCCAGTCGAGATGGTCATCGGAGATCGCTTTTTTCCACCGGTCTTTTTTGGTATCGTATGACACTCCAAGGATGGTAAATCCTTTATCCTTAAATTGATTATATGCCGCTACCACATTAGGGTTCTCGCGCCTGCATGGGCCACACCAGCTTGCCCAAAAATCAACCAGCACATATTTCCCTTTTAAAGACGACAGGCTGAGTTGGCTGCTGTCAGGAGTGAATTGAGTAAAATCCGGAGCCGGCTTACCGATGGCCACTTTTGCATAAGTGTCCACCATTTTTTTAATCTCTTCCCCTTTGAGCGAATTTTTTACTGAGGGATCCAGGTCATTGTACAAAGGCTCCACATCGCTGGCTTCGGCATAATAAGAAAAGTTTTCAAGAATAGCCATGGCTCCACGCATGGAATTTGGATTCTCTTTTACAAAAGAAGCAACGATCTTTCTTTTTGCAGCCAGTATCTCCAGATCCACCTGGTCGAGGCTGTCCATCACTTTACGGCTTTTATTTTTATAGGCTTCCTCATAAATTTTGCTGTCAACAGTTTCCCATTCGGTAATGGGTTTCATTCTTTCCTTTAATAATTTATCATCAGAATTTACTTCAGAACCTTTCACGGTTAATAATTTTAAAGAATCGCCACGGCCCAGTATCTGCATTTTGGCAGGCTCAATATAAAAGGTAAAATAATCATTTTGCCTTTCGGGCATAGTAAGGGAAGCAAAATAAGGAGAAGCAACATGACCGTTAAATTGAAATTTACCCTCTTTTATAAATGTCGAATCTTTGAAAGTTTCTCCATTTTTATAAATATTCAAAAATATAGTCCCGCTCTTTATTTTCTCCAGATTGCCATTGATCACAAAAGCAGAATCCTGCGCCATAATTTGAAAACTAATAAAAAGCAGTGCAGAAAGAATCGACATTATTTTTCCCATAAATGTGTTTTTGTCAAAGTTAAGGGGTTTAAAAAAAAGAAGATTACAACTTATTAATTCCTTTTGTGAAAATAAAAATACGGGTTATTTATTCGTTCACTGTATTTGCTATTTTTAAAGAAGATTTTTTACACACCTGCCAGGTTTTGAAAACCTGGCAAGTGTAGTTAAACTCAACCTTTTCCTGTTGAAGAAAGTATGATTTAGGCTGATTTATGAAAACAACTCAATTCAGGATTCTCTCTCTTTTTTTGGAAAGTTTTTACTCTCACCTGCCTGGTTTGCAATGAAGCTAACTTCAGTTACTGATTCCTCCCTATCATCTCCTGGTTCCTTATTTTTTTTGCCTGTAATCATCAGTCCAATCATCATGAAAAGCGCAGTTAAAACGATCACTTGAATCACCAATGATTTATTGACCAAAGGAAAAGCTAAGGTAGCAGGAATAGAAAAAAATAAGAGGATAGTAATTAATCCCCTGGGAGCCATAAACAGAGCCGGGAAAACAGGCAGCCGCAATACTTTCAGAATGATTGCCCGAATAATAATAATCACCGCAAAGATCAATAAGGCCGAACCAAATGTTTCTCCATTAATTATTTCTTTCGTTTCGAATGAATATCCGAATAGTGTAAAAAAGAATGTCCTGATCAAAAATGCCCCTTCCATTACAATTTCCCTGAATTTAGAAACTTCTTTATTAAACTCGTAAGGGTTTAATTTTTTGATCCATTTCAGATTTTTCAATTCATCAATATTGCTCAAAAACAATCCAAAAAACAAAATGAATAGTA
Organism: Ginsengibacter sp.; assembly: GCA_039935135.1. Lineage (GTDB taxonomy): Bacteria > Bacteroidota > Bacteroidia > Chitinophagales > Chitinophagaceae > Ginsengibacter. Next base: position 4,704 of record JBDTKU010000176.1, on the reverse strand, counting down.
AGGCGGGAAGATGAAAAATTTCTGAAACGGCGTAAATTAAAATGATAAGAAGAATAATCGGCGCATGCTTAATAGGATGATCTATGTTACGTAACAAAAAGGACAAGCCCAAAGTAGCTATAAAAGAAACCACACAAATAATTAAAACCTGAAACCCGAAATGAAGAAAAGCCCCGCCATTTACATAAACATTCTCTATAGCAAAATTAAAAAACACCACGCCCATAATGTCTGAAAAACTACTTTCATAAATTACGAATTCTTTGTTTTCTATAGAAAGATTTTTAGCGCTTGAAATCGCTACGGAACTACTAATAACAGAGATAGGAATTGCATTGATTAAAGCTTGTCGCAATGATATTCCACCAAAATAATGAAAAGCATAAGATATTAAAAAAGACAATGCTAAGATGGAAATAAAAGAACTAAGAAAAGATTTTCTAATTAACTTGAATTTAGACCGATTGAATTCAAGTTCCAGCGCACCTTCCAATACGATTAGTATCAGTCCCAAAGTACCAAATATGGGAAGTAAACCCGAAAGGTCCGGAATCTGAAAGGAAAAAAAATCTGCAATCTGTCTTACTGCCCATCCCAAAACCAATAAGAGAATTACTGAAGGAATTTTCGTCCGGGCCGACGAAAGATCAAAAAGATAGCCAATCAAAAGCAGGATACATAATATAATGATTACGGTCATTGTCATAAATAAGAATTTATAGAAGAAACTTCTATCCCGCTTTTGCTTTGAGTTGCCTGCAATATAAAATGAATTTTTTCAGCATAAAACATTTTAAGTATGTTTTTCCCTTTCTTCAAAAAATAATTTTGAGTTATTTCCTGTCTTTGCCGGTAGGCAGGTTTGTTTAATGAATATTAAAAACCCGCTTCAATAATTATTGAAATCATCACTTATTTAGTAGTCTTATTATAAAGATGATAAAGCCGTTTTTAAATCTTCCAAAAGATCTTCTACATTTTCTATCCCAACAGAATAGCGAATGAGACTTTCAGGAATACCCAACAATTTTCTTTGCTCTTCAGTTAGTTCCACATGGCTTGTAGTTCTTGGTGGACCTGCCAAAGTACCAACTGATCCCAGGCTTGCAGCAAGATGAACTAATTTTAAACGAGTCAAAAATTTCTTTACCATGTCATAATTTCCATCCAAAGAAAAACTTAATACGCCGCCAAAGCCACGCATTTGTTCTTTAGCAATGGCATGTCCCGGATGTGTTTCCAGCCCGGGGTAAAAAACATCTCTCACTTTATCATTCGATTTTAAATATTGAGCAATTTTTAACGCTGATGCATTTTGCCTTTCTACACGCAACTCAAGTGTTTTCATGCCGCGTGCAATTAAATAAGCAGGATCAGCCTGCAAACTCGCGCCATTAATTTCTCTGAATTGAAAAACTTTTTTCACCAATTCTTTTTTCCCTGCAAGAATACCGCCCATGGCATCAGAATGTCCGCAAAGAAATTTAGTAGCACTGTGAATTACCAGGTCTGCGCCCAACTGCAGCGGGTTTTGATTGATAGGGCTTGCGAAAGTATTATCAACAATTACGATAGCTCCCACTTTTTTTGCGGCAGCAGATAATCTCTTAATATCAATAATTTTTAACGTAGGATTCGTTGGAGTTTCCAGGTAAACCAAATCACAACCTTTCGCGATCTCCATTTCTAATTGCTCATGATTAGTGGTATCGCAAAGCTGTACATCAATATTGTAAACAGGCAAAAAATCAAGAAATATTTTACTGGTGCCACCATAGGTATCCTTAATGGAAACCACTCTTTTCTTTGGAGTAAGAAATGTGAATAACGTGTTGCTGATCGCTCCCATGCCTGTTGCAAAAGAAGTCGCCGCCTCTGCGCCTTCCAGTATTCTTATTTTTTCTTCGAGCACATGAACGGTTGGATTGGTATTTCTGCTATAGATATACCCCTCCGATTTTCCAAGAGAAACATTGTGCCATTCATCCAAATCCTTGTAAGCAAACGTTACACTTTTTACAATGGGTGATATGATTGCTCCGTTAGAGAATTCACCGTCTTCGCCTGCCCAAACTGATTCGGTACCTTTTTTGTAATTCGACATAATGATATTGTTTAAGTTTTATTTTTTTTAATTATCATTTACGAAGTGATCATAAATAATTTCCGAAACATTAGCCAGCGTGGCATTCACAGACTTTTCATCTTCAACTCCGCCTGACAATAATACTACCACATATTTTCTTCCATCGGGTAAAAAAACAATTCCTGAATCGTGCGATATCTTTTCTATGGAACCGGTTTTATTGGCCACTTTCACATCGGAAGGAAGTTTTGCAGGAATTTTTTCTCTTAGCTGTTGATGCATCAAAATATTGATCATTGCCTTACATGCTTTTTTATTCACCACCGTTCCTTTTGCAAGATGATCGAAAATAATCATTAAATCATACGCGGTAACCTTATTGTTCATCCCTAATTCATAAGCCTTATTATCTTCCACACCACGCAACGCCTGTATGTCTTTCGCGCCGATGGAGCGCATGGTTTGATTGGCATTTTTGGCACCTATCAAATCTACAATCAGGTTGGTAGAAAAATTACTGCTTTGGGTAATCATCCGAAACAATAAATTATAAATCGTTTCTTTTTGTCCAAATCTCCTGTACAGATCCTTTTCACTATCATCCGTTGAATCCAGATGATAAATACTTCCATCTACAATACTTTTAAAATCATTGTGAATCAGAATAGAATCTGAAAGAGAAAATTTATGTTCAGCGGCTTGTTTAAATGTTTCAATCAGATAGGCCGTTTTGATGGTGCTTGCCGCATGGAAACTTTCATGAGCATTCATTAAAAATTGTTCTCCTGTCGAGAGGTCTTCAAAAGCAACCGAGAAAGTGCCGGTGGGTTGTGTGGCAAATTCGGCCATGATGTCTTTACGCATTTGGGCAGTATCTATTGGATGATGAAATGGTTGGTTTTGCATTCCAAAAGTGGTTATTAAAATTGAAAATAATGCTATCATAGTTTTAATTTTTTTTCAGCAAACAAACATTTAGTCTCATTTTCTATTTTGATTTTTAATTCAAATTCACATAAAATTCCTGAACTCTTTTTCTTTCCTCTTTTGCTTTTCCGGGTTCATTTAATTTCTCTAATAATTCTGCCCGGTGCAAATGGCAATCTCTTGCGACGTAAGAATCAGGAAAAGATTTTGCCGAAAGAGTGAATAAATTCAGGGCTTTCCGCAGATCATTGGTGTCGCTGCTATTCATCAATTTTTCTCCATCCATAAAATTACTTTTCCATTCAAGGGCAGTCTGATTCATCCTGTCGGCTTCTTCAAAAACTTTAAATGACACAATACTCTGTGGCATTTGCATAGGTTTGATCACAGGAATCGGGTTATGAAAAAATAATTCTAATGCGTTAAGATAAGCGGTTGCTTCCTGCGAATTATAGTCTTCCTGTTTCAATCTTTGTTCCTCAGAAGGATTGGTAAAAAAAGAGGCTTCGCCCAAAACTGCGGGAATACCATACGTGTTTCTCAACACCGCAGCACCATTTGAAGGAAAAATAGTGTAATCAGAATTCAGACTTTCGGGTATTTCTTTTTTATAGAAATATTTTTCAAGAGAGAAAGCCACATCCTTTCCTAAAGCCACGCCCGCAAGGTTTTCAGAAGCCGCACCATGAAAATAAATGATCGGGAAATTTACTGAAGTATCCGCAGTGGCATTATGATGAATGGAAATAAATACGTCTGCACTATTGTCCTTCGCCATTTTTGCGCGTTCATCTAATGGAACAAAAACATCCTGAGTTCTTGTCATAATTACTTTTGCTCCTTTTTCTTCCAATTTATTTTTTAGCAACTGCGCTACTCTCAGGTTAATCCATTCTTCTCTTTCTCCGCCCAGGCCAACCCGGTAATTATCGGTTGATGCCGTTCCTCCATGACCAGGATCAAGACAAATAATTTTTCCTCTTAATGACGTAGGATCATCTTTGATTCCCAATTTCCTTTCCAAAAAATCTGCAGTTGCACTATCCATTTTCAGCATATTGGAATACTTCATCCAGTGATGCGTTTCATCAGGCACCGCAAGGCTTTCAAAAAGAAATCCTTTTTTCTGAAATCTCGTTATCAAATCTACACTTTGAGAGAATGGCACATTTCCATCATCATCTCCAGAAATAATTAAAACCGGTGAAGTCCACGTATCAAGATATGCATCCGGCGAGGATTCCCAGGTTAACTTTTTAGCCAGTTGAAAATCAGGAGGTTTTTCATTTCCGTAATTTCTTAAATCCGGGAGCAAGTTATGCATTCCGGAAATATCAACGCCGGCAGCAAAAGTTTTTGAATCTCTTGCCAGCGCCAACGCCGTTAAAAAGCCACCATACGAACCGCCATAAATTCCAATTCTTTTTGCATCTATGCCTTGCCGTGATGCCAGCCATTCCCCTGCCGCTTTAATATCTTTATATTCAGAAGCTCCGTTCATGCCTGAATTTTTTGGATTTTGAAAATCGTAGCCATAGCCGATTCCCAGGCGATAGTTTACAGATAACACTACAAACCCTTTGCTGACCAAATATTGATTTATGGCATACGTGTTGGCGTAATAATCCATGTAATGCCATCCCAGCAACATTTGCCGTTGCGGCCCGCCATGTACGAAAAGAACTGCAGGC
>JBDTKU010000175.1:0-21151 GCA_039935135.1 Ginsengibacter sp. | reverse complement strand
TTTGAAGGAATTCATTTCTCCTTATTGATCCTTCTATTTAATTTTTCATCATGAGCTGTAATGAATTTTTTTCCAGAATCAGTAACATAAACACACATAATATTCTTGCCTTTGACCTTTTCTATTCGGGTACCAATAAAACCCCTTTTATACAATCCAGACAATGATGACTTCATATCTTCAGGAAGACAAGGAATATTTCCTCCTGTCACCAATGTCTTTTCTAAGCAATCTTTCAATTTTTCAATCATCCGTTTAGTGGGTGGGCGTAAGCTTGTTATCATTTTAGAAGGTTTTAAATTAATCTCTCCTCTTTCCCGCACACTTCTATAAAAGAATGTGCCGAAGATTATTATTGTTGAGAAAAAGGATAAAATTCACCAAGCTAAAATAAATTAAAGCTGTGATCTTGAAAATCTTAAATTTATTACTTCTCTGATAAGCTAATAAAACAGAATTAACAGGGAAAGATTTCCCCATCAGATTTTTGCAATACTAAAATGTATTACCCGTTCTCCTTATGAAAAAGAGGTGAAATTATTCCATGAACAACAGATAAGTAATTCAATATATGGTCACAATAAAAAACCGTCCCATTGATACGGGACGGTCTTGGAATATGTTTAAGAAGCTTGTTTACTGATCCGGGTTCTGCAGTGTCACAGGTTGTAAACGGTAGGCATTTACCTGTCGTCCGTTTTGCTGTGCAGGAATCCATTTTGGTCCGTTCCTGATAGCGTTAACCGCTACTTCAGCAAGTTTGGAACCCTTCATTGTAGTTGCCTGAACATCACTCACTTTTCCCGTCTTATCCACGATAAATCTAACTACACAAGTTCCATAATCACTCTCGGAAAATTCATCAACACGGGCGGTTATAGCACGACTTACATATCGTGACCACGCTGTCAAGCCTCCTGGAAATTGTGCTTCGATTTCAACCTTTGTAAACACCTTATCAGGATCTTCTTTCTTTTCTACAGGAGCAGCAACTACGCTGGTTCCCTTTAAATCCGTTGGAGGAGCCACAATACCCAAATCCTTTGTACCCTCAACTGTTTTCACATCCACTTTTGCTTCTTCGATCTGTTTTACTTCTGGTGGCGGTTTGATTACTTCTTCATCTTTAACCACTTTAGGAGGAGTAAATTTGATCGTTGCAACTGGTGGCGGTGGCGGTATCTTTGGAGGTGGCGGAGGCGGAGGAGGTGGTGGTTCATCCGGTTTAATCTTTTGTAAAGTCGCATCAGTTGTATGTAGTTGAACTACGGTGTCCTCTTTTTGTAGCTTATTGGCGATTGCTGACCCAATGAGAAAAACCAGAATAACTGCAATTGTTCCTATCAAAGCGACAGTGATCCTCTTATTATAGGTTTTTCGCAGATCGTAGGCGCCATATTCCTTATTCCTTCCATCAAAAATGATGTCCAGAATATCTGATTTTAATATTTGATTACGTTCCATTTTTAATGATTTAAATTTTCGGCTGCTATTGCTTTGAATTATTTAATACCGCTTGCCTGCTCTGTTTGCTGAATCTTACTGTATTCATCCGGCGTCGGATCTATCATCGCATACCTTGGAATATCATTAATGTCCATTTCGTCAAGAATATCCACCGCATTTTTATAGGTAGCATCCTTGTCTGGCTTAATAATGACAAAAAGATCTGTTGAAGGAGTAGATTGCTTTTTCTTTAAAATTATATCCCGAACATTTTTATACCCTGTAGTTTGCATTGTTGCCGGATCGCTTCCGAAATAATAATAGATCACATTCTCTTTCCCCAGTAGCAATGTCAAAGAGCCAGACTCTTTTACTTTCGTATCCAGGTCACGATCTTTGGTATCTTTAGGCATATTAAGATTCATGGAGGTTGGCTGTGATACCGTCGTTGTAAAAATAAAGAACGTTATCAGCAAAAAACCAAGATCAACCATGGGAGTAAGGTCAACACGGGTAGATTGTTTTTTACTTTTCTTGACCCCGGGCCCTTTTTTACTACTCTCTTTTACTTCCATTTCAGCCATAGTAATATATTTTTTTTGTTAAAATAGATTTTTGATATACCTACCAATTAAGGTTTTTTCCCACTTCTTTGCTCTTCAAGGTTTTTCTTGTATAGTTCACTTCCTTCAGGTATTGATTTTGCACTCGTTACAAGTTCATACTTATAAATATCATTCTTTTTAAAGGCATCGATTACCTTTTCAAAAGTAGAATACTTCGCCGCATCATCTCCCTTAATAAGGTAACTCAAAGTTTCACCCATCCTTGCATTAACAGCAGCCGATATCCACGTCGCTAATTCATTATTAGCACTATCTACCGGAATACCTTCTAAATTGGCCCCTTTCATCTGTTCAGGCTTTAGCTGATTAAACTGATTTAACTGGCTGATAGGCGTAGCTATAAATTGGGCATTAATAAAATTCTGCTTGTCCTGGGCAGAAAAGTTTATATTCCTTTCTTTGCCCAATTCATCGAGAACATCTCCTTTCATAATAGGATCCATCGATAGGAAGACCTTATTATCCTTGCTGATAGTTATCCGCAAAAAGTCCTTTTCAGGAGCCACTTTAGTGGACACAGATGATGGCGTTACCACTTCTATAACATCAGGCGGTTTAAATTTAGCCGCTAGTATAAAGAAGGTTAATAAAAGAAAAGCTACATCACACATTGGCGTCATATCTACGCTCGTGCTTCCACGTTTTATTTTTGCTCTTGCCATTGGTTTATGATTTAATATTTATAAGATTCAAACTTTAAGAAATTCCACAAAATTATTTGTACAAAGACGCAAAACTTTGTGTTAGTGTAAAGCCTGACTCATCAATACCGAATGTGATGGCATCAATTTTTGTAGTAAAAATGTTATAAGTAATGATGGCAAATGCTGAAGAACCAATTCCTAAAGCCGTGTTGTACAATGCTTCTGCAATACCTATTGACAAAGTACGCGCAGCATCACCACCACCTGATTCACCTAAAGCACCAAATGCACGAATCATACCTACCACTGTTCCCAACAATCCGATCAATGTTGAAACTGATGCAAGAGTAGATAAGAATACCAAATTCTTTTCAAGCATTGGTAACTCAAGCGATGTAGCCTCTTCAATTTCTTTTTGAATAGCCAGCACTTTCTGTTCCGTATCTAATTCAGTATTAGTCATCATTTGCTTGTATTTGCGAAGCCCGGCTTTCATGACATTTCCTACTGAACCTTTTTGCCTGTCGCACTCTGCGATAGCTGCATCTACTTTTTTATCAGCAAGGAAAAACTGCACTTTCCTTATAAACTCAGCATTGGAAGATTTTCCGGCAGCTTTGGAAACTGTCAAAGATCTCTCAATAACAAAGGTCAGAACGATCAGGAAACATCCGATAAGAATTGGTACAATAATTCCTCCCTCATACATTCTTGCAAAATCGCCTTTCGGGCCAAGCTGGTTAGGCCAGAAACCACCATTTGGATCAGGTTGTGTAAAGTTGCTATCTGCTCCGATAACAAAGCGCCAGATAATGTACCCGGCTATAACACAAATAATAGGAGCTAATAAAGAAATGATGTTATTTGATTTTTTAGCCTGCACCGAAGTCGTAGCGTTTACTGGTGCGTTTGCAGGAGTCTTTAAATCTGCCATGTTGGTTTAATTTTTAAATGTTTAAGTTGATTAATTTTTGTGAAAGTATTTGATTATGCAATTGTAAAGAAAAAATAAGTTAAAACTCTCATTTACGTTAAAAATATTTTATAGAGGGCACAAGTTAATAAAATATTTGAAAGTTAATTACCAATCTTTAATTTTTTAAAAAATAAATGTACACTTATAATTCCGCGGTAAGTGTTAAAGGCAGTACCAGATTAAATGGAAGAACCATATAAAACTAAAAAAAAATAATTATGCAAATGAAAAATCAGAAAAAAATTTCAAGCTAATATAGTTAACTATTCATACCTAAGTGCTACAATGGGATCCAGCCTTGCAGCCTTTACAGCAGGATATAAACCTGCAAAAAGCCCAACTGCAGAACACACCACAATGCCTATAACTACCCATCCCCATGGAATTACAAAGCCCGTATGAAGAAATAATCCAACTACATTTCCAACGATGACGCCTAAAATAATTCCTAAAACTGCACCGATAAGGCTTATAAAAACTGATTCAAATAAAAATTGTGATCTAATACTTTTGCTTTTGCCACCTATGGCTTTTATTAATCCAATTTCACGGGTGCGTTCGCTCACTGCCACCAGCATTATATTCATAAGACCGATGGCAGCTCCTATCAGGGTAATTAATCCGATGAATGCCGCTGCAGTAGTTATTGATCCTAATGCGCTTTTAAAAACTTCTGCAATACTGTCGCTTTTCCGAATATAAAAATTATTCTCTTCATCGATTGCCAGCTTTCTTATCGGTCTGAAAGTTCCCTTCGCTTCTGCAATTGCAGCTTCCATTTGATTTATATCATTCACCATGATCCCGATATTATAAGAAATGCCATCAGTAGGGAAAAGACGGCGGATGTTGTTATAAGTGGTCAGTACAATATTATCTGCATTGAAAAATGCGCTGGAGCCTTTATCTTTCAAAACCCCTATCACCCTGTATTTAATACCATCTGCCTTGATAGTCTGATCCAATGCTTTCAAAGTATTTTCACCAAATAACTTCTGAGCCAGACTATTTCCCAAAATACAAATGCTTCTGCCACTCTCTACATCCAACCGGTTAAAATTCCTTCCCCCTGCTAAAGTATATCCATTTTGCACCAGGTAATTTTCATCACCGCCATTCATCGAGATATTGGGATTCGTTTTCACTTTATCATTCATCACTATGATGTTTTGAGGGCCCGGCAAAGAAATGCTTACGCTTGCAGGAAATAAATATTCCTGTTTGAACCTCCTGGCTTCCTGGTAGGTAATTATTTTTCTTTCGTTAGATTTCTTTTTTTTCAATGCGCGGGTATTCGTTTTTTTCACCTCTCTTCCTCCCCCCATCCTTATTTGCAAATCGCGATATTGAATACTGAATGAATTAGCCCCCATCGTAGCAAAATTTTCTGTAAGGCTCTGGTTCATTGAGGCAATAGCAGTTATAATGCCTATCAATGCCATAATTCCAAAGGCAATAATTGCTACTGTAATGCTGGTCCGAAGTTTATTACTTCTTACAGTGCGAAAAGCCAGTGATAGTGAATCTTTTAATTTCATGCCGTAATATAAAATGATGAAACGGTGAAGTTTAATGCGGCTGTGAAGTTACTATATCAAAATAATTAATGAATTACCACTCCTGTATTTAATTAATAAAATAAGAATATCAAAAATTTGTTGGTTCACTGGAGGCAAAAAAAACCGGAGAAATTTATGATAATCATTTCTCCGGGAGATGGGTAAAAAGTAATTAATTACTTTTCCAGGTATTATTTTTTCTGTCTGTATCCGGCAATTCGCCGTCAGGATCAAGCACAACTGAAGCGATCTTAGAGGTCGAATTGTATTTAAATGTCCAGTTTATATCCCTCTGCCAAACATTCACCGGTAATTTTATGGTCTGAATGCTTCCATTTTCTTCGGTGACCTTCGCTGTAACTGGCAAGGCCATTTTTTGTTTGTTCTCAATAGTTATCAGTGCCCCTAGTGAAGGATCGTCGTTTACGTACTTCACGCTTTTCACAGACTGGTCTAACTTCCATGTTTCATAAAACCATTCTTTCCAAAACCAATTCAAATTATCTCCCGCTGCATCATTCATCGTACGGAAAAAATCAATTGGTTGCGGATGTTTAAATGCCCATCTGTCAATATAAGTTTTGAATGCAAAATCAAATCTTTTGGGTCCAATCACTGAGTTGCGCAAAATATTTAAAGCTACTGCGGTCTTTGAATAATATTGACCATAATCCCTAAGGCTTATAGATTCCGGCGGTGTCATTAATGGGTCTTTTGCATACTCCATAGTTTTTGCCATTCCTAAAATACTTCTGTTAGAAGTGTCGCCGTATTCGCCTTGATTAAAAGAATTGGAAGCATATCCATTAATAAAAGTATTTAATCCTTCATCCATCCACATAAAACTTCTTTCGTCTGAGCCAACGATCATGGGAAACCAGTTGTGCCCGATCTCATGTGTTACATCATGCCATAAATTTGCCTTCCCGATCCTGTAACTGCAAAAAACAATTCCCGGATACTCCATTCCCAAAGCTACGCCAGCCACTACCACTGCTGAGTTCCATGGATATTCAAAATAAGTTTTAGAATAAAATTCAATGCTTTGTTTTAAATATTGAGTACTTCGTCCATACTTATCATACCCTTTGCTTTCTTCGAGATAAACTGCCATGGCAATTCCTTTTTTTCCTGAAGGGAAATTAATTCTGGCTGCATCCCAGATAAAAGCTTTGGAGGCCGTCCATGAAACATCGCGCGAATTATGCATTTTAAAATGCCAGGTAAGCATGCCTTTTTGCGTAGGCCGTGTAGAAGCTGCACCAACTTCATTTTCTTTTACAATAAATACAGTATTATCGCTTTTGCGCGCTTCCTCCAATCTTTTTATTTCTGTTGAAGTTAAAACCTGTGCGGGATTTTGCAGCTCACCCGAACCAGCCACAATCATGTCTGCAGGAACCGTAACATAATAATCGAAATTTCCATACTCACAATAAAATTCACCCAAACCCATATAGGGCAAGGTGTTCCAGCCGGAAACAGCATCAAACACGCACATTCTTGGATACCATTGGGCCAATTGATAAACTACTCCGTTTTTGGTGTATAATCTTCCCATTCTGTCAGCACCATATTGCGGAATAGAAAACCAATAATTTACTTTGACATCAATCTTGTCTCCACCGGGCTTAACGGTGAAGGGCAAACGCAATTGCATTCTTGTGTCAGTGATAACGGGTTCAATTTTATAAGTCTTTCCTTTATAAATTACAGAAACAGATTCGATATGATAGCCACCTTTGGTATATCCTTTCACATCAAAACGATCACCGGTAACCAATGTGGTAGCAGCTCCGCGTGAAGACGGATTGAACAAATTCTGATCTAACTGAAGCCACAAATATTTCAATTCATCAGGACTGTTATTAGTATAATTGATGGTCACATTTCCTTTCAAGGTGGTATCCTTTTCATCCAAAGTGGCATGGATATCGTAGTTCGCATTGTTTTGCCAATACTTCGGGCCGGGAGCCCCATCTGCGCTGCGAAACTCAGTTCCGCCCTGGGTTAAAAAAGTGGGATCAAAGACTTCGTTTTTGTTATAAACAGAAGAATCCTGGGCAGCGGCGGATTGTGAAAAAAGAATCACCGCGAAGAAATAAAAAAAGAAAGAAGTAAATCGTTTCATGAATTTTTTTGTGATAAAAGTAAAGGTTTATATTATTTTATGAAAAAACCAACAGCAATAGGCATAAAGATTATGACAATTTTCACCAACCCTATTATTTATAACAATTATATCTATACTGAAATATAAATGGGTGCATTGACTCCCCAAACCACCTGGGGCTCGACAATTTGAAATGCACCCATAAAAACCGGCATAAATTAAAAATCATCCAAATTTGTTAGTTTACTGTTCTTTTGTGCGCTTCTTCCAAAAAAATTTCGGGGACAATACGGAAATAAATTTTGGTACATTAGCACAGTGATTTTTTATATTCGTTAGTTGAATGCGATAATTTATTACAATATTAAAAGACAAAACATGAAAAAAATCGGAATTTTATTCGGCCGTGAAAGAAGTTTTCCAGAAGCTTTAATTGAAAAAGTTAATGAAAAAAATATTGACGGAATCATTGCTGAGCCGGTTCACATTGATAAAATTATCCAGGGTGAACCAAGTGGCTATGATGTAATAATAGATAGAATTTCACAGGATGTACCTTTCTATCGGGCCTACCTTAAAAATGCAGCCCTATGTGGAACTGCAGTAATAAATAATCCGTTTTGGTGGAGCGCTGATGAAAAATTTTTTAATAATTGTCTTGCCACTAAAATTGATGTGCCTGTTCCCAAAACCGTTCTTATTCCTTCGAGTTCGTTGCCTGCGGATACGGAGGATATTTCATTTTCAAATCTTGCTTATCCACTCGATTGGGAAAGCATTTTTAAATACATTGGTTTCCCTGCATACATGAAACCCCACTCAGGCGGGGGTTGGAAAAGCGTGTACAAAGTCAATGATGTTGATGACTTTTTTACAAAGCATGGCGAAACCGGTGAGCTGGTGATGATGCTCCAGGAAGAAATATTTTTTAGCGAATATTATCGCTGCTATTGCATTGGCGGCAAAGAAGTGCGCATCATGCCTTACGAACCCCGCAATCCACACCACCTGCGCTACGTTGCCGATTTTAAGCCGGGAAAAGAAATGTTGGAAAAAATGGAAGGCATTGTGTTGAGGATTTGCAGGTATTTAGGCTACGATTTTAATACCGTGGAACTTGCTATTCGCGATGGAGTGCCATACGCTATTGATTTTTGCAATCCTGCTCCTGATGCTGAATTAACCAGTGTAGGAGAAGAAAATTTTAAATGGGTAGTGGAAGTTGCTGCCAATTTCGCCATTGAAAAAGCCCAAACCCATAAAGAAGGAAAAGACAATCTTACCTGGGGAGAATATTTGGAAAGAAGCGTAAAAGGAAAAGATTTATTTTAATCAAATTCAAAATCCGGAAATCGGAAAATATAAAAAATCATTTAACCTATAAACCAATCTATGTCTGCTATTTCTTACAAACATTTTACCATTGGTATTGAAGAAGAATACATGGTGCTGGACACAGAAACCCGCGAACTAAAAAGCCACGAACAAAAGATAGTACAGGAAGGAGAAAAACTCATCAAAGACAAAGTGAAAGCGGAAATGCACCAGGCAGTGGTGGAAGTGGGTACTGATATTTGCCAGAACATTGACGAAGCGTTTTTTGATGTTGCGAACCTGAGAAAAACGATCAGCAATATTGCCGGCGAACTCGGCCTTGGCATTGGTGCTTCCGGCACTCATCCTTTCAGTCATTGGGAAAGGCAACTCATCACAGACCATGTGCGTTATAGCGATATTGTAAAAGAATTGCAGGAAGCTGCCAGGAGCAATCTCATCTTTGGTTTGCATGTGCATGTTGGGATGGAAAACCGTGAAATGGCGATCCATATTGCTAATTCAGCGCGTTATTTTTTGCCACACATTTTTGCGTTGAGCACTAATTCTCCATTCTGGGAAGGAAGATCTACCGGTTACAAATCTTATCGTACCAAAATTTTTGACAAGTTTCCGCGCACAGGAATTCCCGATTTTTTTGAGAGTATAGAAAGCTATGATAATTACATCAAGATTTTGGTAAAAACCAATTGCATTGATAATGCTAAAAAAATCTGGTGGGATCTTCGTGTTCACCCCTTTTTTAATACAGTAGAATTCCGAATTTGTGATGTACCGCTTACAGTTCATGAGACCATTACGATTGCTGCTCTATTCCAGGGGATTTGTGCCAAGCTATACAAATTACGAATGCAAAACCTCAACTTTATTATCTACCCACGCATGCTCATTAACGAAAATAAATGGCGCGCAAGCCGCTATGGCATTGAGGGAAGCATGATCGATTTTGGAAAAGAAAGCGAAGTCAATACGCGGGTGCTCATTTACGAATTGCTTGATTTTATTGATGATGTAACTTCTCCATTAGGCATACGCAATACAATTGGTTATGTACACAAAATTCTGGAAGAAGGCACAGGAGCCGACCGGCAATTAAAAGTTTTTGAAGAAACACTAAGCCTTCCTGCTGTTGTTGATTATATACAATCGCAATTTTTAGATGGTTTGTAGTAAACGAAGAAATAAAAGGGATTTTTATTTTGAGAATTGTTTTAATATTTTCATAGAACAAGTGTTCTTGTGCATTGAAACAAGGCCAATACTACAGTTTCAATCGTACACAATACAGGGCTGAAAGACAGACTTTTTAATTAAATTTGACCAAACTTTTTAGGATTTGACAAATCAACATACAATAATAAATGGCGACAGCAGGCAAATGAATGAATTAGCAGACAATTCAGTTCATTTGGCGGTTACATCTCCTCCTTACTGGCAACTCAAAGATTATGGAACAGCCGACCAGATTGGTTTTCATCACAGTTATGAAAACTACATCAACAATCTTAATTTAGTATGGAAAGAGTGCTACCGCACTCTTCACAATGGGTGTAGATTGTGTGTTAATATCGGTGATCAATTTGCCAGGGCAGTTTATTATGGCCGCTATAAAGTTATCCCAATCCGGCAAGAGATTATTAAATTCTGTGAGACTATTGGCTTTGATTATATGGGTGCTATTATTTGGCAAAAGGTGACCACTTCAAATACTACCGGGGGAGGTGTTCAAATGGGTTCTTATCCTTATCCAAGAAACGGGATTTTAAAGTTGGATTACGAATTTATTCTGGTGTTTAAGAAACTGGGAGATGCTCCCAAACCAACAAAAGAACAAAAAGAACTTTCTAAAATGACTGCAGAAGAATGGAACACTTTTTTTGCAGGCCATTGGAATTTTGCCGGAGCAAGACAAAATAATCATATTGCAATGTTCCCCGAGGAATTGCCAAGAAGACTAATTAAAATGTTTTCATTTATTGGCGAAACCGTTTTAGATCCATTTGCGGGTAGCGGAACGACTGCGCTGGCTGCAAAGAATCTTGATAGAAATTCAATTGGATTTGAAATTAACCCTGACTTTATTCCTGTGATAAAAGAAAAACTGGAAGTACATCAAACAGATCTGAATGGAACAAAATATGAATTTCTGAAACAGAAAAAATTGGAAATCAATTTCGATGAAGAAATTCAAAAGCAACCATACATTTTTCAGGATCCTCATTCTTTAGACAAAAAAATTGATGTCAAAAAATTGCAATTTGGCTCTAAGATTGATAAGGATAGTTCAAATCAACGGGAAGAATTATTCACCGTAAAAGAAGTTATCAGCCCAGAAAAAATAAGATTAAACAATGGTTTAATTATTAGGCTTATAGGAGTAAAAGAAGACTCTATAATTAATGGTAAAGCCACCGATTATCTTATAGAGAAAACAAAGGGCAAAAGGGTTTTTCTTAAATATGATAATATTAAACACGACAAAGAAAACAATTTGCTCTGCTACCTATATTTAGAAAATAAGACTTTCGTTAATGCTCATTTGATTAAAAGCGGGTTGGTAAAAGTTGACAGCAAGAATGACTTTAAGTACAAAGAAAAATTTATTGAACTTCTGACTAATCACATTTAATCAAACGAATATCAATTTAGAATACCAATAATCCTAACGACCTTATATATACCATGACTAAACGTTTTTCAAAAGAATTTGGAAAGAAAGAAAAGGTTCTTAACTACGCAACTCAAACATATCAACTTTCAAGACCAAATAAAGTCGGCGCTGTAATGGCTCTCATTCGTGAATGCCAACCAAAAACAATCGGCGATTGGGAACAATGGTATTTTGAGAATGCTCATACGGATGGCAAAACTGCTGTAAAAATCACAAAGGAAAGTTTAGAAGAATTAGGCGAAAGACTTTATGTAAAAATTAAAGAAATTGTAATCCCGGAATGGACAGAAGCATTTAGCCAACTAACCTTACAGGATTGTATTGACTATATAATCAACCTAACAATAAATAGAACTTTCGATGGGTTTATCCGGGAAAAATCTGTCGTTGAAGATACCCTTGCTAAGGAATTTCCACAAGTGCGTTTTGAACAAAGTGATCCTCAACTCGACCATGCCGGAGATATTGATTATTTAGGCTGGGTTGGTAAAAACGCATTTGGCTTACAAATTAAACCTATAACATCAAAAGCTAATTTCGGAAATTATTCTTCAACCGAAAGGATGAAAGCAAGCTTTACAGATTTCTCCAAAAAATTTGGAGGAAATGTATTTGTCATTTACAGCGAAAAAGAAAAAATTAAGAATGAAGAAGTGTTAGGACAGATTGCGGCTGAAATCGAATTACTTTCAAATGATTAAAAGTAATCCAGCCCGGCCTTCCGTTTTTTGACACTATTTAAAAATAAGCCTCTCCCATTCTTTCAGATTCAATCGTACATTGCACAAGCATGAAATATTACATCATAGCCGGAGAAGCCTCTGGTGATTTACACGGAAGTAACCTGATTAAAGAAATTCAGAGATTGGATACGGATGCAATAATCCGTTGCTGGGGAGGCGATAAAATGAAAGCTACAGGAGCCATGCTGGTAAAGCATTACAAAGAACTGGCTTTTATGGGATTTGCAGAAGTATTAAGAAATCTTCCTGAGATTTTAAAGAATATTAAATTTTGTAAAACAGATATTTCATCTTTTGACCCGGATGTAATTGTATTTATAGATTATCCTGGTTTTAATTTACGTATCGCAAAATGGGCTAAAAAGAATCTTTTTAAAACTGTGTTTTATATCTCTCCCCAGGTTTGGGCATGGAAAGAGAGCCGGGTAAAAAGCATCAGGCGCGACATCGACAAAATGCTTGTCATTCTTCCGTTTGAAAAAGATTTTTATATGAAATGGAATTATGAGGTAGAGTATGTAGGCCATCCGTTGGCAGAAGTTATTGAGAATTTCAAACAGAATCATTCTGGAATAACAACTTCAGAAAATACCATTGCCTTATTACCGGGCAGTCGCAAACAGGAAATCAAAGCCAAGCTTCCGGTGATGCTCAATGCATCAAAAAGCTTTCCCGGTTATCAATTTATTGTTGCCAAAGCGCCTTCTATTGATGATGATTTTTACGATGGCTTCATAAAGGAATATAAAAATGTAAAAACAATTTCTAACGATACGTATTCTTTGTTAATGAGTTCCACAGCGGCTTTGGTAACTTCGGGAACGGCGACTTTGGAAACTGCTTTGTTCGGTGTACCGGAAATTGTTTGCTACAGGGCTAGTAATATTTCTTACCAAATTGCAAAGAGGCTGGTAAAATTAAAATTCATTTGCCTTGTGAATTTAATTATGGATAAAGAAGTGGTAAAAGAATTAATACAGAACGATCTGACGCCGGAAAAAATTACGGAAGAATTAAAAATAATTCTCCTGGACAAAGAGGCAAGAGAAAAAATAAAAAAAGATTATTCCCAGTTAAACCAAATACTTTCTGAAGGAGGAAATGCTTCCAAAAATGCTGCTCAAAGTATTTATGATTTTATAAGTAAGAAAATTTTATAGTAACCCAGTAAATAAACCCGATTTTTATTTTATAAGAATTATCTCACTTATCTTTTTATCAACTGAATGATTAAAATAATCATAGCCAATATAAACAGCAGTATTGAAAGCCGATTTATAAAATGCATCGCCTTCGTCATTTTTGAATAATTACTTTTAGGATCTTTTTTAACTATCCATAAATACTGCCCGATTTGACGCCATATTCCCATGTTGTAAATTTATGAATTACAGTCCTCATTACAAGACATTCAAAGTTAGGAAAGCAATTCAATGTGAATCAAACTTTTGTGAAATGACACTTTAGGTATTTAAATATATCAACGGGTTCATCAATCCCAAAACAAAGTGTCCTTTTTTCCCCAGTTTGCCTCAAAATCTGCGGATAATAGTATTATTGATTGTTTAATTGAAATATGTCAATAAAATTTTTCCTGGCTCCTCCAAAAAACTTTTGGGCACACATCTTTCAAAAAAAAGCTCTTAAAAAATAAATTGAGAAATATTAATTATAAAAAACAGGGCAGATTTCAATTTTTGTTCGCCATTTAAAATATCGTTTGGAAAGAACTTCAAACTTAAAAATTATTTATATGGAAAAGAGTGGTTTTGAGCTTTTCATTACGTATTTCTTGCCAGGATCTGATTGAGCGCTCTTTGACTGATAAATAAAAACAAACTTTTTAAAAAATTGAGATGCGGAAATAATATTCATCCTGAGTTTATAAATATTTTTTCTATTTTTATAAAAATATTGTATAAAAATTCAGAGTTTCTTTGTCAATAGATTTTGCTCACATAACTATACCTTAGTGAAAACCAAAAGGCAAAAGAGAAATGGCAATTATGGCACGTTATGTGGTGAGAGGTTTGCTAATAACTACTCATTTCTGATTCTTTAACAAGTAGAATCCCTAATATCCAAAAAATCAATAATAGTAGTATTATAACTATTTGTTTACTATAAACATTTTAAAAATGAACCGTATTCTTATCGTTGATGATAATACAGATATTTTGTGGGTAGTTGAAATAATTCTTAAAAGGTATGGATTTGAAGTAATGACTACATTGAAAGGCGAAGAAGTCCTTTCCAAAACCAAATCGTTTTCACCCCAATTAATCTTATTGGATGTTTTTCTTTCGGGTGTAGATGGTATTGACGTTTGTAATACTTTAAAATCGAATCCCGCTACTAAAGACATTCCTGTAATTATGATCTCAGCTCACACTAACTTCAAGGAAATAAAAAAGTTTTGTAAGGCAGATGATTTTATGGCAAAGCCATTTGATGCCAATGAATTGGTAAGAAAGATTAAATATTTTATTGGAACTCCGGTTAAAGAATAAAATAATCAGGTTTTTTGATAATATAATTTCCTTCCTCTTAAATATTTCTCACGAATTATTTCGTAGGTCTGTTTGTCGTTCACCTTGCTTTCAAGCCATGAAATAATATCCAGGTAAGCAAATGCCCGTGTTTCAAATTTGCTTGTCTCAAATTGCCTGATCGTATTCAATAAGTTTTCAAATTCCGGTTTCAATTTTTTGGCTGACAGATAAAATGATTTCCGGAGGAATTTAAATATTTCTTCTTCCACTAAACTCAGATTTTGCATTTTTGCCATGAAACGATAAACGGTTTTTACCAGGTATTCCAACAATTGAAAATTTCCTAATTCGTAATGCGCAATCAAATGGAGCAATCGTGCATAGCACTGCAAATCGCTGCGCAGGTTTACTTTCCAGTTGATGATCTTATTAAGATAATCAATTGCATTGTCAAAATCTCCAGCTCCAAAGTAAAGCGAAGCTATCTTGTAATAAAAAATAAGCCGGCGGTGCTCATCCAGAAATAAAGTATATGCGTCCAATTGAGATTCAATT
The DNA here is from genome assembly GCA_039935135.1 of Ginsengibacter sp. Taxonomy (GTDB): domain Bacteria; phylum Bacteroidota; class Bacteroidia; order Chitinophagales; family Chitinophagaceae; genus Ginsengibacter. The sequence continues at coordinate 5,991 of JBDTKU010000175.1, read as the reverse complement.
TCATCAACGATGCTCAATCCTTCCACGAAAGTTCCTTCCAAAAAGTGCCTGTTGAGTTTCGCGGTATATAGGTAAACAAAAACCTGTATTTTGTTGTTGTCGTTCTTTTTCACGATATCAGAATCACCAAACTTCTCCAACATTGCAATGGTTTTTTCAAAACCCCGGTAATTTCTAAGTGTGAAATGAGCATTCAAGAGATTGTGCAATCCTTTGATGTAATTGCCCGTTTCTATTGCCACCATCATAGGCTCCTCTAAAAAATGATTAACCCATTTTTGAGTATGCCTGTAATACATTAAATAATCCTGCCGTATAAAAGCATACCAGCTATAGCTTTGGCTAAAATATAATTTTTCATAAAAGCCATTAGGATTTTTAATATCATCGGTTAAATGCAAATGAAAATAATTTTCTATCTCTTCCTCATCCGCAATATTTCTTGCCAGGCCGTTTTTAATATACCAACTATATAATTGCAAAGCAAGATTTGAAAGTTTAGATTGTTTTACTAACCTCTCGTTAGATATATTTACATCCTTAGTCAATTCATCAGCCCTGTCCTGCATGCTCCTGGTAATATGAAGGCTTTCAATCTTTTTCTCAAAAATTAAAACCTCGATGTAAAAATTTACCTGGCTGCTGGCGCGCGCCGTTTCTTTAATTTTTTCTAATATTTTAAGGCTTTGATGATAAAGTCCCTTATTATAAAGGATACGGGCATAATCCAATTGCTCGTGCAATTGCAAATCAATATGCTCAGCGCTTTCAAGCAATCGAAGGCTTCCCAAAATCTGGCGGTAGAGGTGTGCTTTGATGTTAGGAAGTTGTTGCTTTTTTATAGAAGAAGTTTTGTTCATCAAAACGTTTTCATCATACACATTCATTTTATCGATGGCATCAAATAGCTGAACAACTTTAAGATCATTATTAGAAGAATTCCTTTTAACATATAACTTAAAATTTCTCTTCTCCGATTTTTGAAGAGAATGAATCAATTGAAATAAAGCATCTGTGGACCTGTTTGGCATCTTTCTTAAATTTTAATAAATGTTATTGACGAATACTAAAAAAGTACATTTCAATAACAGTTTAAAAGCATAATGAAATTAGCTATAATTTCATTTATACAAAATTGAGCTTGTAGTATTAACCAAAATTTACCTACACAATTTGTCAAAACTTTTTTTGCAACACAAAAATATTTAAGAAATAAATACTTTGTAAAAGACAGTAAACAAACAAAAAGCGTTAATTCCTGTTTTTTGATGCCACAAAATCGTTAAAAGCAAAACCCCCTATCCTGTTGGGCATCGTAAATAATATATTCCCGAACCCACTGCCATAAAGAGTTTCACAACTTTGCTACACATTTTAGAAGTGTAAGTTACTCTTATATTAATTTAGATATACAAGTACTAAACTTCTAATTTCGGAGGAACGTAGATGTTTTTCTCTTCCGCAAATTCATCTTTTTAAAACAATACTATGGAAAAGATTGTCATTTTTGATACTACTTTGAGAGACGGTGAGCAGGTTCCCGGATGTAAGTTAAACACAACGGAAAAAATTGAACTGGCTTTAAAACTTGAAGAATTAGGTGTTGATGTCCTGGAAGCAGGATTCCCAATTTCAAGTCCCGGAGATTTCAATTCGGTTGAACAGATTTCTAAAAATATAAAGAACGCGACAGTCTGCGCCCTCTCCAGAGCTGTAGAAAAAGATATCGAAGTAGCTGCACAGGCATTGAAATATGCGAAGCGGGGACGAATACACACAGGCATCGGCACATCTGATTTTCATATAAAAAGCAAATTCAATTCAACTCGCGAAGACATCTTAAAGAGAGCCGTACAATGTGTAAAATGGGCCAAAAACTTTACGGATGATGTAGAATTTTATGCAGAAGACGCGGGTAGGACGGAAAACCAATACCTGGCAAAAGTGATAGAAGCTGTTATAAAAGCCGGGGCAACCACGGTAAACGTTCCTGATACTACCGGTTATTGCCTTCCTCACCAATATGGTGAAAAGATTGCCTTTTTAAAAAATAATGTAAGCAATATTGACAAAGCTGTTATTTCATGCCATTGTCATAATGACCTTGGCATGGCCACGGCTAATTCTATTTCGGGTGCAATAAATGGCGCGCGACAAATAGAATGCACTATAAACGGATTGGGTGAAAGAGCCGGCAATACTTCTTTGGAAGAAGTGGTGATGGTTATTAAACAACATAAATCACTTGGATTTTATACCGGAATTGATTCTACAAAATTATTCCCGATGAGTCGGCTGGTCTCCGAAACGATGAGCATGCCGGTTCAGCCAAACAAAGCAATTGTTGGAAGCAATGCCTTTTCGCATTCTTCGGGGATTCACCAGGATGGATTTTTAAAAGATTCGCTTACTTATGAAATTATGAACCCGGAAGAAGTGGGGGTTGACAGTTCAAAAATTGTACTTACTGCCCGGAGCGGCCGCAGTGCGCTGGCTTTTCGTTTTCACAAATTAGGATTTCAGTTTTATAAAAGTGATGTGGATGTTTTATATGATCGCTTCTTAAAAGTCGCCGATCGTAAAAAAGTAGTAGAGGACGAAGACCTTTCTGAACTCGCCAACATCTACCAGAAGAGTGCAATGAGCGTACGATAAAATTGTAGGTAAATATTTATAAAATAAAATGGGTAAAACATTATTTGAAAAGATATGGCAAAAGCACCTGGTAAAATCAATACCGGAAGGGCCTGATGTCATTTATATCGATAAACATTTTATTCATGAAGTAACCAGCCCGCAGGCATTTGGTGGCCTTGAAAAAAGAGGACTAAAAGTTTTAAGGCCACGCAAAAACGTAGCTACAGTAGATCACAATGTTCCTACCATCGATCAGCATCTTCCCATAAAAGAAGAGTTGAGCAGAAAACAGGTACAAAAATTAGCAGAGAATTGCAAAAACCATGGCATTGAATTGTATGGTCTAGGGCATCCTTTCCAGGGAATCGTTCATATCATCGGCCCGGAATTAGGAATCACACAACCAGGAATGACTATTGTTTGCGGCGACAGCCATACTTCCACTCATGGTGCATTTGGTACGGTGGCATTCGGAATCGGCACCAGCGAAGTAGAAATGGTTTTTGCTTCCCAATGCGTTTTGCAAAACAGGCCCAGGGTGATGCGAATCAATATCAATGGAAAATTAAACAGATCTGTACTTTCAAAAGATATCATTCTCTACATTATTTCAAAGATTTCTGCAAGCGGCGCCACTGGCTACTTTGTTGAATATGCCGGATCTACCATCAGTGATCTATCGATGGAAGCAAGAATGACAATATGCAACATGAGCATAGAAATGGGCGCACGCGGTGGAATGATAGCCCCGGATGAAACCACTTTTGAATATATTAAAAACAGGTTGTTTGCCCCCAAAGGAAATGATTGGGATATAAAAATGGAAGAATGGAAGAAACTCCATTCTGACCCGGACGCCGTATTTGATAAAGAAATAAGTATCAATGCCGAAGAAATTGAACCCATGATCACCTACGGAACTAATCCGGGTTTAGGTATCCCAATATCTGGTTCAATTCCTACATTAGAAAGTATTTCGGATGAAGGAGAAAGAAAGAACCTGGTGAAAGCGCTGGAATATATGGGATTGAAAGCCGGCCAGACTTTAAAAGGTATGCCAGTTCAGAATGTGTTCATAGGAAGTTGTACCAATGCAAGAATTGAAGATCTGCGTTTGATTGCATCCGTAATTAAAGGGAAGAAAAAAAATGAAAATGTGAAAGTGATGATCGTTCCCGGATCGCAGCAGGTATCCAAACAAATAATAGCGGAAGGATTGGATGTTATCTTTCAAGAAGCCGGTTTTCAAATAAGGCAAGCTGGCTGTAGCGCCTGCCTTGGCATGAATGAAGATAAAATTCCTGCGGGTGAATATTGTATTTCTACCAGCAACCGGAATTTTGAAGGAAGGCAGGGACCAAGAGCAAGAACTTTGCTGGCAAGTCCTTTAACCGCTGCCGCCGCCGCTATTACAGGGGTGGTAACTGATATCAGGGAATTTTTAAATTAATAAAATGGAAGCCTTAAAAAATATAACCAGCACATTTATTCCTCTTAAAGAAGAAAATGTGGATACTGATCAAATCATTCCTGCGAGGTTTTTAAAAGCCACTACGCGTGATGGATTTGGAAAAAATCTTTTCCGCGACTGGAGATATTTTAATAACGATGAGGCACAACCGAAAAAAGATTTTATCCTAAACAAGCCGGAATACAAAGGTTCTATCCTGGTAGCAGGAAAAAATTTCGGATGCGGATCTTCCAGGGAACACGCTGCCTGGGCCATAAAGGATTATGATTTCAACGTAGTGGTCTCCAGCTTTTTCGCTGATATTTTTAAAAACAATGCTCTGAATAACGGAATTCTTCCTGTTCAGGTAAGTGATGAATTTTTACATAAAATCTTTGATCTCGAAAATGGATCTACACTTTCCATTGATGTAGAACAACAAACGATAACCATTGATAAAACCCGCGACTTCGAACTATTTAATATTAATCATTACAAAAAGACATGCCTTTTAAATGGATATGATGATATAGATTATTTGTTGAACATAAAAGACGAAATAACCCGTTTTGAAAAAACACTTGCCTAAATATTAAATAGCAAATGGAAAGACCTTCGATCATAGTAAAAGACCTTTTAATAAAAAACCAGGAGAATGCTGTGCTTGAAGGAATCTCATTTTCACTTCAAAGCAATGAGCATCTTGCCATTCTTGGAAACTCAGAAAGCGGCAAAACAACTTTGGCAAAAGCATTGGCAGGGAAAATTCATTTCGATGGAAAAGTTTATATCAATTCGGGGGATATAACGGAAACGCATACACGAATCCAATTAATTGAGCAGCGTTATTCTTTTAAAAATTTATCCGGCACTTCTGATTTCTATTACCAGCAACGTTACAACAGCTTTGATTCAAACGATGCGCCCACTGTGTATGAAGAACTATTAAAAGCTTTACCGAAAGACAGTAAAGCAACCATGCCTACCGGCAGTCAGGCAAATATCATAGATTTCACTTTAGCAATTCTCGGCATTGAAGATTTGAAAAATTCTCCTCTCATACAATTGTCCAGCGGCGAACACAAAAGATTTCAGTTGGCCAAAGCCCTTGTAAATCCGCCACAGGTACTGATTTTAGACACCCCTTATACCGGGCTTGATGTTGCAGGCGTAAGAGAATTAAATAAATTATTAAATAAAATTTCAAACCAGGGAACTCAAATCATTCTCATTCCCGGAACTTTTGAGGTGCCGGAATTTATAACTCACATCGGCTCTCTAAAAAATAAAACACTCGCCTGGCTTGGTGATAAGAAAGATTTTGATGCTGAGGAATCTAAAAATTCTTCAGATAAGATTAATTATAATACCAAATTGTTACCACTATCAGATCAATCTTTTCATTTTGAATCGATAGTGGAAATGAAAAATATCCACTTAAATTATGGAACCCATACCATTTTTACAAGCCTGAGTTGGAAAATAAATGAAGGTGAAAAATGGCTATTGAAAGGCCGAAATGGTTCGGGAAAATCATCGCTGCTGAGCATGATCACCGGCGACCACCCGCAGGCGTATGCCAATGAAATTTATTTGTTTGGCAAAAGAAGAGGAAGCGGGGAAAGTATTTGGGACATCAAGCAAAAAACAGGATTTATATCTCCCGAATTGCATGCCTACTTCGACAAAAATGTTTCCTGTTTCGACGCAATCGGATCAGGTTTTTTTGATACGATCGGGCTTTTCAGAAAATTAAGTACTTCACAGTACCACATTATACTTCAATGGTTGGATTTTTTACAAATTTCTCATGTGTCAACAAAGCCACTACATTCAATTTCTGCCAGTCTCCAACGAATGATTTTGCTTGCAAGAGCTTTGGTAAAAAATCCACCATTGTTAGT
>JBDTKU010000174.1:0-3258 GCA_039935135.1 Ginsengibacter sp. | reverse complement strand
GGTTGAAGATGCGCAACGTGCTATTCAATATGTTCGTGAAAATGCCGGGCAATTAAATATTGATCCTCAAAAGATAGGTATCATGGGCTTTTCCGCAGGCGGTCATTTGGCATCCACAGCATCTACGCACTTTGACAAAGATTACATTTCCAATCCCGATCACATTTCATTGCGCCCTGATTTTTCAATTCTTGCTTATCCTGTCATAAGTATGATTGATTCATTGACCCATAAAGGCAGCCGCAATAATCTCCTGGGAAAAAATCCATCTCCGGAGATGGTTGAAAATTTTTCCAATGAATTGCAGGTTACAAAAAATACGCCTCCCACATTTTTGGTTCTGGCTAATGATGATAATGGTGTTAATCCCGAAAATAGCATCAAATATTATGAGGCTTTATTGCGCAACCATGTGCCTGCGGAGTTGCATATTTTTCAAACTGGCGGCCATGGCTTTGGAACCCGCATCCTGGAAGAGAATGATAACTGGATGGATATTCTGAGAGTCTGGATGCAGCACAATAAATTTTTAAATAATTAGAATTTCTTTGAAGAAAAAGAAATTTGAATTATTTGTCCATTTACTGTGAAAAATGCTTTCGTGTAGCCATAAGTGTTATTAAGAACAACCCCGATTATTTCCCAAACTTTTTTCGCAAAACACTCATCGCATCTTCCATTGAAGAACTTTCTTTTATAGGATTTGAGTTTTTGTTCGTAAAACTATTATTCTTTTGTACAGGTCTGGATCCTTTCTGTTGGCCTCTTTCAGGTGGGTCCTGTGTTTGTTTGATAGATAATGCGATGCGCTTTCTTGGAAGGTCCACTTCCACCACTTTCACCATCACTTTATCATTCAATTTTAAAACTTCTCCGGGATCTGAAATATATTTATGAGCAATCTCAGAAACATGAACAAGGCCATCCTGCTTTACACCAATATCTACAAAGGCACCAAACCTGGTAAGGTTAGTTACCTGCCCAGGAACGATCATTCCTTCTTTTACATCTTCGATGGAATAAATATTGGCGAACTCAAAAGTCTTAGCTTCTTTTCTTGGATCAAGCCCTGGTTTTTTTAATTCTTTTAAAATATCCTGGAGCGTGTGCAAACCTATATTTTCGTTTACATAAGACTGTGAGTTGATTTGATTTACCAGTTTTTCATTGCCAATAATTTCTTTTATGTCAACGCCTGCGTCCTTCGCCATTTGCTCCACGATCTTGTATGATTCAGGATGTACGCCACTTTCGTCCAATGGATTGTCTCCGTTTTTGATTCTTAAAAAACCAGCGCATTGCTCATAAGCTTTTTCGCCCAATCTTGTCACTTGTTTCAATTGTTGCCTGTTAGTAAAACGTCCTTTTTCTTTCCGGTAATTCACAATGTTTTCAGCAATAGAAGGGCCAATGCCGCTGACATAACTTAATAAATATTTACCTGCAGTATTCAAATTTACTCCCACTGCATTTACACAACTCACTACGGTTTGATCCAGCTTTTCTTTGAGCCTGGGCTGATTTACATCGTGCTGGTATTGACCTACGCCAATACTTTTTGGATCGATCTTTACGAGTTCAGCCAAAGGATCCATCAATCTTCTTCCAATGCTAACAGAACCACGAACGGTGATGTCCTGGTCCGGGAATTCTTCTCTTCCTATTTCTGATGCAGAATAAATGGAAGCGCCGTCTTCATTTACTAAAAAGACCGGCAAGCCTGTGTTTAGGCCCTTAATAAATTGCTCTGTTTCTCTCCCCGCAGTTCCATCGCCAATCGCAAATGCTTCGATAGAAAATTCGGTTACGTACTTTTCAATTTTATGTTTGGCCTCGTCTAGTTTATAATTTTTTTCATGAACAAAAATGATATCTGTTTTTTGTAATTCTCCTTTTTCATCGAGCACCACCACCTTACAACCTGTGCGGTATCCCGGATCAATGGCAATGATCTTTTTACTGCCTAACGGAGATGAAAGTAACAACTGGCGAAGGTTTTCGGCAAAAACGTTAATTGCTTCCTCGTCCGCTTTTGTTTTTAATGCCATTCTGAATTCGCTTTCAAGGCTTGGCTGAAGCAAGCGACGATAAGCATCTTTAACCGCTTTCTTTACCTGTTCCGAAGATTCATTATTGGCTTTTATAAATTGATCTTCAATTTTTAATAAAGCCATTTCTTCTTCCGGTGAAATCGACATTTTTAAAAACCCTTCCATAAAACCACGCATGATAGCCAATATTCTATGAGAGGGAATCTTAGAAACCGGTTCTGAAAAATCAAAATAGTCTTTGTATTTAATTCCGGCTTCCTGCTTGTCGGTTAAGATTTTGCTTTGCACCGTGGCTGTTTGCTCAAATAGCTTTCTCATTTTAGCACGAACTTCTGCATCTTCATTCACTCTCTCAGCAATGATGTCACGCGCGCCTTGCAATGCCATTTCTATATCAGTTATTTTTTCATTTAAGAAAGATTGTGCTTCGGTTTGAACAACGATATTTTTTTGGTCAAGTATCAACAAGGCTAATGGCTCCAGCCCATTTTCTCTCGCGGTTTGTGCTTTTGTTTTTCTCTTAGGTTTGTAGGGAAGATAAATGTCTTCCAACTCATTTAAAGTGGTGGCTTCATTTATTTTTTCCTGCAAAAAATCCGCCATTTTTCCCTGCTCGGTAATTGTTTTTTCGATGAACAATTTTCTATCGGCAAACTCCTGTTGAAACTTTGCTTCTTCCTGTATATGCTGAATTTGTACTTCATCCAAAGCTCCCGTTTTGTCTTTGCGATATCGCGCGATAAATGGAATGGTAGCTCCTTCAGATAATAAATCCAAAACGGAAATAACCTGTTTTTCAGGAATAGATAATTTAGCTGCAACAGAAGCTGAATAGGTTTTCATAGTAAAATAATGTTCGTCTTTTTGAGGCGGCGAAGGTAAAAAATTATTGATGGTTATGTTGGTTTTTAAAAAGAAGTTATCCGGATTTTAGTTTAAAAAAAATGCTATCGTTTCTGGAGAACAATAGCAGTAAAAAAAGAAATAATTACTTTTTTTATTTTCTATTTTTCCCTTTCAACATTTATAATATTCAGTAATTTTCCTTTATTCCAGGCTTATAATTTTAGCTTATAATTCTTTTTATTTTGTTTTGTAACATGAGGATCATCCAAAGAAATGAGATGGGAGCTTCCGCAGTTACCCTATGGTTTATATTGATAAGAATTCACCTCATATAAATTGATAATCGTAATTGATGCTCCAC
>JBDTKU010000173.1:0-5817 GCA_039935135.1 Ginsengibacter sp. | reverse complement strand
TTCTAAGCGCGAGCGATGATAAGACGCTTGATGTCAGCAGGATTACTTTAAAGAGGTTTACGCGTGAAGTGCTTCCGGGCGGCCATCATTTTGACGGCGACACGGATGAAATTGTAAAAGTGATTATAAGTAATCTTGATTAGAAATTATTTTCTAATTTTTATTTCGCTGCAGAAGTTATCCACCAAACATTGCCATTTGGATCTGAAACGCCACAGGAACGGCCATACGATTGGTCTGCTGGCTCATTTACAGATGAAGCGCCATTATTTAACGCGGTTGCGTAAGCTTCATCAGCATCCTCCACATATACAAAAAGATTGGCTGTTTGAACTGGAAATTCATCAGTAGATTCTGCACACACTATCACACTGCCGCTAATCTCCATTTCTGCGTGGCGGATGGTATGCCCATCTTCTCTAAGTTCTTTGTACTTGGGGTTTGCATTAAAAACCTTTTGAGTGAAATCAATAAAACCTTCCACATTTTTTAGGATCAGGTAAGGCATTACAGCCTGGTAGCCTTCAGGAATCTTCATGATGATTAGTTTTTGTAGTTAAATTTTGTTGTAGTAAAGCAACAAAAAACCCGAATTATAATTCCGGGCTTTTTCTTGCTTTATTTATTATTTGCCAAACATTTTGCCAATACTTCCGGTAATATTTGACAAAGTACTTCCGAGGCTATCTTGTGTGATGCTTGGATCATTTGGGTCGTTCACTTTATGAACAAACTTTTGCAATATCCCTGGAATGGCTGCAGCGATAGCGCCTGAAATAGCAGGAGACAACCCCAATTTGTTGGTTAGGCTTCCCACTAAGCCACCTTCGATGGCGCTTGGAATAGTACCTCCGCCAGCAACGCTATTTTGGAGAGAAGAAAGCAATCCGCCAATGCCTCCGGAAGAAGCCTGGCTTTTTATTCCTTCAGTTATTTGGTTTGCCACTTCCTTCTGCACTTCTTCTTTTTTGTCATCTGGAATTTGGCTGTTTATTTCAGGGTTGTTGCTTAAGTGATCTTTTACAAGATCAAGAATTTGATCAAACATAATTTTGAATTTAAGTTTTTTATAAAAAATATTTATATATAGAAAGAAAGAGGTAATAATTTTAAGATAAAACGTTTTTAAAAGGGAATTATATCCTCATCAGATTCTGGGAGGATTTTATCTCCTGGTTTAATATTTTTGGGCGTTGCTTTGTCCACATAGGTATTATCCACGGGCGGCATAGGCTGCTGATAAATGCGCCCTTCATCAAAGTATTTATTATTGTAAAATTCTTTGGGATCGAAATAATCGGGGTCTTCATACTCGACTCTTTCTACAGGGGCAAACACGTTCCTGACTTCCCTTTCCGTGGCTATCGTTAGATTTTCCTTTTTATATTCAGGAAGAGAAGCCAGATGACCGACAGTTACTTCTGGAAGTAAAACAAGTTTATCCTTTTTATCAAGGATCGCAAGCCCGATAGGAATGATCACATCGCGGGAAATAAGATTTAAAGGTTTTCCGTCCAAATCCAGGATCAGGTACCTCACTCTTAAAGACGCCGTGTCAAATAAAAGTTCGACTACTTTTCCGAGCTCTTTGTTCAGGGCGTTTTTCACTTTCCACCCACGGATATCAGGTTCACCATCTCTCATTTCGAAATTGCTTGAATGAAGCTCTTTGAGATTTGCATTGGCGATTGCTTTTTCTGACATAATCTTTTTTTATGTTGAATAAATTTTTTGAAGAATTACCGCTTTACTACGAGGTGAACCGTGTTTTTATTACCAGGAACTTCTGTTCCTTCCCCTGGGTGATATATGGATATGCGGCTTTGATCAAGATTAGAATTTTTGACCAGGTAATCGCTTATTAATTCGCCTCTTTCCAATGCGAGTGGGTTTTCGTGCGCTGTATTTGATTGAGCGTAAATTCGAACATCCGATGTATTAAATCTTTGATTGATGGAAGCGCCAATTTGATTTAAACTTTGTTTGCCCTCATTGCTAAGATCACTTTTACCATCTTCAAAAAGTGAACGAGTGTTTAAGGAATAGATCACAAAATGTGCGTTTGATTTTGTAGTTACGTTTTTATCCGTCACTTCAGTGAATGTGGTATCGGGAGAATTAAAATTTGTCTGGTCCCAGAGATTGGCATGTGCCGAAACGCCACTGCCTGTATTATCTGTGGAATGTTGCAGCGCATAAGTAGAATCATTGGTGGTTCCCATCCCAATTGCTTTTCCTTTTTCAAAATAGACGAAATAATAAATATAAATAAGGCCGGCAATAATTATGATCGTTAGCACCAGCCAAAGCCACCAGAAATTTTTTCGTTTAGGCTGTACGTGTAATTCTGCCATAATAATTTAATTTGATACTGCGTAATTGTTTATTTAAAAAAAGAGGCATATTACGTGCCATTTTTTTTAAAAAGGGTTGTTTAAGTCCTCCCGGAGGAATATTATACAGGTGTGATGTCTTACCAGGAGTAGTATGGCATTGTGCAAAATGAGAGATCTTTTGCCCTTTATAGCATTGTATCTTCAGTAAACAAAGAAATAGTAGGGATATCTATTTTGGTCAAATCAGGTTTTTTTTTGACCCTGTTTCGAAAAATATTTCAATTGTCAAAAAACCTTTGGGAAATTTCCTGGTGATATCAATATATTTTTTAAGAACCTGGTTTTTTATTCTTCCTTTTCCGAAATAATATTTCCTTTAAAATCCGCGTACTCATATTGGATCATTCCATCTTCGCATACTTTCAATTTATACTGTGGCAAGTTGTCCGGCCCCTTGTTGGTGCTGATGGAATATAAATGGCCTTTAAATTTTTCAGTAACAATAAGGACAATCTCCGCGGGAACATAATTGATCAAGACCGGCATTGCTCCCGTTAATCCCGGACATTTGTCGGGCCAATCATGAAAGATCATGGGTTCGCGAACTATCATTGGCGGAATGGTAATCGTATTAAAAGGAATAGTGACAAAACTGACCAGGTTGATAGCTTCAATTTTCAAAGGTTTCGTTATTTCAGGTGGTATTTCTTCCGGAACTTTTATTTCCTCAGGCTCTTTTTCTACTGGAGGGTTTGGTTTTTCCGGAGGCGGAGCCCGGCGGGGTGGCCGTGAGTTGTCCCAATAATGAAGGTACTGCGCCTGCAATGCATGAAAGCTTATCATCAAAAGTATCGTAAAGATCAACTTTTTCATTAAAGTAAATTACCGAAATAATTCCCGTAGTCAGGGCTTTCTGCCATTGTTTTTATGCACATTTAAAATGCCATTATATGTGAAATAATTGGTAAAAAAAATAGATTCATTTCAAAAAAGTATTTTCAAAAATAGCAGTGAACTAATAAATAACCGGTATTCTTATTTTGGTATAGGGAAGTTCAATATTTTTATTGATAATAATGTGTTATCTCAACATTGCAAATCGCTAAACCAGGAGGATTTTATTGCCACTGAAATTGCCATTATCTGGAATGCACCAAAGGTTTATTTATCCAACGCGATAGAAGCATTGAAATGGAAAGTGGGGTAGGTTGCAAAATAAATTCAAAGAACTTTTTTGAACTTGCAAATTGAATTGATTTACTCACTCTTTTTTGTCAGAATTATTCATAGGATTTTAGAACATATTTGTATTATTTTTGGCCCGCATGGAAATTGAAACGAAATCTCAAAAGCAAATTATTAGCTCTATATTTTTAAAAAGAGAAGTTCTTATCGATTTTTATTTGCCTCCTTTGGACGATCTGAACCACTGTAATTTATTGCTGATCAATGACGGCCAGGATCTTATTACGATGGACTTTGAAAATATTCTTAATAAATTATATGAGGATGGAAAGATTGAGCAATTGCTTTGTGTAGGAATTCATTGTGGGGCGGACCGAAAAAATGAATATGGAACTGCCAACGTGTTAAACGATAGAGGGCAGGGAGCAAAGGCGGCTTTGTATGCCCGTTTTGTAATGGAAGAGCTTCTCCCTATCATTAGGAAAGAATACAACATATCTTCTTTTAATCAAAAAGCATTTTGTGGCTTTTCCCTGGGCGCATTAAGCGCATTAGATATAGTTTGGAACCATGCGTCAGAATTTTCTAAAGTGGGGGTGTTCAGCGGTTCATTATGGTGGCGTTCCCTTTCGCAGAACGATCCTGATTTTGATGAAAATAAACATCGGATTGTTCACAACGAAATTAAGAATGGGGATTTTTATCCCTGGTTAAAATTCTTTTTTGAAACAGGCACTTTGGATGAAACGGCTGACAGAAATAATAATGGAATTATTGATTCAATTGATGATACGCTTTCACTGATAGACGATTTGGTAAATAAAGGATATGATGCTGAAAAGGACATCCGCTACCTGGAAATGAGGGATGGCAAGCATAATGTAAGTACGTGGGGGCGCGTCTTTCCCGAGTTTTTAAAATGGGGATGGGGCGTTTAAACAGTAAACCAACTAATATCGGGGATTTTTATCTTGCACTTTTAATTAAAATGGTTTCTTTAAAACTTTTCGACCACAATTTCAATTTCATTTAAATATCAATGAATTAATTTTGCAGCATTATGAAATCGGGGTTTGTAAATATTTTTGGAAAACCAAATGCAGGCAAGAGTACACTGCTGAATGCCTTGATGGGAGAGAAGCTTGCTATTGTTTCCCCTAAAGTTCAAACCACGCGCCACCGTATCAAAGGCATTTTAAATACAGACGAGTATCAGATTATTTTTTCTGATACTCCAGGAATTATAGAGCCGAAATACAAGTTGCACGAGAAAATGATGGCAGCCGTAAAAAGCAGCCTGGAAGACGCGGACGTGGCTTTGTTGCTTGTAGATATAAAAGATAATTTGCAGGAAGCCGATGAGATTTTTTCTTCGCTTTCACTGAAGGCACCGGCCTTTGTATTATTAAATAAAACAGATATTGCTGACACATCCACTGTGGAAAAAGCAGTTCAGTTTTTTTCAGAAAAGAAATATTGCAAAAAAGTGCTGGCCATTTCTGCCTTGAGAAAATTGGGGATAGCGGAGTTAATTGATGCTATTGTTTCTCTTTTGCCAGAAGGAGAACCTTTTTACACCGATGATAACCTCAGTGATCTTCCGATGAAATTTTTTGTGAGTGAATTGATCCGGGAGAAAATATTTTATTTATACCAGGAAGAAATTCCTTATCATTCTACGGTGCTGGTGCAGCAGTTTAAGGAAAAGACAACGCTGACCAAGATAACGGCTGATATTATTGTGCAGCGCGAAACCCAAAAGGGAATTATTTTGGGACAGGGTGGAAGTATGATAAAACAGTTGGGAACCCTTGCCAGGAAAGACATTGAAGAATTTATTGGGCGAAAAGTATTTTTGGAATTGTTTGTAAAAGTGAGACCAAAGTGGCGCGATAATGAAATTCATTTGAGAGAATATGGATATTAGGGGAAGAAAAGTTTAGATGGTTTAGGTGTTTAGGGGGAATAGAAGGTTTAGGTTAAAAGTTTTGATAGTTTAGATTAAATAGAAAAACATGAATTCTTTTGGAAGAAATTTTCGGGTGCAGATTTTAGGACAATCACACGGCGAATATGTTGGAATTGTAATTGACGGATGTCCTCCCGGGATTCCGATCAAGGCAGAGGATTTTAAAGAAGATATTGATCGGAGGAAACCCGGGGCCAAAGGCACTACTCCAAGAAAGGAAGACGACATTCCTGAAATAATAAGTGGCGTTTTTAATGATAAGAGTACTGGTGCACCAATTACGATTCTGTTTAAAAACAGTAATACCCGAAGTGGCGATTATGAAAA
>JBDTKU010000172.1:0-2895 GCA_039935135.1 Ginsengibacter sp. | reverse complement strand
ATTTCTGTTGCGGCATCTGAAGTGATTTTTGATTTTAAGATCGAAGCAGAACGAAGAATTATTTTTTGCAAAGTTGCGGAATCATAATATTCCAGTCTCGATTTGATGCCAAATCTTGACAACAATGGTGCTGTTAGCAAACCACTGCGTGTAGTGGCGCCGATGAGTGTAAACGGATTCAGGTTAATTTGAACACTTCTTGCATTCGGACCTGTATCGATCATTATATCGATCCGGAAATCTTCCATTGCCGCGTATAAATATTCTTCCACTACGTTACTAAGCCGGTGTATTTCGTCGATAAATAAAACATCATTTGGTTCCAGGTTGGTGAGTAGTCCGGCTAGGTCGCCGGGTTTTTCAATTACAGGTCCGCTGGTTTCTTTTATATGAACTCCCAGTTCATTGGCAACGATCCGGCTCAAAGTCGTTTTTCCCAATCCCGGAGGGCCATGAAAAAGGATATGATCGAGCGATTCTTCGCGCTGCTTTGCGGCTTTTATAAAAATCCGTAAATTTTCAATAATCTGCCCCTGCCCGCTAAATTCTTCGATAACCGCCGGGCGGATATTATTTTCAAATTCTTTTTCAGCCGGGCTCAGTATTTCTTTTTCTTTGTTTAAATTTTGGTTTTGCATTCAAAAATTTTTCTACCTTGTAAAACTAAAGTTTTTAAAGTTAAAATGGTTGAGCGTATGTATTGACAAAACTATAACACCTTTCAAACATTGCTTTTCACCACTAATCAAGTCCGCACCCGCGTTGCCTGTTTTAATAGATAAGTTTGTATGATGTATAAAACCACAGTTCGATATTGGATTTGCCAGATCCTGGGATGGGGCGGATGGACATTACTCAATCTTTCCTTTTTCTACTTCTTTTTACATGATTATTATTGGACTGCTGGCGAAAGGAAAACTTTGCTTTTTGCGATTCTTTTAATTCAGCTTTTTTGGTACATAGCTGCCACCCACTTATTAAGATTTATTTTAAAAAAAATTGGCTGGATTAAATTCCCAACTAACAAAGTAATCGCTCTTTTTGTTGCCGGGGTTTTATTTACCGGATTGCTGGCCTATTACGGAGCCAAAAGTACAGCAGTGGTTTCAGGGAATTCGCTGGTGCAATATGAAAAAAATCAAAACCTGAAAGAGGCTATTTCCAAAGAGGAAAATATGGGGCTTGCCGGAACCAAATATTATTTGGCTCAAAAAAATGATGGTAAAGATTCCACTAACTATGCATCTATTCAAAAGATAAAAAGATCAACTGGTTGGTACAGGGATAACAGTGGCTTCTGGCATTATGAAGAACAACACAAGGGTCGGTTTTGGTGGGATATTATTTTTACTTTTATTCTGATCGCACTGTGGTTGTTGCTATATATGATTTGGCATTATCTTGAAAGAAACCGAAAAGATGAAGTGGGCAGGCTGAATCTCGAAAAAACAGTGAAGGAGTTGGAATTAAAAACAATAAAATCGCATATCAATCCTCATTTTATTTTTAATTCTTTAAATAGTATCCGGGCGTTGGTAGAGGAAAATCCTAAACGCGCCAGGACCGCCATCACTGAACTTTCTAATATTTTGCGAAGCAGCCTCCAGGTGGAAAAAATGGAAACCGTTCCGCTCCATAAAGAACTGGACATCGTAAAAGATTATCTTGCTTTGGAACAAATGCGTTTTGAAGAAAGGTTGAGAATAGAAATGGAAATTGATGAAGATACACTTGAGCAGCGCATTCCCCCGATGATGCTGCAAACGCTGGTGGAAAACGCAATAAAACATGGCATCAGCAAAAGAATTAATGGCGGAACGATTAAAATCATTTCAAAGTTTAATGGTAAAAATTTTGAATTGATCGTTCAGAATTCCGGAAATCTTGAAATGAAAAAAGAAGAAGGATTTGGTTTTAAAAGTACGCGCGACAGGCTAAAATTTTTATGTAATGGAGATGCTTATTTTAAAGTGGAAGAAATTAGCGGCCCTAAAGTTCAATCTAAAATTGTAATGCCGGTTAAATATTAAATAGAAAAATTCAGGGGTGGAGTTTTTAAAAATTGCAGTAAACCAACAAATAGGAAGGATTTCTATTTTCGAAAAAAACTAAAGTCTAAATACTAAAAATTAAAAAAAGCATGCTTAAAGTTATTTTGATAGATGATGAACGTCTTGCCAGGAACGAATTAAGGAGAATGTTAAGTGAATTTTCTGATGTGGAAATAATAGCAGAGGCTGCTAATGCTTCTGAAGGAATTGAAAAGATTGAAACATTAAATCCTGATCTTATCTTTTTGGACATACAGATGCCCGGCAAAACCGGCTTTGATTTGCTAAGCCAATTGGAGAAAGCGCCACACGTGATTTTTGTAACTGCTTATGATGAATACGCCTTAAAAGCGTTTGAGGTAAATGCACTGGATTACCTGATGAAGCCGGTGGAACCACAGCGTCTCGCTGAAGCGCTTTTAAAAGTGAGGCAAAAAAATGAAGAAGAAATAAGTTCATATAATAATCGGGGTACTTTGAGCGAAAATGACCAGGTGTTTGTGAAAGATGGCGAGCGGTGCTGGTTTGTTAAGCTATCTGATGTAAGGCTTTTTGAAAGTGTAGGAAATTATGCGAAGGTTTTCTTTGGAACCAATAAACCACTTATTTTGAAATCGCTGAACGCGCTGGAAGAAAGGCTCGATGAAAAAGTTTTTTTCAGGGCCAACAGGAAGCACATCATCAACCTGAGGATGATAGAAAAAATAGAGCCTTATTTTAATGGCGGCCTTTTATTGGATTTAGCAGGCGGCGAAAAAGTAGAAGTAAGCCGAAGGCAGGCGGTGAAGTTTAAAGAAATGATGAGTTTGTAATTATTCTTAAAAAATTATTTTAGCATTCATTG
>JBDTKU010000171.1:0-2522 GCA_039935135.1 Ginsengibacter sp. | reverse complement strand
TCTTGCGGAACCTCAACGTTGCCTATTTGTTTCATTCTTTTTTTACCTTCTTTCTGTTTTTCAAGTAATTTACGTTTCCTGCTGATATCACCTCCATAACATTTTGCAGTAACGTCTTTCCTGATGGCGCTGATGTTTTCCCGCGAGATTATTTTTGCACCAATCGCAGCCTGGATGGCTATTTGAAATTGCTGGCGCGGAACCAGTTCCTTTAATTTCTCGCAAAGTTTTCTTCCAAATTCCTGCGATCTGCTTCGGTGAATTAATGAACTAAGTGCATCCACCTTATCACCATTCAACAGAATATCCATTTTTACAATGTCACTTTCGCGATAGCCAATCGGGTGATAATCGAATGAAGCATAACCCCGCGTAACACTTTTAAGCCTGTCATAAAAATCGAAAACAATCTCAGTCAGGGGCATCTCGAAACTAAGCTCCACGCGGGTTGGTGTTAAATAAGTTTGGTTGGTAAGAATTCCTCTTTTTCCAATGCATAAAGACATTATGTTTCCAATATAATCAGGCTTTGTAATGATCTGGGCTTTAATAAAAGGCTCTTCTATTTTCTCAATCCTGCTGGGGTCAGGCATTTGCGAAGGATTGTTCACTGTAATCTTTTCACCTTTTGAAGTGTAAGCAAAGAAGCTAACATTCGGAACCGTAGTAATTACAGTCTGATTAAACTCGCGTTCTAATCTTTCCTGGATAATTTCCATGTGAAGCATCCCCAGGAATCCGCACCGGAACCCGAAACCCAACGCCTGCGAGGTTTCCAATTCAAAAGTGAGCGAGGCATCATTAAGCTGAAGCTTTTCCATACAATCGCGCAATTCTTCAAACTCATCGGTATTCACGGGAAATATTCCGGCAAAAACCATCGGTTTTACTTCCTCAAAACCTTTAATTGATTCTTTACATGGGTTGGCTGTGGTGGTGATCGTATCTCCTACTTTTACTTCCTTTGCATCCTTAATTCCAGTAATTACATAGCCCACATCACCGGCTTTCACCTCGTTCTTAGGCATCATTCCTATTTTCAAAATACCTACTTCATCTGCATTGTATTCTTTTCCTGTATTTGAAAACTTGATCTTGTCATTCTTTTTCAAAATCCCATTAAAAATGCGGTAATAAACTATAATTCCTCGAAAGCTATTAAAAACACTGTCGAAGATCAAAGCCCGCAAAGGTGCATCTGCATCGCCTTCGGGCGGTGGAATTCTCCTAATAATGGAAGTAAGAATTTCTTCAACCCCTACGCCGGTTTTCGCACTGGCATGCAAAATGTCTTCCTGCTTACAACCAATTAATTCAATGATCTGGTCTTCCACTTCGGCAATCATTGCACCGTCCATATCGATTTTATTAATTACCGGGATAATTTCCAAATCATTATCAATAGCAAGATATAAATTAGAAATAGTTTGTGCCTGTATGCCTTGCGTAGCATCTACTAAAAGCAAAGCCCCTTCGCAGGCAGCCAGTGCGCGGCTTACTTCGTAACTAAAATCCACATGGCCCGGAGTATCAATTAAATTCAAAACATATTCTACACCTTCAAACTTATAATTGATCTGAATGGCATGGCTTTTAATAGTGATTCCCTTTTCGCGTTCAAGATCCATATTATCCAACACCTGCGCCTGCATGTCGCGATCGGTAACCGTATGGGTAAATTCAAGCAATCGATCTGCCAGCGTACTTTTTCCATGGTCGATATGTGCAATAATGCAAAAATTTCTGATATTATTCATTTACCCAAAATAGTTTTAAAAAACGCTGCAAAGGTAACAAAACGACAGGCAATTTATGATTAATGTTGCAACAAAAAAGCCGCGTTGGATCGAGTTCCGGAGAGGTTCTTATAAAAATAGATTGAACCTTTCTCTTTATTAATTTCTTTGGTAAAAATTATTGTATCAATTTTGACGTTAATGAATTTTAAAAGAGAATTAATAAAAAACATCTTATTCAAAGGAGTCAATGTTTTATTGTCTTTTGGAGTTACTGTGCTTTTAGTTCGCTTATTGGGAACAGAAGGAAATGGATTTTATTCCTTATTTATTACAAACACAGCCATCATTGCTTTGGTAATCAGTTTTAGCTTTAACTCCGGGCTCACTTATTATTCAGCAAAAAAAGAATTCTCGCCATCCGCTTTGCTTAATTCAGCTTTTATAATTTTATTGGTGCAGGTAATTATTATTCTAATTGCTGAAAAAATATTCAGGAGCATTTTCGGAATTTCAATGTATGTTGACGGCCATTCTTCTGAAATGGCTTTCTGGGGCTGCTTTTACCTGGTTGCCATTTTATTGAACGGATATGTTTCTGCGATTTTCACCGGAAATAAATGGTTCGATACGCTTAATATTATCACGGTAATTATCAATTTTATTTTTTTGCTGGTCTTCGGATATTTACTTTTAATAAACCGCTCTAACGGTACGGGGCACACGCTTTTTATTTTAAAGATTTATATCTTCCTGGTAGCGGTGCAGGCATTGGTCAACCTTATT
>JBDTKU010000170.1:0-12478 GCA_039935135.1 Ginsengibacter sp. | reverse complement strand
GAATCTGACTCGTACTCAAAGGAAGAAATTTTGATAAAATGGATATATAATACAATAAATCATAATTTCATTGCGTTATATATCCATTATTCATTTTATGAACGCAAAACCAAATGCTATTTTATTTCATTTTTTTTCGGGAAGAATGAAAACCTTTATTTCTAAGATTACCCGTAATCCTGATTATTATGTGTGTAAGCATTATAGCAGAATAAAACGCAAAGACCGTCATCACACTACTATATGGTGATCACCATTGCGGGAATTACGCACTAAATAATAGAGGGGTTATGCTATATGATTAAGAAAATATATGTTTTTATTTTATGCCCTGAAAAATTTCTTCATTTTAAATTCAATAATTATGAAAATCAACGCTTACGAGAACAAACCTGCTTTTTCAGCTTTTTTTAAGCATTTGGCGAAGAACTTTGTAGCCCTCTTTGAATCCGGAAACAAGAGAGAATTTCAAAGGTTGAAAGATTTTATCACCTCTTAAAATTTTTAGCTGAATAGATATTCTACATCCTCTTTGGTCAGGCTCTTCACAAAAGTCTGGTCATCCGAAATCAACTCTTTTGCAAGGATACGTTTGCGGTCCTGTAATTTTAAAATCTTGTCCTCAATCGTATCCTTGCAAATCATCCGGTAAGCAAATATATTTTTTGTTTGCCCGATACGATGTGTACGATCAATGGCTTGTTGCTCCACCGCAGGATTCCACCATGGATCCACGATATATACATAATCCGCTGCAGTTAAATTGAGACCTACTCCACCGGCTTTCAGTGAAATAAGAAATACACGGCAATTTTCATTGGCCTGAAAATTTTGAATTGCTTTTTCGCGATCAACAGGAGAAGTGCTTCCATCGAAATACTCGAAGTTGATTTCGTTTTCTTTCAGTGTTTTTTTGATCAACCCAAGCATCCCCAAAAATTGTGAAAAAATGAGGGCCTTGTGTTCACCAATATTTTCAGTTATTTCCCGCGTCAATTCCTCCAGTTTGATGGAATCATTAGGATATTTTTCTTCTTCATTCAATATTGCCGGACTATCGCAAATCTGGCGCAGTTTCAT
The DNA here is from genome assembly GCA_039935135.1 of Ginsengibacter sp. Taxonomy (GTDB): domain Bacteria; phylum Bacteroidota; class Bacteroidia; order Chitinophagales; family Chitinophagaceae; genus Ginsengibacter. Next base: position 11,398 of record JBDTKU010000170.1, on the reverse strand, counting down.
CAGGCCTTGCAAAATAGTAAGTTGAGACCTGCCAACTCCCTGGTCATCTATTACGCCCAATATTTTATTCCGGTAGGCATTTCTGTAACTTTCATACACACTCCTTTGTGCTTTTCCCATTTCGCAATAAAGTATGGTTTCCGTCTTTTCAGGAAGATCTTTTGCCACCTGCTCTTTAGTTCTCCTTAAAATAAAAGGATATAATAATTTTTTCAAATGATCTTTCTGCTCCTGTTCGCCGAGTTTATCAATAGGCGTTGAAAATTCATTTCTGAAAAACTCAACGCTTCCCAGCAAGCCCGGATTTAAGAAATTCATTTGCGCATAAATATCAAATGTATTGTTCTGTAAAGGTGTACCGCTCATGCATATACGATTTTGCGCGTTCAGCAGTCCTGCAGCACGTGTCACCTTTGATGTCGGATTTTTTATAGCCTGCGATTCGTCAAGAATTACATAATCAAAATGAATTTTCATCAGCATTTGAATATCACTTCTTAAGGTTCCATAGGTGGTAATAATAATATTCTCCTCTCCAAAATCTTCTTTTCTCTTTGAACGTGCGTTGCCATGATGGATGCGATGGGTAAGCGATGGTGTAAATTTTTGTATTTCGTTTTCCCAGTTATAAATCAGCGTGGTAGGGCAAACTACCAATGCTTTTAACTTTCCTTCTGTCTCCGCAAAATGCAGAAGCATGCTCAGCGCCTGGACGGTTTTACCCAAACCCATGTCATCTGCCAAAATTCCTCCCCATCGAACAGTTTTCAAATAATTCAACCAATGAAATCCTGCAAGTTGATAGGGACGCAACCTGTTTTCCAATTGCTCGGGAATAGCCACTTCAGGAATACTTTTGAAATTGCGAAGCCTTTCATATTTTTCATCAAGCTCAAATGAAAGTTCTTCTTCATCCCGCTGCTCATACAAATCATCGATCACACTCAGGTGAAACTTAGACAAGCGCAGGTTATTATTTTTTCCTTCGCCCACTTTAAAAAGCAACGCATATTTTTTGATCCATTCATCGGGCAAAATTCCAAGTGTACCATCATTAAGCTGAACAAAAGATTGCTTATTAGCCAATGCTTTTTGAATTTCGGCTATACCTATCCGTTGTTCGCCAAAAGCCAGTTCCACTTTGGCATCGAACCAATCCATTCCGCTGCTGAGGTGAATATGGGTAGAAGGTTTGGCGGTGTTGAACCTGTAATTTTTAAGCGCCTCAAAACCATAAACCGGCACCTTCATTTCTTTCATCGCATCCACAAATAAAAAGAACCAGTTGTTTTTTAAAACATCTGCGCCTTTTAAAACAAGGCTTTTGCTTTGTGGTTGATTTATGAACAGAGAATGAAGGCTTGCCAATTTAGAAATGAATTGCTTTTCCACTTCGATGTCTCGTTTCACCATCAGCACTTTATCATTGTCAGGTACGATAATCGTATCCTTGTCACTTGATTTTACACTAAACCCCTTGTAAGTAAAAACAGGCTGGAACAAGAGATAATCACCTTTTTCTATCAGCATTACACTGATATCAGGCTGCCCTTCTTTTGTTTCTTTTATCAATGATTTATCAAACGAAACCAGGTATTCATCCGAAAGCGGCAATACCATTTCTTTTAAAAGTGAAGGCCATTGATTCGCAGGAATTTTGAGTGGGTTTCTAAATTTTTCTGCAACCAATACCTGCTCCGATCTTTCCCACAGGTAAAAAGTTTTATCGTGCAGAAAAAGCAAATCACTTTTCAATTGGTTGTCAGATAGCTTCACTTTTTCCTGGTCTAAAAAGATCTCACTTTCCATCACATATCCATTATCATTTGGAGAAACCCTAAATTCAATAACAGGTGTTTCGCCGGAAAGGTCTATTGGCTCAAGGTTTTGAGTGGTGAAATTTTTTCCCTTTGGTAAATAAAAAACAGGTTTATCTTCATTTTCATGAAAAATCCTTTTAAGCTTTGGATGAATAAATTCGGCCATAAGCATTTTTGTTTCCTGGGGCAATTCATCCTTTTCATCGTAAATAATATTTTCCCAATAGCCGCTAAAGGGTGAATTGCGATTCAGATATTTATTGATCTCTGATTGCTGCAGCTTTCTTGCCTGCTGAAGCAATTGCTTATCACGATCAATAAAATCTGTAGCGTTTATAAATTTTGACAGATCGAGTTTCTCTAATCTTCCAACGAACTTTTTATCTTCATTATCAAATTCTCCCCGAACAACATCTATCGAAACAAAAGGAAATAATTTTTCATTGGAATTAAAAACCAGCGTTATTTGTTTGTTTACTATCCTGGAAAACACGGGTTCTTCCTCCTCAATTTCTGTAGCCACTTCTGTTTGAAGATGAGGAATTACAGGTGCAGAAACGCGTTTGATAGAAGTATCAATCACTTTCAAAAAGGGTTTCCCTTCTTTGTAAATCCATTCAAATTTGCCTGAAAGATCATCTTCAAGGCTATATCCATAACCCTGGAGTAATTTATTTTTTTCTTTTTCCCAATTGCGGATGCTGTCAAAATAATTAGGCCCCCAACTGTTTAATAACTGCAGAAATAATGCAGTTTTATGTTTACAGAGAAGATGGTCTCCTTCATCACAATTGCAGGATGTATCAAAATTTCGTTCCTCATTTTTTTGGAGAATGAGATGGAAAGTTTTGTCGTCTATTTCCAGGTTGGCCTCTACTCTTTCGTCAGACGCGTTAAGAATATTACATTTATTTTTTCTTAAGATCTCTTCTGCTTCCGTATAATTCTCCATGCCTGTGAGCATCCTGATCATTTTAAGATCAATAAATTTAATTTTAACCACTGTATGTTTTTGATTATAAACAGGCGCCTTGTGGTTTGATTCAAGAAGATTTTTATCAATCAGATCCTGGAGTTGCATTAAGGCAGCGGCTTCGTGGCGACAAATGTCACTAATATTATAAGGGCACGTACAATGAATGGAAAACGTTTTAGGATCATCATATTTTTGAACCTGCACTTTATAAAATGTAGTATAGCTGTCATCTCTTACTCTAAATCCAACTGAATGCATCAGTTCATCATGATCAACCAGTTCAACAAAATGTTGTGTGTAGATTTTCTTTCCACGGCGAATTACTTCATCTGTACCGGAATTATATATGTATTTAATAAAAAAGGGTAGTGCCAAAAAAATAATATTTATAATGAAAACGCTCTTTTTTGCAATCAGTGATTGCGAAAAAAGCAATTTGCAAAAATAAAGAAAATTTAAAAAAGGTGTAAAGCCACTTTAGAGATAAATGGCATTTTCATGAAAAATTAAGATATCCTTTAGCCCGAAACCAGCCTGCCGCCGGAGTATATGCTCAAAATATTGGCGTTATCTTCAGTGAGGCAAAATTTAATATCTTCTTCCAAACCAAAGTTCATCAGGCGACGGTAATGCGAAGCATCTTTTTCTTTCATAAAATTCAACAGGTCTCCATTTGTCTGCAGATAAAGACTTTCAGCTATTAATGTGGCATCACAATTAATTTCAAAATGTTGCTTTATCCGATTGATAACGGCGCCGGCAAAAAGTGTGTCTTCAATATTTACACGGTTTTTCCAGGCAGCGCAGGCAAGCATCACATTGGATTTTTTCTTTACCAGATAATCACAAACAGAAGAAATATTACAAAATGACCCGGTAATAATAGAATTAGCGTTAGCGGCAAGAGCCACGTGCAATAATTTTGTGCCGTTGGTCGTAGTGAGCACTAATGTTTTTCCTTTTATGAAGTCAGGAGTGTATTGCAAAGGTGTGTTGCCATACTGCAAACCTTCTGCTATTTTTCCATCTCTTTCGCCGGCAGTAATCACTTCCATCTGTTTGCCCAATTTGATACAGCCAGCAACACTATCTACGGGTATCACCGATTTCGCGCCATTGTAAAGCGCCGCAGCAATGGTGGAAGTAGCCCGGAGAACATCGATAATTACCACCGTACTTTCAGAAATATCATATAAGTTCAACAGTGACGGCGACAACACTGTATTTAAATAAGGAATCTCTCTTTTTCCTGATCTCATTTCACAAATATATTTTTTTGAAACCGGTACTTACTCAAAAGGCATTTTCACCACTTTTGCAAGCAACAATCTTTCCCGTATTTTGATTAAAACTTCTGTATCTATTTTTGAGTAAGCCACTTTCACATAAGCCATCGCGATTGCCTTTTGAAGTGATGGAGATTGAGTGCCACTTGTCACTTCGCCAATCACCTCTCCATCCTTGTTTTGGATTTCATAGCCATGCCTTGGAATGCCTTTCTCCATCATTTCCAAACCAACCAGTTTTCTTTTAATTCCTTCTGCCTTTTGTTTTACCAAAATTTCCTTCGACACAAAATCTTTGTTCAATTTGGTGATCCAACCAAGGCCCGCTTCCAGTGGGGAAGTGGCGTCGTCTATATCATTCCCGTAAAGACAAAAACCCATTTCCAACCTCAACGTATCGCGCGCGGCAAGTCCTATTGGCTTTAATCCTTTAGGATTTCCTTCTTCAAAAATTTTATTCCAGATCAACTCTGCATTGTCATCTTTGTCTTCAAAATAAATTTCTATTCCGCCTGATCCTGTATATCCCGTTGCACTTATTAATACATTGTCAACACCGGCAAACTTTCCTTTTTGAAAAGTATAATATTTCATATTCAGGATGTCAATGTCAGTAAGAGGCTCAAGTATCCTGGTAGCATCGGGTCCCTGGATGGCCAAAAGGCACGTCTTATCAGAGATATTATGCATTTCAACATTCTCCGTGTTGAATTTCGAAATCCAATCCCAATCTTTCTGAATATTAGAGGCATTTACGACGAGCATATAAACTTTATTCTCTTCCAGGCAATAAATAATCAGGTCATCAACAATTCCTCCTTCTTCATTTGGGAGACAATTATATTGGGCTTTTCCGGCAATCAATTTCGATGCATCATTGCTCGTGATCCGCTGAATTAAATCCAGCGCCTTTTCTCCTTTCAAAATAAATTCGCCCATGTGGCTTACATCAAAAATGCCCGCCTTTTTTCTTACCGTCAGGTGTTCCTCATTAATTCCGGAATAACTGATCGGCATATTAAAGCCGGCAAATTCTGCCATCTTAGCGCCCAGCGCCACATGCTTTGCAATGAAAGGAGTGCTCTTCATACTTCTTATTTAAGTGGTGCAAATTTAGGAGAAAATAGAGGTGTTTAAGATGGTTCGTTGAGAATTTCACAACTTAAAAATGGTAAGGCTATAAAAGTTCCCTCACCTTTTCTCCAGCTATTACTTTTTGTAATTCATCATGAATTTTTCCATTAGTCGCAATGATGCCGGGCTGATAAGGTGAATAAGGATCCCCCTTGAGGTTGGTTACCTTTCCACCTGCTTCCTCTACTATTAAAAATCCTGCAGCGCTGTCCCATGCATTGAGATCATGCTCATAAAATCCATCAAAGCGCCCGCACGCAACCCAACAAAGATCAATAGCCGCACTTCCCAATCTTCTTACCGGGATTCCTTGCCTGATCAATTTTGAAAATACTTCCAATGGGCCATTGGGCTGTTCAAGATACGTATAGGGAAAGCCGGTTACAAGGCAACTGGTGATAAGCCGTGTTTTTCTACTCACAGAAATTGCCTCATCGTTGAGTGTGGCACCTCTTCCTTTTTCCGCAAAGAAAAATTCACCGAGATTCGGATTATACACAGCGCCCATCAACATTTTACCATTGTATTCAAGACCAATACTCACGCAACAAATAGGAATTCCGTTGGCGAAGTTGACAGTGCCGTCAATAGGATCGATGATCCATTTATAATCACTGTCAGTAACCTTTTCACGGCTTTCTTCACTCACGATTCCATGATCAGGAAATGCATTTTTGATAATCTGCTTTATGGCTTTATCAGAAGCAAAGTCAGCTTCGGTCACCAAATTATTAACTCCCTCTTTGTGTTCAATTGCAAACTTTCCGTGGAAAAACTTTTTCAATTCAGCCGCGCCGGCATTGACAGCGGTTATTAATGTTTCTTTATACATTCTGCAAAGATTAATTATTTTGTTGAATAAGCAGTAACTCATTGCTCCTAATTAAATGCAAATCCTGCAAACACAATAGTTGTATTCTTTTATTGCTAAATTGCTCTTTTTATAATGTAGGTGGCAGTAAAGAAACAAATAGACCGGATTCTTATTTTGCCAAAAACTAATATATTTTCAGCTTGCAACTTTCGGTAATCATAGTAAATTATAACGTAAAATATTTTTTGGAGCAATGTCTTTTGTCGGTTGAAAAGGCATTGAAAAATATAGATAGTGAGATCATCGTAATTGATAATAATTCAGAAGATGGCAGCTTTTATTTTTTCAAAAACCGGTTTCCGAAAGTCACATTCAGATGGAACAAAATCAATTCAGGCTTTGCAAAGGCCAACAACCAGGCGCTTGAAATAGCAAAAGGAGAATACGTTCTGTTCTTAAATCCCGACACGATTCTTCCGGAAGATTGCCTCGAAAAAAGTATAGCTTTTGTTCAATCCAAAAACAATGAGATCGCATTAGGAATAAAAATGCTTGATGGCTCAGGAAAATTTTTAAAAGAAAGCAAAAGGGCATTTCCTTCGCCGAGCACGTCATTCTACAAGCTTTCAGGCTTATCAAAATTATTTCCCCAATCAAAAACGTTTGCCAAATACCACCTGGGAAATTTAAACGAAAACAAAAACCACGAGGTAGATGTATTGGCGGGCGCATTTATGTTAGTTCCCAAAAAGATCCTGGAAAAAACCGGTGGTTTTGATGAACAATTTTTTATGTATGGCGAAGACATTGATCTCAGTTACCGGATTCTTGAAGCAGGTTTTGCCAATTATTATTTTGCAGAAAGCGCCATCATTCATTTCAAGGGAGAAAGCACGCGGAAAGGAAGCCTCAACTATGTAATAATGTTTTACAATGCGATGAGCATTTTTGTAAAAAAACATTTTGGAGAAAATAAAGCGGCCTTGTATATTTTTTGCCTGGAAACGGCGATATTTTTCAGAGGTTCTTTGTCCGCGATATCAAGGGTTGGCAAAAAGGTTTATAATAAAAAAAGAAAAGGATCTATAAAAAAGAAAAAAGTGGTGGTGGCCGGTGATGAAATTGAATTTGAAAATGTTAAATATCTTTTAGAACTGGCCGCGCCCCATAAATTGGTGGCCGGAAGGATTGAGCCGGGTAATAATTTTACAAAAAATTCAATCGCCTCTTTTGCAGGCCTTCGAAATGTTTTTTCTTTTTCAGGCGCTAACGAAATCATTTTTTGTGAGGGCCGACTTTCATTTCAACAAATTATTTCAGCGATGCCCAAAGTGCCTGATGATGTGGCCATCAAAATATTTGCAAAATCCAGCCACGCTATCATCGGAAGTGATGATAAGAATGTGACAGGAGATATTATATTAAAAAAGGAGGATTGATTTTTTAAAGGACAAATAGGAAATCTCTTTATTTATTCGTTTACTATCAAAGAATTATTTTCCAACTTCTCACCATTGAATTTACTATTCAAAGCCTGATTTTGTTAAGTTCAACTTATAAAACTTTATTTCCGGCAACAATTTCCGAAATTGCAGCCAAAATTTTAATGAATGGCGTATAATAGTTACCGGCCTTCACAGTCTTCCACGCCGGTTGTCCTTAACCTGATAATAATAAATGCAATCGTTTTTGTTGCACAATTGGTTTTTGATAAAACAGGCCTGGATATTACCGGTGGCAACAGTTTGGGATGGCTTACCAGCCGAATCGGGCTTTGGGGAATTGGGACCGGTTTGTTCGAGCCCTATCAATTGGTGACACACATGTTTGCACATGGAGGTTTTTTCCATATTCTTTTTAATATGTATGCACTGTGGCTTTTTGGCTCTTCGCTTGAAAGAATGTGGGGACCCAAAAAGTTTTTAATCTTTTATTTAGTTTGTGGCCTTGCCGCAGGCGTCACAGAAATGTACCTTGTTCCGGTTGGTATTGCAATCGGTGCTTCCGGCGCTATCATGGGCCTCCTTGGCGCTTTTGCATACACATTTCCTAATATCCAGTTTTATATTTTACCGATACCTTTTCCTATCAAAGCAAAATACCTGGCCATCATCTACGCAGCCTTCGATCTTTTTGGACAATTCTCGGGTTTTGGCGGCAACGTAGCCCACTTTGCCCATCTCGGAGGATTGGCTATGGGATTAATTTTATCTATAATATGGAAAAAAAGTGGCACGAGAAATTTTTAGTCAATAATTTACTTGACTAAAAATGCGGGTAATTTGGTAATTTTACCTTGCAATTTAAGAAAGAGAAAATGGGTGAATCAGATAGATATATAGACCGTCGTTTCAAAAAGATCCGCCTCGGTGATGACAATAACGCTTTAATAGCACTTATTGCGATCAATGCTTTATTGTTTGTAAGTTTCGGTTTGATCCAGGTCATTTATTACATTTCAAAATCTGGCACCACAGCTTTTCAATATGAAATTCTGAGGTGGTTTATTGCTCCGGCAAAACTTTCTTCTATTGCCTCCAGGCCCTGGACTGTGTTTACCTATATGTTTATTCATGTCGGCTTTTTTTACACACTTATCAATATGGTTTGGCTTTGGGTTTTCGGTTCTATTTTGCAGGATATTTCCGGTAATTCAAAGATTGTTCCTGTGTATTTTTACGGAGGCATTGCAGGCGCAGTGTTTTTTGTGGCTACCAGTTACGCCTTTCCACAATTAAGATCCGGGGTGGAATATTCGTTTATGTTAGGGGGAAACGCGGGCATAATGGCGATAGCAATTGCCACCACTACCCTAACTCCTGATTACCGTTTGTTCAGAATGCTAAATGGAGGAATTCCTTTGTGGATCCTTACGGTGCTGTTTGTAATCATTGATTTTACAGGCACCGCCGATGCATCTCAACGCCTGGCGCACCTTGGTGGAGGCCTGGCAGGATTTTTATTCGTAATTAGTTTAAAAAGAGGATACGATTGGAGTTTGTGGATGAACAATGTTTATAACTGGTTTACAGATCTTTTTAATCCTGAAAAACCGGTTAATCAAAAACAGAAAATAAAAGAAAAAGTATTCTATAATACCGGGGGCCAAAAACCGTTTATAAAAAGACCTGTAATCACACAACAAAGAATAGATGAGATCCTTGACAAGATCAATCAAAAGGGGTTTAATCATTTATCCGACGAGGAAAAATCTATTTTAGACAAGGCGCGGGAAACTGATTTTTAATTTTCGGGATTTGATATTACCTTCTCTCATCAAAATAAATGGATTGCCATAAATGAAAAAAACCTTTCTGCGCAGGTTTACTAAAAAGTTTTTCATTCTGTTGAATATGGCTATCGGAATCTTTTTCCTTGCAGGAGCCAATGTAAAGTATATGGATCCGGAAAGATGGTGGTTCCTCAGTTTGTTTACTTTACTCTTACCGTATTTATTGCTAATGCTGGTCATATTTATTATCTTCTGGCTATTTGCAAAACCCATTTGGAGCATTTTACCCCTCGTCATTATTTTAATTTCGTTCAACGCAGTAAAAAACATATTTCCCTTTCACCTCGGCTCTGATTTTCATATTCAAAAAAAACATGGAGAAATCAGGATCATGAGCTGGAACGTGGAATTGTTTAACATCCTGCATTACAAAGATCATCCTGAAAAAAAACAGAAGATCATCGAACTTATCAACCGGTATGATCCTGACATAGCCTGTTTCCAGGAGATGGTGGCAGGCGATCATAAAAAAGCCATCAACTATTTTCCCGATATTTTGAAAGCTCTAAAATTTACTGATTATTTTTATTCATACGTCGTAAAAAATGACTTTGATAAATATCATCATTATGGCATTATTATTTTTTCAAAATTGCCCATCATCCGCAAACAAACATTGGTAAATACTCCCGACAGTTATAATTCCACTTTTCAATTTGTGGATGTCGTATCGGCAAATGATACCTTCAGGATTTTCAATGTTCACCTTCAATCACTCAAATTTTCGCAGGACAATTTAAATTATCTCGATAAAGGAGCTGTTCCTTCAGAAGGGAACATTGCAGAATCGAAAAGTATTATTTACAAAATAAAACTGGGAGTTTTAAAAAGAGCGTCACAGGCAGATTTTATAAAAGATGAAATAAATCATAGCCCATACCCGGTAATTATTTGCGGAGATTTTAATGATGTTCCTGTTTCTTATGCTTACGAAAAAATAGGCAAAGGATTGCAAAATGCTTTCGTGGAAAAAGGTTCGGGCATTTCAAGGACATTCAGCTCAATTTCACCCACGTTAAGAATCGACAATATTTTTACAGACAAAAAATTTAGAATAACTGATTACACAAGAATAAAAAAAAGCTACAGCGATCATTTTCCTATTATTGCGGATGTGATATACCAAGCTTCCCATTTTTAATAATTTTATTAAAATAAGATTGTAAAAGGTAGAATACCTTTACGGGTTTAAAACCTCTTTTTAAAAGATAATAAGACAAATAATAAATATTAAATAAGCATGGCCCTTAGAGTTTATAATTCATTAACAAAAGAAAAAGAAGAATTCATCCCGATTAATCCGCCGCATGTAGGCATGTATGTGTGCGGCCCCACCGTCAGCGGTGAAAGTCACCTTGGGCACGCAAGGCCTTACATTACTTTTGATGTCGTGTACAGATACCTGTTATATCTTGGTTTCAAAGTGAGATATGTTCGCAATATCACTGACGCCGGACATTTTGAAGAAGAAGGAAGAAAAGCTGAAGATAAAATATCCTCAAAAGCTTTGCTTGAAAAAGTAGAGCCGATGGAACTCGTTCATAAATACACCAGCCTTTTTCATTGGGCATTCAGGCAATTGAATACCCTGGAGCCCAATATAGAACCGACAGCTACAGGCCACATTATTGAACAAATAGGAATGATCGAACAATTAATAGAAGCCGGTTATGCGTATGTGGTAAATGGATCAGTATATTTTGACGTAAAAAAATATGCATTAAAATATGATTATGGAAAATTGAGCGGTCGCGTGGTGGATGATCTTTTAGAAACTACACGCCAGTTGGAAGGGCAGGATGAAAAAAGAAATAAAGCCGATTTTGCTTTGTGGAAACTGGCTCCTCCTCAACACATCATGCGCTGGAAAAGCCCATGGGGCGAAGGTTTCCCTGGATGGCATATTGAATGCTCCGCTATGGCCACCAAATATCTCGGCGCGCATTTCGATATTCACGGGGGAGGCATGGACCTTATGTTTCCACATCACGAAAGTGAAATAGCACAAAGTACTATTTGCAATCATTCAGCTCCGGCAAAATATTGGATGCACAATAATATGATCACCGTGAACGG
>JBDTKU010000169.1:0-7035 GCA_039935135.1 Ginsengibacter sp. | reverse complement strand
ACACAGCCATTGAAGGCAATGTGGAGAGCGCCGATGTTGCTGAAATAATGAAAAGGATTCAGGACGTGGTAGATGAAAGCATAGAAAATAGGGTGCAGGAATCCACGCATGATGAAGGGAAAATAATCGACCTGAGTAATTTAAACTTTCGCCTGCTTGAAGAACATTTCTTAAAGACAAAAAATAAAAATGCAACTGTTCAATCTTTAAAAAATAAAATTGAAAATCAACTTAAACACATGGTGGGACAAAACCCGCTTCGTGTTGATTTTTATGAACGGTATAATGAAATCATTGATGAATATAATCGCGGAAAAGACGCAGTAACCATTGAAGAAACTTTTAAAAAGCTGATTGAATTTGTAAATTCACTTTCAGAAGAAGAAGCCGACACAAAGCGAGAAGGCCTGACCGAAGAACAAAAAGCGGTTTTTGATATTTTGCGAAAACCTTCTTTAACGGAAGTAGATAAAAAAAGAGTAAAAGAAATAGCGATAGAATTATTGGAACAATTGAAAAAAGATAAATTAAACATTGACCAGGTTTGGCAAAAAGCGGAAACGTCTGCGGCAGTATTTACCGCAGTAAATAAAATACTCTTTGAAAAATTACCTTATCCCACTTACCAGACCGATGACATAGATCTAAAAACAAATCTTTTGTACAACCATTTGCGCAATCAGTATTATGGTAGGGGCAAGAGTGTTTATGGGATTTATTGATGAGTAGCTGTTAGCGCGGACGCCAACAGCGGCTGGGAATGCATTCGCGGTATAAATAAGAATCTACAATATTTGTTGCTTTACTGAATTATCTTGTTTGGGCGACCGAGTGATGTTTTGAAAGCCGAAATGATATAGATATTAATCGCACCTAATTGCAGTTTCCGTTTTTTTTCTTCAACCATGACAGTGCATGATGATTATTGAATTGGTTTAATTTATTTTTATTACCTGATTCAATCGTTTATCGAATAAACTGACATAATGCAAATAATCTACGGAATCATTTACCACTTCATCGGTGGCGCCGCGTCCGGCAGCTTCTATGTGCCTTATAATAAAGTAAAAGGCTGGCATTGGGAAAGTTTCTGGATTGTCGGAGGTTTATTTTCATGGCTGATTGTTCCGCCCATTGCAGCATGGCTTACGGTACCTCATTTCGCAGTAATTATTTCACAAACCCCGGCTTCTACCTTTGGCTGGACATTTTTTTGGGGAGTTCTTTGGGGCATTGGCGGATTGATGTACGGCCTTGGAATGCGGTATCTTGGTATGTCATTGGGAAATTCTATTTTATTAGGTTTTACTGCTGCATTCGGTTCATTAGCTCCTTCTATTTATTACAATTTTAACCCACAGGAAGGCAAGGTTACTTTTACTGATTTACTCTCTAACTCATGGGGACAGATTGTGCTGGTTGGAGTGATACTGTGCCTGCTCGGAATTTTTATTTGTGGCAGAGCCGGTGTTTTAAAAGAGCGTGAACTGTCTGAAGAAAAAAAGAAAGAAAGTATCAAAGAATTTAACCTCACCAAAGGGCTGATCGTTTGCATAGTAGCCGGGATCTTAAGCGCCTGCTTCAATTATGGAATCGAAGCCGGATCAAAAATGGCTGAAGTAGCGAATGATGCATGGAAAGCCGCAAATCCAACAGAAACCGGAAATTTTTTATATCGCAATAATGTTATTTACATCGTTTTGTTATGGGGTGGTCTTACCACCAATTTTATCTGGACGATGTTTTTAAATATCCGGAATAAAACGTTTGGAGACTATACCAATAAAAAAACACCGCTGTTAAGAAATTATCTTTTCTGTGCTTTGGCAGGAACACTTTGGTTTCTGCAATTTTTCTTTTATGGAATGGGAGAAAGCAAATTGGGTAATGGAGCAAGCTCATGGATACTTCACATGTCATTTATCATATTAGTAGCCAATTTATGGGGCTTTGCTTTGAAAGAATGGAAGGGCGTTAGTACAAAAACAAGAATGACAATAATTCTGGGAATCTTTACGATTATCGCATCTGTAATATTGGTGGGATATGGAAATGCATTGCACCAGTGAGAAGTTAAACCTATAAGGTTTGCAGCCGGACTTTGAAGCATAGCAAAACCTTATAGCGTTTGTAAGATGAAATGGTGAATGACTGGCAACTGAAAAAATATAAATTTATAAAGCTCATTAAAAAAAATGGATACAAATTTTAAAACAGAAACAAACATGAAAACTAAAGAATTCAAACACGTTAGTTATTTATGGGATCCTGCGAAAGCTGCAGAACTGGAAGGGGATGAAGTGGCGTTACTGGTATATCGATCTAATCTATTAGGTGCCGATTTAAGATTAACCAATTATGGAGGCGGCAACACTTCATGCAAGGCTATGGCGATTGATCCAACCACGGGAAAAGAAACGGAAGTAATGTGGGTAAAAGGAAGCGGTGGCGATATCGGAACCATGAAACGAAGCGGGTTAGCGGCTTTGTACGTGGATTGTTTAAGAGGGTTAAAAAATGTTTATCGAGGGTTAGAACATGAAGATGAAATGGTAGAATTATTCAATCATTGCATTTATGATTTGAAATCAAAAGCACCTTCTATTGACACGCCGTTACATGGATTTTTGCCATTCAAGCATATTGACCATTTACATCCTGATGCAGCAATCGCAATAGCTGCCGCAAAAGAGGGTAAAAAAATAACGCAGGAACTATTTAATGGAACTATTGGCTGGGTTGAATGGCAACGACCAGGTTTTGATCTGGGATTGAAATTACGGCAATGCTTAGACGAAAATCCGGGTATCCGCGGCATCATGCTCGGTTCGCATGGACTATTTACCTGGGGAGATACAGCGTATGAGAGTTATATCAATACTTTGGAAGTCATTGAAACCTGTGCCCAATATCTTGAAAGCCCCCCAGCCCCCAAGGGGGGAGTAAGAAGAGCAACTTTCGGAGGTGAGAAAATTAAATCATTGCCAAAAGAGGAACGTCTTAAAAAAGCAGCAGCGCTTGCGCCTATATTAAGAGGTTTTTGTTCGAATAGCGATAGCCCCCTGCCCCCCCCTTTGGGGGGCAGGGGGGCCATTGGACATTTTACAGATGATGCAAGAGTTTTAGAATTCATTAATTCGAATGATTTGGAAAGATTAGCGCCAATGGGTACCTCTTGCCCTGATCATTTTTTGCGTACTAAAATTTCGCCACTTGTTTTGAACCTGGCAGTAAATGAACCTGCCTTGTCGTCAGACAGGCAAATAACTGATATTACTGTTTTAAAGAAAAAGATTGAACCACAATTCCAGGAATACAGGAAGATGTATGCGGATTATTACAACACCTGCAAACATGAAAATAGTCCTGCCATAAGAGATGCTAATCCTGTCGTGATTTTATATCCCGGTGTCGGTATGTTTACTTTCGCAAAAAACAAACAAACAGCGCGCGTAGCGGCTGAATTTTATACCAATGCCATCAATGTAATGAAAGGCGCTGAAGCCATTTCTGATTACACTTCATTGCCACGGCAGGAAGCATTTGATATTGAATATTGGTTGCTGGAAGAAGCCAAACTGCAACGTATGCCCAAAGCAAAACCGCTGAGCGGCCGTGTAGCGCTTATCACCGGAAGTGGTGGTGGGATCGGAAAAGCAATTGCCAAAAAATTTGCGGAGGAAGGTGCTTGCGTTATTATTAATGATATCAACGAAGAAAGAATTTCAACAACCGTTGATGAATTCGAAAAGCTATTTACTAAAGATAATATAGCATCTTTAAAGCTCGATGTAACTAATCAGCAAACGATAGAAGAAGCCATTAAAAGCACTTCGCTTGCATTTGGTGGAGTTGACATAGTTGTTAATAATGCCGGAATCAGTATTTCAAAACCAATAGAAGAACACACTACAGAAGATTGGAATAAGCTGTATGACATTCTGGTAAAAGGACAATTCTTAGTATCACAGTCATGCATAGGCGTAATGAGGAAGCAGGGATTTGGCGGAGATATTATAAATATCGTTTCTAAAAACTCAATTGTTGCAGGCCCAAATAATATAGCTTATGGTTCTGCAAAAGCTGCGCAGGCTCATCTTTCAAGACTGATGGCTGCAGAATTGGGAGGAGATAAAATCAGGGTAAATATTGTAAATCCTGACGCCGTTATCTCCGACTCGAATATATGGGCTGGTGGTTGGGCAGAAGGTCGGGCAAAAGCGTATGGAATCAAAGTGGAGGAATTGCCTGCGTTCTATGCCAAAAGAACTTTATTGAATGAAACCATTTTACCGGAAGATATCGCCAACGCCTGTTTTGCTTTTGCAGGTGGATTACTTAATAAATCAACAGGAAATGTATTAAACGTAGATGGTGGCATCGCCGCCGCGTTTGTAAGATAAATTTTTTCTCATAATCAACAATCAAATCGCTGATGGTTTTTGAATCGGTCTGCCTTTTGATTTTTTTAAAGAATGTTTATGCGTATTGCTTCTAAAATGAAATTACTGAAAGGTTTTGAGGCCGAATATAAAAAACGTCATGATGAATTATGGCCTGAATTAAAAGAGCTTTTGAGAGAAACAGGCATCACCAATTATTCCATCTTTTTAGATGAAGAAACTAATGACCTGTTTGCCTATTTTACAATAGGTGATGACAAAAAATTAAGTGAACTACCGGGTAAACAGATTATGAAAAAATGGTGGGCTTATATGAAGGATATTATGGAAACCAATGAGGATAATTCACCGGTTTCTTTGTCACTGAAAGAAGTATTTTATTTACCGTAAATTCAATCATAAATAATTATAATGATATTAAGAAAAGAGCAGATCGAAAAAAGCAACGAAAAGAATTTGTCAAAGCACGAAAAGAGCTACGAATTTATTTCAGGAGAAATAAATAACGTTGATGAAGTAATTAAAAAATTAATCGATTTCCAGGTAGCTATTCCAAGTTGGGCTTTGGGCACGGGGGGCACGCGTTTCGGACGTTTTCCCGGCGGTGGCGAGCCCCGAAATTTGGAAGAAAAGATTGAAGATATTGGTTTACTTCACGCTTTAAATAATTCAAGCGGCACTATTTCATTGCACATTCCATGGGATATTCCAAAAGATGCTGATGCAATAAAAAAATTGGCGACAGAAAATGGATTACGATTTGATGCCATGAATTCAAATACTTTCCAGGATCAACCGGATCAAAAATTGAGTTACAAGTTTGGCTCCATGCAGCACGTAGATAAAGCAGTTCGCAAGCAAGCTGTAGATCACAACATTGAAGTAATAAAATATGGGAAAGATTTAGGTTCTAAATCACTTACTGTTTGGTTAAGCGATGGATCCACTTTTCCCGGCCAGTTAAATTTTAGAAAAGCTTTTCTAAATACGCTGGAGAGCCTTCAGGGAGTATATGCTGAATTACCTTCTGATTGGAAAATATTTGTGGAATACAAAGCATTTGAACCTAACTTCTATTCAATGACAGTGGGCGATTGGGGACAATCTTTACTATATACTTCCAAACTTGGCCCGAAAGCATATACCCTCGTTGACCTCGGCCATCACTTGGCAAATGCAAATATTGAACAAATTGTTTCTTTACTGTTGATGGAAGAAAAGTTGGGCGGATTTCATTTTAATGATTCCAAATATGGCGATGATGATTTGACGGTCGGTAGTATCAAACCCTATCAATTATTTTTAATCTTTAATGAATTGGTAGAAGGCATGGATGCAAAAAAAATGAATCACGCAACTGACCTTGCCTGGATGATTGATGCTTCCCACAATGTAAAAGATCCACTGGAAGATTTATTGCAATCTGTAGAAGCCATTATGATTGCGTATGCTCAATCTTTAATTCTTGATAGAAAAAAATTGGTGGAGGCACAAAATAATAATGACGTGGTTACTGCACAGGAAATATTGCAGCAGGCTTACAGAACAGATGTTCGGCCAATAGTAGCCGAAGCAAGATTGCGTGCCGGCGGAGCTTTGAGTCCATTGTCGTTATATCGTATTGAAAAAGTCAGAGAAAATTTGATTAAAGAAAGAGGAAGTAAAACGACAGCAACTGGCCTATAGGGACAGATCTCAACTGATGGCTCACGAGGAAAAATATTTTTAATGAACCAACAAAATGTCATAGCCATATTCGATGTAGGTAAAACCAACAAAAAACTTTTTTTGTTTGATGAAAACTATAAAATTGTTTTTGAGCGTTCGGCACGTTTTATTGAAACTACCGATGAAGATGACTTTCCCTGTGAGAATTTAGACAGTTTAAAATTGTCCGTTTTTGATTCCATGCGTGAAGTTTTCAGAATAAAGGAATTCAACATCAAAGCTGTAAACTTTACGAGCTACGGTGCCAGCTTTGTTTACCTGAATGAGCAACTACGTGCGTTTGCACCATTATATAATTATTTAAAACCTTACCCTGAATCTTTAAAAAAACAATTCTATGATGCTTATGGCGGTGAAGAAGAATTCTCTTTCCGTACTGCTTCTCCTGTGTTGGGAAGCCTGAATTCAGGAATGCAATTGTACCGGATAAAATATGAAAAGCCTGATTTATTTAAAGAAATAAAATATGCATTACATCTTCCACAATATTTAAGTTTCCTTATTTCAGGAAAAGTTTACAGCGATATCACCAGCATTGGATGCCACACCAATCTTTGGGATTTTAAAGAAAATAAATATCATAATTGGGTACAACAGGAAGGCATATACGAAAAGTTGGCTCCCGTTCATTCATGCTCAGAAGTAGTTGCTGCTTCTTTTCCCGGTAGTAATTATTCTGTTGGAATTGGTTTGCATGATAGTTCCGCAGCGTTGATTCCTTACCTGATGAATTTCCATGAACCTTTTATTCTAATTTCTACCGGCACCTGGTGTATTTCTTTAAATCCGTTTAATCATTCTCCCCTGACAAAAGAAGAATTAAAAAATGATTGTTTGAGTTTTATGAGCTACGAAGGCAGGCCAGTCAAAGCTTCACGATTGTTTGCGGGAAATGAGCATGAAC
>JBDTKU010000168.1:0-6126 GCA_039935135.1 Ginsengibacter sp. | reverse complement strand
TCTGCCATCCATTTCTTCCATGCATCACCATACGAATAGCGGGGCCCATATTCCGCATTCATTCCCCAGGTATGTTCACCGTATAGAAGGCTTTGCTCATACGCTTTGGCCAGTTTTGCAGCAATTGGCTCAACGGCTATACCCCAGGATTTCATTTGTGTGTGCAATCCATCTAATGCTGATTCCAGTGGGCGAATATTTCTGGCAATTTTTGTTTCTTCCGGGTTGGTTTGTATTCCGTGAATCCACGTATCTGGGCAATCTCCTTTTACAGTTGGCAAGTCAGGTTTTTCAGCAAGCACCGCTCTCGCAAAATCGTCCAATGTAGCAAAATGGATTTTTATACCTGGTAATTCTTTAGCGGCATAAGCCAAAAGCTTATCAATATCTTTAGATGTTGGCGGCCCCTGGTTGTCATTTGTCATTTGCATGGCTAAATAATTCTTGCTTGGCCAGTTAGGAGTTGGTTTAATATCTGAGCCATATAGTGAGGTATAATTACATAATACTTTGGAGCCATCGGGACCTTCCCACCAGAACAACTCTGGAAAACGAGGATACTGACTGGCAGCGTTACAGCCCAATTGTAAAAATTGTATTCCTGCGTTTTTCAATAGGGTTGGTAATATCCAGGAATGACTCGGCACATCTGTCATCTTTGCACTGATGGCTAATGGTACACCATATTTTCTCGAAATGGTAGAAGAGAAACCCAATCCACGCACTAAGTCTTCATAATCCAGGGACTCTGTTTGCATTGTAAATGGAAGGCCGTCAGCAACAAGTTCTCCTCCCTTTATCGCTTTTTCAATTCTTAATTTTCGTTCAGGAGTTTGCAATGGTCCGAGCATTTGCGCCTCTAAAGGCCAGCCGGCAACGTTCCAGGAAAAATGTTTTTCTTTCGGCTGTGTTTCGTTTTTTTCAATCAGCATTAATGCATTATCCATCATTTCTTCACGATACCCTTTAAATACATTTTCAGGAAGATCAGTAAATCCTAAATCGAAGTGAGTTCTGAATACAACCCATATATCGGTTACTTTTGGGTTGATATTCTTTTTTTCTTTCGTCTTCTGCGAATTTGCTACAAGCCCAAATAACACGAAAAGGAAAAGCACTACGATTTTAATTTTTGACATTACAACTATATTTAGAATTGAACAATTTTTAAGTTTATTGAATCAGAATCCACGTATTTTTTTCCATATTTAAAAGAAAATAAAAAATAGCATTATTTGTTCTTTTACTGAATTAAACCAAATTGAAAATTATTTTTTTTAATTGACTTTTAAGAAACCCATTCTTCTGCTTTGCATTAATCCTTTTAGAATCAGAAACCGCCGTTATGTTTTTGTTCCCGAACTTTAGATTTATTAAAGTTCTTTCAAAAATAGCTATTCAATATCGTATGATATAAATAATATTATTCGTGTCAGCTTCCATAATTCAATTTTCTGATAGTTGTGCAGATTAATTTCCTGGGTTTAAGAATTCTGCTTTTTGTTCACATTTTTTGTTTAGTAAAGGTTGATTTTGTTGATTAAATTCCTTGAATTGCATTTGGATTGAAATGCCGGGCGGAAGATAAAATAGGTTATAAAAGAGGATTTTGATTACTTTCAGGTTAAGAAAATAAAGTATAAAGCAATGAGAGCATCAGCAATAATTTTTCTTTTTTCTTTTTTTACGAAAGCAGCTTTTGCTCAAATTAATAATAGAAACAAAACGGAAACCAGCAAACCTTTTGTTCTCGGTGTTATAGACGAAATTCAATCGAAGGAATTAGCTGAAAAAAGAACTCTGAACATTTATCTTCCCGAAAATTATAATAAAAATGACACAGCCCATTATCCGGTTGTCTATCTCCTCGATGGCTCTGCCGATGAAGATTTTATTCACGTAGTCGGGTTGTACCAGTTCGATGCTTTTCCATGGATCCATCGTGTTCCTGAATCTATTGTAGTAGGAATTGCTAATGTTGACAGAAGAAGAGATTTTACTTTTCCCACCACTATTGAAGCTGATAAAAAAAATTATCCGACCACCGGGCATTCCGATAAATTTATTGCTTTCATTCAAAATGAACTACAGCCATTTATTGAAAAAAAATATCGGACTAATAATTCCAAAACCATTATCGGTGAGTCGTTGGGAGGCCTTCTGGCTACTGAAATTTTATTAAAAAAACCAGCTTTGTTTAATAAGTATATTATTGTTAGCCCCAGTCTTTGGTGGAATAATGGTTCATTATTAAATCAGCAATCAGGAATTTTACAAAGTACTTTTTCTCAAAAAGCTAATGTTTATATTGGAGTAGGAAAGGAAGGCCTTACTCCAACAGAAATACCAAGAGTGATGGAAGTAGATGCCAACTTATTAGCTGAGAAAATAAAGAACGCGAAGAGTAAAAATGTTCATGTTTATTTTGATTATTTACCTGGCGAAAATCATGCAACCATTTTGCACCAGGCTGTGTATAACGCTTTGCAATTGTTTTCTCCGTGATCTTTTGCTTGTTTGCTAAAAAAGAATCTTTGAAGGACTTCTCCGTTTTTTCCTAAAGACTTTCTCAAATTAAAACTTTATTAATCAATTAAAGTCGAACAATAAATAATGAATAGAAATCACTTGAAGTTTAGTTTTTGCAAACTTAGTCCTCATTAACAGGCAGATCATTTTTTCGGTTGAAAAATACCATAAGTAATCCGAATAGCATGAAGGAAAATCCTGTATAATAATCTAATTTATTATCTAAAGCATCAGACAGCAAACCTCCAATAAGAATTATAGTTGAAATTATTATAAAGAAAATTCCAATTACAAATCCGAGGTTATTTAATTTTTTATACATGCTGAATAGTATTTAAAAGAAAATCATATTAAGAATTATGGTGACCGCAATTAATATTAAACTTAATGGCACCACTCTAAGATACCATTTATCCTGGTGATAAGTGGGTTTCACAGTTAAAGAATATACAAGTCCCACCAATTCGCTATCGGGTTTGGGTTTGGTGAATAAACTTACAATTATAGTAGTGAAAAAGTTGACTATCCATGAAACGGATGCAATAATAAATGCCTGGCCCATACCGCTATGAATTTCGTATAAAGGATAGATCCATGCACCTTTTCCTTCTGCCAAGGTCAAACCGTGAGTGAGCGCCGCCGCAATAGTGCCGGCAAGTAGTCCAAAGAATGCGCCGTTTGAAGTAGTTCTTTTCCAAAACATGCCCAGCAAAAAAGTGGCGAAAAGCGGACCATTTACAAAACTAAAAACCAATTGAAGAAAGTCATTAATGTTATTAAAACTCTTGGCGATATAGGCAGTGACGATTGATAAAAGAATGCCAATAACAGTCACCATTTTCCCAACAATAAGATAATGCTTGTCTGATTTATTTTTCACAAAATAGGCCTGGTAAATATCAAAAGTAAACACAGAATTGAAAGCAGTTACGTTCCCAGCCATTCCACTCATGAAAGAGGCAATAAGCGCTGTAATGCCCACTCCTAACAGGCCGGTAGGATAATAATGAGAAATGAGTGCAGGCAATGCCATAGTATAATCAAGGCCACCTTTTCCATCGGAAGGAATACTGAAACCCTTTGAAGCCAGAGCGGGTTGCAAAAGCGCAATTGCAATCACTCCGGGTAATACAACGATGAGAGGCATAAACATTTTCGGAATGGCAGCAATAATCGGAGTACGTTGAGCCGCATTCATATTTTTAGCCATCATCGCTCTTTGGACTACCAAAAAATCGGTACACCAATATCCAAACGACATCACAAAGCCTAATCCAAAAATCAGCGACATGAAATTTATTCCCATCGGGTTAGAATCTGCATCGCCCATGTATTTCCATGCATGGGTTAATTCCGGTTGAAGCACTGTTTGAATATTTGACCAGCCACCCGCATCGTGCAATGCCACGATAACCAAAGGCGAAAGGCCGAGCACTATTAAGAAGAATTGCAAAACTTCATTATAAACAGCGCTTGTCAAACCTCCTAGAAAAGTGTAGATCATTACAATGCTGGCTGCCATCCAAATGGACACATCAAAATCCCAATGTAAAATAACTTCAAGCAGTTTGGCCAACGCGTACAAAGAAATACCCGAAGAAAAAATAGTCATAACGGCAAAGGATATTGCATTTAGTCCTCTTGTTTTTTCATCGAACCGTAATTTTAAAAATTCAGGAACACTTCTCGCGCGGCTACCATAATAAAAAGGCATCATAAAAACACCCAAAAAAATCATGGCAAATATGGCTCCCACCCAATAAAAATGAACCGTCATAATTCCGTACTTGGCTCCGGAAGCTACCATACCTAAAACTTCCTGTGCGCCGAGATTGGCGGAGATAAATGCAAGACTGGTGATCCATAGTGGAACATTTCTTCCACTGGCTAAAAAATCATTGCTTGATTTTATTCGTTTTTTAATGATAAATCCAACTCCTAAAACAAAAATAAAATAGACACTAATGATCAGGTAATCTGCTATGTGAAGGCTCATATCAATTTTATAAATAAAAGTCTAAAAGGCTGCAATATATTATTTATTAAAAAAAATAGCGAATTCTTTTTCGCAGGATTTAATTAAGATCTATCAAAATTAATTCGGTTTACTTTATTTCTAAAGCCCGCCTGATGATCTTCTTTCCATAAGAACAGAAGGTAACACAATGGTTTCAATAGTTAAATTACTTGTCTTTTTTTTAATTTTTTTGAATAGTAATTCAGCTGCTGTTCTTCCAATTTCAAATGCAGGTTGGGTAATAGTAGTAAGGGGTGGATCAAGTATAGGCGCCGTTTCGATTGTAGAAAAAACCACCACCTTTAATTGATCAGGGATGGTCATATCAATTTCTTTACAAACTAAATATACTGACATTGCAAGTCGTTCAACAGAGGCGACAATGCCATCCGGCCTGTTTTCAGAAGTAAGCAATTTTCTTATTTCAGAATGAATATCTTCCTTCGTTTCGGCATCCAGAATAACAATATTAGAAGTTTGGCCAGCCTTTTTCTCCCTTAATGCAGCGCTAAATCCGTCAGCTCTTTTTCTACAAATTGCCAGGCACGAAGAAATTGAAAGAAAAACAAGTCTTTTACATCCGTTGCCTAATAAATGCATGGCGGCTATATTTCCACATTCGAAATCATTGGTAACGACTTTTGAAATTTTAGGTCCTTCAAACTCCCTGTCGAAGAATACTATTGGAATATTTTCCTGCTGAAGTTTTAGAAGATGATCCGCATTAGAAGTTTCACTACTGACAGAAATAAGAACACCGTCCACACGGCCACTCTTGCAATCCTCAATTATAGATATTTCATTCTTTAATTTTTCGTGGGAAAGGTAAATAAGAAGATGATATCCTATTTTTTCTGCCACGGATTGAATCCCATTTATGGCTAATGAAAAAAAGTTATCTGCCACTTCAGGCAGTATGACCGCAATCGTTTTGCTTTTCTTATTTCTTAAACTGCTGGCATAGGGATTAATGGTATAATGAAGCCGGGATGCAGCTTCCAGCACTTTTTCCTTTGTTGTTTCGCTTATTTCATGACTGTTATTTAGTGCTTTAGAGACTGTTGCTACAGAAACTTTCAAGACTTTCGCAAGTTCCCTCATGTTTATTTTTTTCATCATCCTCTTCCTGTTTATCATTGGAAAATTTCACCTGCTAAGGTTTTTTTTATAATTGACCTGCAATTGAATCCAGGCATTTTAACTCTTTCCAGTAAACCCACAAATAACCGATATTTTTATTTTACCGGAACAAAAAAATACCTGGTGTAATTTGCGAAAACGGTTTCGTAAATAAATATAATTAAAAGAAATCTTTCAGAAAAAAAATGCAATTTTGTAATAACTTATTGAACAAAGAAAACATATTCCTCAATGTTATGTCATCAAATTTTTCAAAAACGTAAATAGGCTTGATTAGGGCTAAGAATTCGCAGAAATAATATTTGATCAAACTTTTTAATGCGGTAATTTTTAAATAAGATCGTATCAGCGCGGCGGCTGTATTAAATTTTTTTGAGTTTGAAAATATGAAAGAATTGGATTAAAGAAATTACTATTGCTTCATTTAAAAAAAGCCCTTC
>JBDTKU010000167.1:0-5324 GCA_039935135.1 Ginsengibacter sp. | reverse complement strand
CAGGTTTGTTTACTGCATTTTAGATACCTGGAAAATCTCCTTTTAGAAAATTTTTTCTTTTTACCTTTATAAATCCTTAGTAAAAAAAGTCCATATATTTTGTTCTTGCTACTATCAAACGTGTTGCTATTAAATAAATTTATTCTTAAATCATCAAAGTGCCTTTGGCATGAAAAAAATGAACAATAAAATTTTGGGTGTTTTCGTAATGTTGTTTCTTCCCTGGAATGCTTTTTCCCAAACCAATTCCTGGAATGTAAAAAACAATGAATTGAAAAATCATTGGCAAATTCAATCGTCGGCCAAAGTAATGGTAAGCGATGATAAAATTTCTTCTCAAAATTTTAAGCCTCAAAATTGGTATGCAGCCAAAGTTCCCAACAGCACCTTAGGAACATTGGTTGACGATGGTGTTTTTAAAAATATTTTTTTTAATCGAAACCTGGAAAAAATTCCTGATAGCTTATTTACGGCTCCGTGGTGGTATCGGCGCACATTTGAAATAAACAAAACAGGCGAAGGCCAGTTTTATCGCCTGCGATTCAATGGTATTAGTTACAGCGCGGATATTTGGCTGAATGGGAAAAAAGTTGCGTCAGCAGATACAATTAACGGAAGCTTTCGCCAGTTTATTTTTAATATAACTCCTTACATCAAAAAAGGTGAAAACATTCTTGCTTTAAAAGTAAAACAGGCTGTCCCCGGCGATCTGAATATTGGCTTTGTGGATTGGAATCCTGAACCTGCTGATGATCACATGGGCATCTGGCGCGATGTGCATTTGCTGGAAACCGGGCCCGTTTCTTTGGATGATCCGTTTGTAATTACTGATGTGGATACTGCCACGCTTGACCATGCGAATATTACACTGAAAATAAAATTGAAAAATCATTCCGATAAAAATATCAACGGAATTTTAAAAACAATTATTGGTGATGATATTCATTTTTCAAAAGACGTTTCCTTAAATGGGAATGAAGAAAAAGAAATAGTTCTTACCCCTGAGGAATATAAGGCATTGAGTATGGATCATCCCAAACTATGGTGGACACACGATTTAGGAAAACCTAATTTGTATTCTCTAAAAATTATTTTTGAAACCAGCAATAAAATTTCTGATAGTAAAGAAATGAAATTCGGAATCCGTTCTGTTTCGACATACAGGACTGATAAAGGGTTTCGCGCTTATCGTTTGAATGGAAAAAAGATATTGATCAGAGGAGGCGGATGGACTGACCCAATGTTGCTGAATGCTACGCCCGCTTATGAAAAAGCAGGAATTGATTATGCCGTTCACATGAACTTAAATGCCTTGCGCATGGAAGGATTTTGGGGTGGGAACCAACACATCTATAATTTATGTGATGAGGAAGGAATTTTATTAATGGTCGGATTTAGCTGCCAGTGGGAGTGGGCTCATTATATGAATAATAAAGATGATAAATACAGTGGTATTATTACTCCTGAACAAAATGACATTGCTGCTGAATCATGGCATGACCAGATAGTTTGGTTAAGAAATCATCCGAGTATTTTTCTTTGGTCATATGGAAGTGATAAATGGCCAAGGCCTTCTCTGGAAAAAAGATATTTAGCGATTTTAGCAAAATACGATCCTACGCGTCCTTATGCCCAATCTGCTAAAGAATGGACCAGCGAAGTTACCGGCCCAACCGGCATGAAAATGCGTGGCCCTTATGATTATGTTCCTCCGGATTATTGGTATGTTGATACCACTTATGGAGGAGCGTTTGGTTTCAATACGGAAACCGGGCCTGGTCCGCAGGTTCCTGTTTTGGAAAGTTTAGAAAAAATGATTCCAAAAGATTCTTTGTGGCCAATAGGCAGTTCCTGGTTGTATCACGCAGCGAGAGGAAAGTTTCATAACCTTACCGCTTACAATAATGCGATGGACGAAAGATTGGGCTCGCCAACTTCTTTAAATGATTATGAACGCAAAGCACAATACCTGAATTATGAAGGAATGCGTGCGATGTTTGAGGCTTTTGAGTCCAATCGTTTTGAGGCCACCGGCATTATTCAATGGATGTACAATGCTTCGTGGCCAAAGCTTTGGTGGCAATTGTATGATTATTATTTGATGCCAACTGCAGCTTTTTACGGAGCAAGAAAAGCCAATGAACCTTTGCATGTTTCTTATAATTATCGTGACAATGCCGTTGAAGTCATGAACAATACAGGCAAACCGATTGAGGATTTAACTGCAGAAATAAACGTGCTTGATTTTGGTTCCAAATCTGTTTTGAAAAAATCGGCTGCTGTTCCTGCGCTCGTTTCGAAAGAAACCAAAAAAGTATTCAGCCTGCCTTCTAACCTTGATTTGACGAAGACCTATTTCCTCAATTTAAAATTATTTGATAAGCAACACAAAAATGTAAGCAACAACTTTTATGTTCTTTCCACAGAAAAAGATTTGTTGGATATAAAGAAAAGCACATGGTATGTTACTCCCCAAAGTAATTATGCCGATCTTACGATGCTTCAGCAATTACCTAAAGTAAAATTGCAAACAAGTGATGAGGTTTCTTCTAAAGATGGTAAAACATGGGTTCATATAAAAGTGAAAAATCCTACATCGCATCTTGCTTTTATGGTTTACCTTGACGCAAAAAAAGGTCATAGTAATGAATCAGTGGTTCCTGTTTTTTGGGAGTCTAATTATTTTTCATTAATGCCCGGTGAAGAGCGAACTGTTTCGGTTTGGGTTCATACAGAAGATCTAAAAGGACAAAAACCAGTTGTGAAAGTCGGCGGTTGGAATGTGGAGTAGATTAAAAGTTGAAAGTTGAAGATTGAAAGTTGATAGCGGTCGGCACCGAAGGTCAGGCCGCGGTTAATGGAAACAGACCTATAAGCTTTTGAAAACCTTATAGGTCTTTAAAGGTGCTGTTTATAATTCCTGATTTTTAATTTTTTTTTGAAAAATGAAAACCCTAAAAATAGCTGTTGCTCAATTTGAGCCAAAAGACGGCGACAAAGAATACAATCTTTCTGTCATTGAAAAACTTACGGCAAGAGCGAAAAATGCTGGTGCTGATGTAATTAGTTTTCATGAAATGTCCATTACGGCCTATACTTTTTTTAAAGATCTTGAAAGAGAAAAGGTGGTGCGGTTAGCAGAAAAAGTTCCTGGAGGAAGCAGCAGTCAACAGCTCATTCAAATTGCTAAAAAGTATGACATTACTGTGTTGGCGGGTTTGGTTGAAATAAAAAATGATCACCTTTTTAATACTTATATCTGCGTTGATAAAACCGGATTGATTGCTAAATACAGTAAGCTTCATCCGTTTATTAGTAAATATTTTTCTCCCGGAAATGAATATGTTGTGTTTGATATTAAAGGATGGAAATGCGGCATTCTGATATGTTATGATAACAATGTAGTAGAAAATGTGAGAGCTACCTCTTTGATGGGGGCAGAAATTATTTTTGCACCGCACGTTACGATGTGTACGCCGTCTTCCATGCCAGGAAGAGGTTTTGTTGATGACGCTTTGTGGCAAAAAAGGGAAATCGATCCTGTTCCTCTCAGGATGGAATTTGACGGCCCAAAAGGACGCCAGTGGCTGATGCGCTGGCTTCCGGCGCGAGCTTACGACAATGGTGTGTATTATGTTTTTACCAATCCAATTGGTTATGATGGCAGCCAATTAAAGAATGGAAATTCATTGATTCTTGATCCGTATGGAGATGTGTTGGCGGAGATAAAAAGCTTTGATGATGAAATTGCAACAGCGATAATTACAGAAGATAAATTGAAACTGGCCGGCGGATATCGTTATAAAAATGCCAGGCGGCCTGAATTGTATAGAGATATTATTGGTGCAGATCATCAGTCGGAAACCAAACCTGTTTGGATGAAGAAGGATAAGTAGTCTTGATTTATTAATTATTATTAACGACTACGGTTAAACGAAAATAAAAATTAAAGATATTTGTTGGTTTACTGTAGTTTTAAGGGTATGAATATTTAACCAGGGATATTGAATATATACGTATTAAAAACGATTTGCTTTATCAAAAATTATTTAAACAAAACAGAAATCATTCTTCATCTATTTCATAAAAAAATCCATGACAACAGCTACCACTACCAGCAAGAGAAACTATTACATCGTTTTTTTAATCCTGCTTACCTTTTTTGTGATCTCTTTTTTGACCAACATCATCGGGGCCTTAATTCCTGATATCAAATCCGGCTTTCATCTGAGTTTAACTGAAGTGGCTATTTTGCCCTTTGCATTTTTTATTGCTTATGGCGTCATGTCAATTCCTGCAGGAATTATGAATGAAAAGTATAAAGAAAAAAAGATAATGGTAGCGGCCTTTGTAGTATCATTTGTCGGTTCTTTATTGTTGGTTTTATTTCCCAATTATTCCAGCTATATCGTTTCTTTATTTTTGATTGGTTGCGGCATGGCTATGTTGCAGGTGGTTATCAATCCTTTGCTTCGCACCTCAGGGGGCGAAGAGAATTACGCTTTTAATTCTGTATTGGCTCAACTGATTTTTGGTGCAGCTTCGTTCATTAGTCCGCTGGTGTATTCCTACCTGGTGGTGAATCTTGCCAACAAGGGCGATATTGATCCTGTCCAGAAAATCTTTTCTTCTATCGTTCCTGAAAGTCTTCCATGGGTGTCTTTGTATTGGGTTTTCGCTGTGGTAAGTTTAATAATGTTCGTGGTACTTCTTATATCAAAATTTCCAAAAGTTCTCTTAACAAAAGATGAAAAGGCTGGTGCTTTAAAAGTCCATTTTGGTCTTTTGAGAAAGCGCGTCGTCATTCTTTTTTTTATTGGAATATTTTGCTACGTGGGCACGGAACAAGGTGTGGCTAACTGGATTTCGCAATTTCTTTTTGAGTACCACCAATATGATCCTAAAACTTCAGGAGCCAATGATGTAGCCTATTTCTGGGGACTGATGACTGCCGGTGGCGTGCTCGGATTATTTTTATTGAAAATTATGGACAGCAGTAAAGTGCTGATCAGCTTTACCATTTTAGCAATCGTTTCTCTAAGTATTGGACTATTCACCGGCAACGCCCGCGTGGCTTTGTATGCTTTTCCCTGTGTAGGATTTTTTGCTTCTGTAATGTATCCCATCATTTTTTCGCTCGCTTTAAATTCAATCGAAGAACACCACGGAGCCTTCTCAGGAATATTGCTCACCGGCATTATTGGTGGTGCACTTATCCCATTAATTATCGGTGCCATTGGTGATCATTTCGGCCTGCGCACAGGAATGCTCTTCTTATACTTTACACTCGGATATATTTTAAGCATTGGTTTTTGGGCCAGACC
>JBDTKU010000166.1:0-12598 GCA_039935135.1 Ginsengibacter sp. | reverse complement strand
CAATCCATTCATTGATTTTATTTCTTATGAGGACATTTTTATTCGTGAAAAAAAGAATTTTATCCAGGCAGTAGCTCATGCCACTGGATTTACAGAAGATAATTACACAGGTGTAGAACTCGATCTTGATTCCATACAAAATGTTTTAAGCAGCGCTTCTTCGCCATGTGGAATTTTACCATTGCATGCAAGACAATATGTAACTTTTATGGCTGAAAATTCAAAAATCGCCTATCTGCATATTTGCGAAGGAGCCACAAAATTGGATACAGGACAAACGGATTTTTCTACAGGAAAACTGATCAGTTATCTCGTTAGTGATTTTATAAAAGCCCATGAAGGACTGAAGTAAACCATCAGCGATAACAAACAACAGTAAAGCAACAAATAAGATGAATTTTTATTTTGTTCTAATGGCTTAAAACCAGGGAAGAAATATTTTTTCACATCATGTTTACAACATTCCTATCGGTTTGCTTTTTCCTTTACTTATATTTGGAAGATTGAGGTATGAAGACTATATTTTCTTCCCCTGGAAGAAATTTTATTCAAGGCAAAGAGAAGATTTTTAAAGTTTCTTTATTGCGCAAAATTTTATTAAGATTAAATGGTTGATAAAAATTTATTTGATTACAACGAAGAATCCATCAAAAGCTTAGACTGGAAAGAGCATATCCGTCTTCGCCCGGGAATGTACATTGGGAAACTGGGAGATGGCAGTAGTCCTGATGATGGAATTTATGTTTTACTAAAGGAAGTGATCGACAATTGCATTGACGAACACACAATGGGTTTTGGTAAACACGTGGATGTTTCTATCGAAGACAAAACAGTTTCTGTCAGAGACTTTGGCCGTGGAATTCCGCTTGGTAAAGTGGTGGATGTAGTGAGTAAAATCAATACGGGTGCCAAATATGACAGCAAAGCTTTTCAGAAGAGTGTTGGCCTCAATGGCGTAGGAACCAAGGCAGTAAATGCTTTGAGCGAGTATTTTAAAGTGACTTCCGTCCGGGAAGGCAAACAAAAAACCGCTGAATTTGAAAGGGGGAAATTGATAAACGATAGTAAAGAAGCAAAAACAACAGAAGATAATGGCACCATAGTAACGTTTGTTCCTGATGAAAAAATATTTAAAAATTTTCATTACATCCGTGAATTTATTGACAATCAATTCTGGAATTATTGCTTTCTCAATGCAGGTCTTGTTATCAATTACAACGGCAAAAGGTATATAAGTAAAAATGGCTTGCTTGATTTGTTGGAACGCAAGACCAATGTGGATGAATTACGATATCCCATCATTCATTTAAAGGGAGAGGATATTGAAGTCGCCATTACTCACAACAATCAGTACGGTGAAGAATATTATAGTTTCGTAAACGGCCAGTTTACCACCCAGGGAGGAACGCATCTTTTGGGGTTCAGGGAAGGCTTTGTGAAAACGATTCGGGATTTTTATAAAAAGGATTATGATGCTTCGGATATCCGCGGTAGTATTTGCGCGGCAATCAGCATACGGGTGCAGGAACCTGTTTTTGAAAGCCAGACTAAAACCAAACTGGGTTCTACTTTGATGTTTGAAAAGGGGCCTGCGGTAAAAACTTTTATTACTGATTTCCTGGGGAAAGAGCTCAATAATTTTCTTCATAAGAATCCGCCCATTGCTGATGAATTAAAGAAACGAATTGAGCAAAACGAAAGGGAGCGAAAGGACATGGCGGGAATAAAAAAACTGGCCAACGAACGCGCGAAAAAAGCCAATCTTCACAACAAAAAATTACGTGACTGCCGCTATCATTTTAATGATGAGGCAGAAGGAAAAAATAAGGAGGAAATAAACGGGAAAAGGATGGAGAGCACTCTTTTTATTACTGAGGGCGACAGTGCCAGTGGCTCCATTACAAAATCCCGAAATGTAGAAACGCAGGCGGTTTTCAGCCTTCGTGGAAAGCCATTGAACAGTTTTGGTTTGACAAAAAAGATCGTATATGAAAATGAAGAATTTAATCTTTTACAACATGCGTTGAACATCGAAACGGGTTATGAAGATCTTCGGTATAATAATATTGTGATTGCCACAGATGCTGACGTTGACGGGATGCACATCCGTCTTTTGCTCATGACTTTTTTTCTCCAGTTTTTCCCTGACCTTGTTAAGAATGGCCACGTTTATATTTTGGAAACACCTTTGTTTCGTGTACGGACCATGCAGGTCAAAAACAAGGAAAAACAGGAAACTATTTATTGTTATAACGAACAGGAAAAAGCAAAAGCAATTTTGAAATTAGGCGTCAAACCGGAAATAACAAGATTTAAAGGATTGGGTGAAATCTCGCCGGAAGAGTTTGGAAATTTTATTGGAGACGACATTCGCCTGCAGCCGGTAATGCTTTTGCCTGAAATGCATATCCAGCAATTGTTAGAATATTACATGGGAAAAAATACGCCATCCCGCCAGGATTTTATTATTGATAATCTAAAAGTGGAGATGGATTTGGTTGAAGAAACAGTCAATTAAAAATTGATTGTAAATTTGCTGAAAATAATTTTTTATGGATGCAATTAAATTGATAGGAACCTCTCAAGACGGAAAACTTACCGTTGCAGTTCCTGAAGAATATGACAATAAAGAATTAGAAATTATGATTATTTCTTCTAAAGAAAAAGAAAATGATGATTACAGGAAACTGGCGGAAGAAAAAAGAAGGAGAAAATCGCTTTTAAGTATAGTAGGTGCAGCAAAGCACCCGGATTTTCCCATGACTAAGTATGATGTTTATGACCAATAAGATTTTTTTGGATAGCTCAGTTTTGATTGAATATTTGACAGGAAACAAAACCGGTTTCTATAAATCGTTAATTTCAGATTTGGATAATGATTTTTTTATCAACGACATTGTAGTAAGCGAATACCTATATTATATTTTAGGTTTTAGCACCGGGATATCTCCCCGAACTCTGCAACAAAAGAGAAAAATAAAGGAAACTCTTGAGAAAGAGTCAAAAATAATCATCACGATAAAAGATTTTAAATTTCTTTCTACAGATGAAACCATATTTGTTGTTGTTTCAAAATATATGTCAAAATACAACCTTCTACCGAATGATGCAATCATCCTTGCAACTTGCAAGCTTCATGAAACAAAATTAGCATCTCACGATTCGGATTTTATTATTCCCTGCGAGTTAGAAAATATTCAACTGTTAAACGATCAAAATTTTAAATCTTAAATTCTACATGCATATAGTTTTTCAACGGGAAGATGTAAAAACGCTTTCAAAGACTTTTGAATTGGATGATTCACTTCGAAGTGAAATTTATGAGATAAAAGATGATTTTGCTGTGGGGCCTTTGAAAGATATTTATTCGAATGAAGGCATCGAAGAAAGGAAGCAATGGTGGCGTAATGTATTAGCCGGTGGAGATTACGATGGGCATGTAGATTCAGGTGAAGTGAATGATGCGAAAACAGTAGATGCCATAAAAGAAAAATTAAAAAATGATGAAGAAGAAACTGTATGGATTTGGGTAGCGCCGAATAAGCATGACGTGAGCGGATATTACTGGCTGATGGCGCAATTAAAAGAATTTGGGGGAAGAGTTTATTTGCTTATGCTGAACAATCTTCCTTTTATCAATGAAAAGGGGAATATTTTTTATCCAGAAAATTTATATGAAATTCCTCCGCGTGAATTTTTAAAAGCAAAGAAGCTGGCGAGGGAAATAACAGCATCTGAATTTGAGATTGATCCTGATGAATGGACAAAGATTTGCAATGAAAACAAAATGGTGCGCATCCTGGAAGGAGCAAAGAAATTATCACAACACGAGGCAGATTTTTTTGATAAATACCTCCTGGAATTTTTGACTCCTGATTGGCAAAAGGCAGGGAAGGTGGTTCACCAGGTTTTATCAAAAGCCAAACAAACTACCGGTGATGCTTTCCTTTTGTGGCGAATTAAAGAACTAATAACCTCCGATGTTATAGATTCGCAGGGCGAATTGAAAACCATGAAAGATTTTGAGATCAAAAAGAAAACAGCGTAAATTTTTTGCATGAAAATAAATGGAATTCATCATGTAGCGATATTGACCGATGACTTTGAAAAAAGCAAAAAATTCTATACAGAAATTTTGGGATTTACCATCCTGGCTGAGACTTACAGGGACGAGAGGAAATCTTTTAAATTAGATCTTGCCATAGATGGAATCTACCAAATTGAATTATTTTCATTTCCGGATTTTAAAGAAAGGCAATCATTTCCCGAAGCAAAAGGCTTACGGCATCTCGCTTTTGCGGTGGATGACATTGATGAGGCAGTAAACGAACTTATTTCGAAGAAAGTTATTGTGGAAGGAATTAGAATTGATGAATTAACGAACAAGAGATTTTGTTTTTTTTATGATCCAAATGGCCAGCCGCTGGAATTGTATGAAGTTTAAAAAAATAAAGAGAAGTAGAAACGAAAAATAAAATGGCAAAAACAAACAAGCCGGAATATAAACACAGTGATTCAGGAATTTCAGGCCAATATAAAACGTGGTTTCTCGATTATGCGAGTTATGTTATTTTAGAACGTGCGGTCCCGGCTATTGAAGATGGATTGAAGCCTGTGCAGCGTCGCATTCTTCATGCGATGAAAGAAATGGATGATGGCAGGTTTAATAAAGTAGCAAATATCATTGGCCAAAGCATGCAATATCATCCGCATGGCGATGCAAGCATTGGTGATGCAATCGTTAATCTCGGGCAAAAAGATCTTTTAATAGAAACTCAGGGAAACTGGGGCGATGTCCGCACAGGCGATGATGCTGCCGCTCCCCGTTACATTGAAGCACGGCCCAGCAAATTTGCACTGGAAGTGGCTTTTAATAATAAAACCACCAATTGGCAACTGAGCTATGATGGAAGAAAAAATGAACCGGTTACCTTGCCGATGAAATTCCCTTTGTTGCTGGCACAGGGAGCAGAAGGAATTGCTGTAGGGCTTGCCACTAAAATTCTACCTCATAATTTTTGTGAACTTATTGACGCTTCCATCAAATATTATAAAGGGAAAAAGTTTGAATTGTTTCCTGATTTTTCTACCGGGGGAATGATCGATATTTCAAACTATAATGATGGACTGCGAGGTGGCAAAGTTAGAGTTCGTGCAAGGATAGAAGAAGTTGATAAAAAAACCATTGTCATAAAAGATGTTCCTTATGGCTCTACGACAACTCAATTGATAGAAAGCATCATTAAAGCCAATGATAATGGTAAAATAAAAATCAAAAAAGTAACTGATAATACTGCTGCTGAAGTTGAAATTGCGGTTGATCTTGCGCCGGGAATTTCTCCTGATATTACGATTGATGCACTGTATGCTTTTACAGATTGCGAAATTTCAATTTCTCCCAATGCCTGCGTGATAGAAGGACAGAAACCAGTGTTTTTAGGTGCTGCAGACCTTTTGAAATATTCTGCTGACCATACGCGAAGCCTTTTAAAGAAGGAACTGGAAATTAAACTGGGAGAACTGCAGGATAAATGGCATTATACTTCATTGGAAAAAATATTTTTTGAAGAAAAGATTTATAAAGAATTAGAGAAAAAACATGAAACCTGGGAAAAGGTTATCACCGCGATTGATAAAGCTTTTGTTCCATTTAAAAAGATATTGCATCGTGAAGTTACCCGGGAAGATATTCTTAAACTAACGGAGAAGCCTGTACGAAGAATTTATAAACTGGATATTGATGATCTTATTAATCAAATAAAATCATTGGAAGACCAGATTGATGAGGTAAAGCATCACCTGGAATTTCTTACTGAATACGCAATTTCGTATTATGAAGAATTGTTGAAAAAATTTGGTAAAGGACGTGAACGAAAAACCGAGATAAAACTCTTTGATACCATCCAGGCAAAAGCGGTGGCCATTGCTAATACGAAAATTTATGTAAATCGTTCAGAAGGCTTTATTGGCACCAGTTTGAAGAAGGATGAATTTGTGGATGATTGTAGTGATCTTGATGATATAATTGCTTTCACCAAAAGTGGAAAAATGAAAGTGGTGAGGGTGGCTGATAAAGTTTTTATTGACAAGGACATTATTCACGTTGCTGTATTCAGAAAAGATGACGAACGCACTACTTACAACATGATCTATGCCGATGGTAAGAAAGGCATTAGTTATGCAAAGAGATTTAATGTAACCTCCGTGACGCGTGACAAGGAATATGATCTTACCAAAGGAGATGAAAAGAGCCGGGTACATTATTTTAGCGTGAATCCAAACGGAGAAGCAGAAGTGGTTCATATCCTGCTAACGCCAGGCTGCAGCGCAAGAAACAAAGAGCTGGAGTTTTATTTTGAAACCCTTGAGATCCGTAGCCGTGGCAGCATCGGGAACCAGGTGACTAAATATCCTGTCAAATCGATAAGGATGTCAGAAAAAGGGAAATCAACACTTGACAAGCGTCATCTTTGGTTTGATGAAACTTTTGGCCGATTAAATACAGAAGAGAAAGGCCAGTTATTGGGAGATTTTGATGGAGATGACAAAATTTTAGTTCTTTATAAGGATGGAAATTATGAAATTACCGGGCAGGAAATTACCCAGAGGTTTGATGTAGATGCGATTGAGCTAATCGAAAAATTTGATCCGGAGAAAATAATTACCGCCGTTTATCTTGATCATGAGAAATCACAATATAATGTGAAGCGATTTAAAGTTGAAACTCATACATTAAATAGTAAATTTCTTTTCATAAAAGAAGGAAAGGACAATAAGCTCATAAAAGCTACAACAGCAGACGAGCCTATTCTTCAAATGCAGACAGGACGCGGTGCGCAGGTAAGGAAAGCGAAAATTAAATTACATAAGGTAGTCGATGTAATGGGTTGGCGTGCGGTAGGTAACAAGCTGACTGACTTTTCAAAATCCGACCTGATGGAATGGGCAGAAACCGGAAAACCCTCTTCCCAAACTGAATTATTTGACTGACAATAAAAAAGATCAAAATAAGAATTAGTGTTATTTGTTGATTCACTACAAATGATGGCAATTCATTAGTGGAGGTAATGTACTGAAAAATAGATTTCACAAAATCATTGTGATTATTCTACCTAATCTTAAGATTTTAAGTGGTTGATAAGTTTCTACAAGAAAAATAAAGATTTATTTTAAACTCTCCTTTAAAACCAATTTACTTTTTATTCTTTTTAGGAGGCGAAAGTTGATCATTACTTTGCTCTTCCGAATCCTGGTCTTCAGGCCTGCGCTGGCTTAATTTGGATTCGTCAATATTTCCCTGCGCATCCAAAACGGGGTGTGGAACTGGTTCCTGGCCCTCAGGGGTTATTTGGTTAAAAACTTTTTCAATATGGATCCATTTGCCGTCTTTCCATTTTAAACCTTCATAATCTCCATCCGGAATGTAAGTGTATTTCTTTTTCGGCTCTCCTGTTTCTGAAACCAAATGCTCAAAAATGATGATACCCATTTCGTTGTCGTAAGAAAGTTTAGGACTTGCATTTTTTTTATATTCCATTAAATATCGATCCATAGAGTTGCTATGCATTCCATTGTTTTGGAAACTAAAATAGGGCCCGCCAAAAACAGGTTGCCCATCCTGAAAAGTTAATACTTCAATTATTTTTCTATCGCTCACCATATTATTGTCGTCAAAGCCCAACAACGTGTAATAGTTCTTGCCGAAGGCTTTTTCTTCGATGACTTTATAATAGATAGCGCCAATCCAGGCACGGTTGCTGGTCACCGTATCTTCTAAATTTCTTATCAAATCTGTTTTATCTATCAACGGGAAAAGTTGTAATGATCCATCCTTTGTATTCATCTGTATGGCTCCGTGCTGGCGGATTACATCTCCGTTGATTGCCAGTTGCCAGGTAAAAATTTTAAAAGTACTGTCTGACGGAACCACTTTGGCAATACTTATCAGAGAGTCAAAAGGATAGTAAAATGAATTTTTAATTTGCAAAGCGCGCACCAAAGTTCGTGTGAATTGGCTGTCCGCTGTAAAACGGTCTTCCATATTTCTGCCGTGTAAAATTTGGTAAGCAAATTTTTGTAAGGAATCTTCTTTTTTGTGCAAAGCTTTTGAATCCCTCACAGAAATTGATTGGGCAGATGCAGCCTGTGCTAATAAAAGGAGAAGCGATATAAACAGGAACGGTTTTTTCATTCAAATTTGTTTGAGCAAAATAAACTTTTATTCGAATAAATTATTGCTAACTGCAAAACATTTAACTATCTTATAATGCCTTTGCCACAGAGATAAGATCATTAAAAACAAGATCGATGTCTTCATGATTCAACGAAACTTCTTTGCGTGTGGTAGGAATAAAAATATTGATGGCAACGCCAAGGTTTCTTCCAAATTTCATGTCGCTTAGTGTATTTCCAATCATCAAACTTTTGGAAAGATTGATTTTTGGAAAATCTTTTATGGCCTGCAAACCCATGCCTGGATTTGGTTTTCGGTTAAAACTTTCCATTTCTATACATACATAAATATTATCAATTCTTCCACCTGCCGCTTCAATCTCTTCCTTCATGTTTTTATGAATCAAATTGAGATCTTCTATTTTTGTAAGGCCTTTGGCTACGCCTCTTTGGTTAGTAATCAAAACGATTACGCCCAATTTTTCATTAAATATTTTGAACGCTTCCTTTACTCCTTTATAAAATTTAAATTCTTCCCAATTGTGGATGTAATCATTATGTTTTTCCTCATTGATCACGCCATCCCGGTCAATGAAGAGTGCCCAGGAAGAGTCGATATTTTTTAAATTTTTCAAAAATGAATGATCTTATTTATAGTGAACCAACAAATTAGGCTAAAAATTATTTTACAAGAAGGGCAATTCTTTTTGTGCCTTTTCATAATCTTCCGGAATGCCAATATCAATAAAATAATGATTTTGTACTATCCCAAAAATGCCCGGTTTTTTCTCCATCCGCTGAACTCTTTTTTCAAGATAATCTTTTTCAAATGAAAATTTTTCAGGCAAATCTTCCTCCAGAAATCCGGGAATGTTCAAGGCATATACTCCTCCGTTTATCAACCCGGTTTCGTAAAATTGTTTCTCTTTAAAATACTTAATTGAATCGTCCTGATTTAATTCCACCACACCATAACGGTCAAAATTATTCAAAGGTTTTAAATTTAAGCTGCAGGTCGCGTTCTTCTGTTTATGAAATTGGTAGAGTAGATTTAGATCGATTTTATATAAAGTATCTCCATTGCAGACCAACACATTTTTATCTGAAGTCTTTCCTACCGCCATTTGTATGGCGCCACCTGTCCCCAGCGGTTCTTTTTCCAAAGAAAAAGTAGCATTAAGGTTAGCGTAATTTTGAAATAAATAATTTTCAATCACTTCATGTAAATAACCGACGCTGAAAATAAAATGTACAATTCCATTTTTTTGAAAAAATTCTATGAGATAGTGCAGAAAAGGTTTGCCATCAATTAAAGCCATGCATTTCGGAACATCAGAAACTACAGATCGTAACCTGGTTCCAAAACCTCCTGCAAGAATTATGGCTTCTTTAATCATTGATTTCGCTAAAATAAATTTCTTCTACAAACTGGCAGATAATATGACCAAGCGTGATGTGGCTTTCCTGGATTCGTGGAGTGTCATCTGAAGGCACATTGATAAGTATGTCAGAAAGATTTTTCATTTTTCCACCGGTGGATCCTGTAAAACCAATGGTGAACATTTGATTTTCTTTTGCCTGCTCAAAAGCTTTCACAATATTCTTACTGTTCCCCGAGGTACTCAAACCTACCAGTATATCACCGGGCTTGCCGATTCCCTTTATCAATCTTGCATAGATTACGTCATAGCTGTAATCGTTAGCCACAGCCGTGAGATAAGAAGTATTACAATGCAAGGCTTCTGCCGGCAGTGCGTCACGATCCGTATAAAACCTGCCGCTAAATTCTGCAGCAAGATGTTGCGCATCAGATGCGCTGCCTCCATTTCCACAAAACAAAACCTTATTGCCTTTTTTGAAGGCAGAAACAATCGCATTTACTGAATCATTTACTGAAATCAATAATTTATCATTATTAAGAATGCTTTGTTTTACTTCTATCGAGGCCTGAATTATTTTTTTTATTTTTTCCATCAATTATTTTTGAATATCAAATGTAGAACCAATATTTCGAAATGGTTTTATTACAAGGTCCAGGTGGACAAACCATATTTTGTAAAAG
The DNA here is from genome assembly GCA_039935135.1 of Ginsengibacter sp. Lineage (GTDB taxonomy): Bacteria > Bacteroidota > Bacteroidia > Chitinophagales > Chitinophagaceae > Ginsengibacter. Next base: position 2,364 of record JBDTKU010000166.1, on the reverse strand, counting down.
TGTAATTTTTAACTTCTCCTCCAAATTGTTGTAATTCTTCTATCACTTTGTAGCGTGAATTGCGCGGGCAATAAAATATCATAAAACCCCCGCCGCCTGCGCCGCTTATTTTACCTCCGGTCGCTCCTGCATTTTTTGTGGCTTCATAAATTTCTTCAATTCTGCTGTTGCTAATATTATTCGCCATCCGGCGTTTTTGTTGAAATCCGAAATCGAGTATAGCTCCAAATTCATCCAATCTTCCCTTTAATAAGGCTTCTTTCATCATGCGCGCCTGCTCTTTTAACTGGTGCATGGCTTCAATGCTTTTTTCGTTTTTGTTGTTCACATTTTTCACCTGTTCATCAATGATAGTAGCACTTTCGCGGCTTGTTGCTGTAAAAAACAGGACCAGGTTATTTTCCAATTCATGAAGATATTGAGATTTGATTCGAAGAGGATTTACAATCACTTTGTCCTTTTCATAAAATTCCATAAAATTTACCCCACCAAACATTGCCGCATATTGATCCTGTTTTCCCCCGGTTAATTTCAAATCATTTCTTTCTATTTCATAAGCGTAATGAGCAATGTCATAATCGCCCAAAGGGAGCTTGAGCCATTCTACAAAAGCACCCAGGATGGCCACCACCAAGGTTGAAGAAGTGCCCAGGCCTGAGCCAGCGGGTGCATCCACGAAAGTGGATAATTTGAAACCTGTTTTAGGCAAATTATAATCTTTATATATTCTATTGTAAACTCCTTTTAATAGATCAAGCGTTCCATCTATGGGCAGTTCATTCGACCAGGCAAATTGTTGTTCTTCTTTTCTATCCATTGCCTGAACGATTATTTTTTTTTCTTCAAGCGGTTCAATGTTGGCATAAGCAAAAAGAGAAACGGTGGCGTTTAGAATGGCGCCTCCAAACTGGTCACTGTAAGGGCTTACGTCCGTACCACCTCCTGCGAGCCCAATACGCAAGGGGGCTTTACTACGGTAAATCATCAGGATGAAAAATTTTAATAAAATCTTTTGGGGTGAAAACCGGCAAAATTAACGGTGCATTTTTAAAATCTTTGATATTTCTTGTAATAAAAAAATCCATTTTATGATGCTGCGCTAAAAAATATAAAAAACCATCCTCTTTGTCAATAAAGATTTCAATGGAAGAATATAATACCGATGAAATATACGGAAGCACTTTTAAAACAGTGCAAATATTTCTCAACATTGGCAATGTTTCTTGCTTATCCTTTTCTAAAAAATAAATACAAGTTGAGATAACTGATTCGGAAATGAAACATTCAAGTAGTCCTTCTTTGGTAAAATTAAAAATTTGTTCTATCTCCTCTAATTCTCCCTCCCTGGACAATAAGAAGTCCAAAACTACATTTGTATCCAGAAACAATTTATTAATTGCCATATTTCTTGTCTCTGTGTTCTTTAATAATCTTTTTGTAATCGTAATCCTTTATAGGCTTCGGAGGAAATAGTTTTCTGAAATTTTCAGTAAATGTGCCAGTACTCTTTTTTGTTACTGTTTGATTTTCATTTGTGATTTTATTCAAATAATCTTCAATAATTGACGATATGCTTTGTTTTCTTTTTCTTGATAAAATTTTTACTTTTTCAACGGCAGCAACATCAATATTTAAAGTTAATTTAGTTTTCATAGCCTATTTTTTATAAAGTTACTGAATTAATTACTATGCGTGGAAAGGGTAGATTGTTTGATGAATAGGCCAATTCCGCCAAAACGAATGGGCGGACAATTTTTAAGAATTTTCTTTTACGAATTGAATTAAAAATTTTTCCACTAAGGAAGATAGACTGATTTTTTCTTTAGCACATTTTTTTTTCGCTGCGGCCAATATTTTCGAATCTATGCTTAATGTCAGTCTTTTTTTCATAATCCGAATTTTGACTATGAAGTTATGATTTTTATTTAATTTTTATTTTCGATTTGCCTTATTTAGAATAGCTTTTACCATATTTTCCCAACTATATTTCTTCTTTTCTTCACGGAGATTGGGTAAGAAAAAATTTTCTCCCAAGTCAAAATATTCCTGGATCTTTTCTGCGATACTTTGTGGATTTGGCTCAGCAACGAGGCCCACTTTTCTATCGGGAACCATAGAAGGCAACCCGCCAACATTGGTAACAATCATTGGAATCTCAAAATGGTAGGCGAGGGGAGTAACGCCGCTTTGCGTAGCGCTTCGGTAAGGTTGTATTACACAATCTGCAGCACACAAATAATTTTTCACTTCGTTGTCAGCAATAAAATGAGTGTGCAAAACCAGGCAATCTTTAATCAAAGGATCATTTAAAAGCGCAGCGTATTTTTTTTCATCGTCATAAAATTCGCCGGCGATCATTAATTT
>JBDTKU010000165.1:0-6291 GCA_039935135.1 Ginsengibacter sp. | reverse complement strand
CGAATTCTTCCATGCTCATTGCATCATCCACTTTAAAATTACCAATCCGGGTTCTTCGCAATCCGCTGAGGTAACCGCCACAACCCAACTCCGCTCCGAAATCATTCGCCAAACTGCGTATATACGTTCCCGTTGTGCATACTACTTTAAATGAAACAACAGGCATTTCTATTGAAGTAATTTCAAATTCTTTTATCGTAATTTTTCTTGGTTCCAGTTTCACATCAATTCCTTTCCTGGCCAGGAGGTAAACCGGTTTGCCTTTTTGTTTTATGGCAGAGTGGATAGGGGGCGTCTGCAAGATTTCTCCTGTAAATTTTTGGGTAGTTTCTTTCATCAAATCTTCTGTGATCTCTTCTGTTGATTTAAAATCTTTTGGTTCGCTTTCAAGATCATACGTTGGCGTCACAGCTCCAAGAGTTATCGTCCCTGTATATTCTTTTTCCTGCGACATATATTCATTTATCTTTTTGGTAAATTTTCCTGTGCATACGATTAAAATCCCGGTGGCTAAAGGATCCAGCGTTCCAGCATGTCCTACTTTTTTTATTTTAACCAGGTTTCTAATTTTCCTTACCACATCAAATGAGGTCCATTCAAGTGGTTTGTCAATTAATAAAACTCTTCCTTCTTCAAATGTATTTTCTGTCATATTTTTAATTTATTTCCATCAAATTGCCTGGCGCGCTTTTAATTCCAAATATTTATTAATGGAATTTACCGTAAGATTTTTTGGTGAAGATAAAATGGAAAGAATTCCATATTTGGAAAGTTCTTTTGCAATGATTCTTTTTTCGAAAGCAAATTTCTCAGCAATAGTTTTTATATATACTTCTTCAATATCCTCTGCATGTGAATTCCGGAGCTGATCCAATTCGGAATTTTCAAAAAATATCACCAGCAATAAATGATTGCGCGCCATAGACCGTAAATAATCCATCTGCCTGTTTAAGCCAGACAAAGATTCAAAATTGGTGAATAAGATCAGCAGGCTGCGATGCTTTATTTTACTTCTTATTTGCAGGTAAAGCATCTCAAAATCACTTTCTAAAAAGTCAGTATTTTGTTTGTATAATAATTGCAAAATGTTTTCAGCCTGTGATACTTTCCGGTCTGCTGCTAATATACTTCCCGGTTCATTAGAAAAAGTAATTACGCCGACTTTGTCCTGTTTTTTAAGACAAATATTGCTCAACACCAGGCAACTGTTGATGGCATAATCTAAAAGCGTCATGCCATCAAAAGACATTTTCATCAGCCTTCCTTTGTCAATAATACAATAGACCTGTTGCGATCTTTCTTCCATAAAGTTATTGACCATCAAGCCGCCTTTGCGTGCGGAAGCTTTCCAGTTTAGCGTGCGGATATCGTCACCCGAAACGTATTCCTTTATTTGCTCAAACTCCATACTCTGGCCCATCTTGCGCATTCTTTGATTACCTGATTCACTATTCAGCGTGGTGCCTGAAAACAATTCATAATTGCGCAATTGCAAAAAAGCCGGATAAACGGGGATAGTTTCGGAAGCATCCGTGGTGAATCTTCTGCTAAATAATTGCAATGGAGAGGAAACAAAAAGATGGATATTTCCAAAATTATATTCACCTCTTTCCAAAGGTTTAAACTTCCACGAAATTTTTTTTTGCTGCCTTGCTTTTAAGTTTACTTTTCTTTTCCAATCACGAATTTGTAATTGCTCCGGTAATTCATCGATTACCAAAACTGAAACAGGAAATTTGAATTCGTTTTTTATAATCCAATCAATCTTGTTTTCATCGCCATTGCTGAAACGATGTGTGGTAATTCTTTCTGCTGATGGAAATTTTTTAGAAAAAAACAATAGCGAATAATCAATTACGAAAAAAATGATAAAAACAACAAAAACCGGGATGGAAGCTGCTTGCAAAGCGGGAATGTAAAAGGAGAGAATAAACAATGTCACTAACGCAGCGAGACCAATAAAGAACCGGCTTCGTGGGAAAAGGTCTAAAAAATATTTTTCTGCTTTCTTCAAAATGTATAAAAAATTTTACCTTGGTACTTCTATTTTTGAAATGATATTCTTCACCAATTCATCGGTGGATAATCCTTCCATTTCCTTTTCCGGTGTTAGTATGATGCGGTGTCTCATCACAGGAACCGCCATTTCTATGATGTCTTCCGGGGTTACAAAATCTCTTCCCATGATGGCTGCATTTGCTTTGGCCGATCTCAGGATAGCCAGCGATGCACGGGGGGATGCACCGAGATAAAGTGAAGAATTATTCCTGGTTTCATTAACGATTTTGGCAATGAACTCTACCAGTTTTGGATCAATAATTACCTGGTTGCTTATGCTTCTGTATTCAGCAATTTGTGCAGGCGACACCAATGATTCAACATTTTTGAGCAAGGTGTTTTGTGCCACGGATTGTTGGTTCAACAATATATTTATTTCTTCTTCAACTGTCGGATAAGTCATAATGATCTTGAATAAAAAACGATCTAATTGCGCTTCAGGCAAACGATACGTTCCTTCCTGCTCAATCGGATTTTGAGTAGCAATCACCAAAAAGGGAAAATCCATTGAATGGGTAATTCCATCAATAGTCACTTGTCGCTCTTCCATCACTTCAAATAACGCGGATTGGGTTTTTGCCGGTGCGCGGTTGATCTCATCTATCAAAATAATATTACTGAAAATGGGGCCACGTTTAAAATCAAACTCAGCCACTTTCGGATTAAAAACAGAAGTTCCTAAAACATCGCTCGGCATTAGGTCTGGAGTAAATTGTATTCTTGAAAAGTTAGTATTAATAATTTTCGAAAGTAATTTGGCGGTTAATGTTTTGGCCACACCTGGCACGCCTTCTATCAATACATGCCCGTCGCATAATAAAGCAATCAGCAAAAGGTCCACCATTTTATGTTGCCCGACAATTACTTTACCAATTTCATTTCTGATATTAATTACAGCATTGTTGAGCGTTGTAATGTCAATCCGTTGTTCAAATAAATTTTCTTCCATCAGTTTTTGGTTTTTTAAAATTTTCAATTTTTAAATTCAATTCAAGCAATTCTTCATCTGTTACGGCCTCTTTGTTTTGAATGATATTGGTCAATTCAAACAAGGCTGCGGTTTCTTTTTTTTCTACACCACTTTTTCCGGAAAGTGAATTTATAAAATCATCGTTGATAACCGAGGTATTGATAAAATATCTTTTTCTCAGGTATTCATAAAAATAAGTGATGATCTTTTCTGAAATGTTGAGATTGTCTTTGTGTTGTAAATAAAGTCGGCCAACTGTTTCCGTGAATTCAACGGTAGTATTTTTATTGGGTTTTATCACCTCTGTTTTTCTTTGCCTTCTTTTAATATTAAATAAAACAAAAAGTAAAATTCCAATCAAAGCAACATAAAATGCCCAAAGCAGTGGAGGGTTTTGCTTTATTACCTGGAAAGAGGAAAATTTATCGTCACGATTTAGATTGTTTTTATTTCTTGTTGAAGAAAACTCTTTATAATATTCGTCCCAATACACATATTGCGGATTGAAACGAAGGTAAGTGGTGACGTTTTCAAAATAATGGTAATTGTTTTTTGTAAGCAAAAAGTAATTGCTGAAAATTCTTGGCGCCAGGTGCAAATACAATCTTCCACGCCCGGAAAAAATTACAATATAATTGGGCAAATTCAATTCATTAACGCCCAGAACTCTTGTTATGGAAGGATCGTAGCTGTTGAAATAATTTAAAAAAGGAAAATAATAATAACTGTATTTCTGTGTATTAAAATCTTCCCCGTAAAACATACTCACGTGTGTCTCCTGCATTTTCCCATTTACTTCATTAATGATTTCTCCTTTTCTGTTGATGGTACAATAAATCGCATCCAATAATTTTTGATCTACATAATCTGCTGAAATAAAAAGATCATTGCCCGCTTTTACATATTCAACCATTGCGTTTACTTCATCTACAGAAAGGAGAAGATTGTTTGTGATCAAAAAATAAAGAGAGTAGGAAATGGTAGATCCATTTTGAAGGTTTTGCCATGTTTTGGTGAAGGGACTTTCAGCAATATTGATCCAGTAGTCTTTGAATTCAGATTTAAATCCCTGGTAGGCAATGAATGATCCAAATGGAAGCTTATCAGTTTTCCTGTAGCTTTCCGTAAGCGATGGAATTGCTTTTTTATTTTGATGACAACTGCAAAAAACAGCGATCACCAGCAACGACAAAATATATTTTAATAATGATTGCAAATTTGATTTATACTTTTTTATTGAAGAAAGAAAAGTCTTCTTTTAATTGTTGATACCGTTCTTCATCAATTGAAAATTTTCCATACCAAATATATTCGTAATCACGTGTAAGATTCCTGAATTGATCAAAGTAATAATGTTGACGCATTTCATTCAAATAATCTTTATTGGTTTTTTCACTGGTAAAATGAATGAAACCTTTATCTGACAGGTTTTTGAGCGTTTTTAAAAACAGGTAACGCGTGGCCAGGTTAAATTCATTTTTATTCTCCGCATCATAAGCCAGTGAATCGTATTTAGATAATTCATTCAACTCTTCTATTGATTCTTCTTCATCACCGCTCCGTATTTCTTTTTTTCTAACAAAAATCCCATTCTTAAAAAAAACTTTATAAGAAACAAAAAGAATAAAGAAAATTGCCAACGCCCAGAAAAATATTTTAAGTGGCCAACTGTTCAACCTATTATTGAGAGAAGAAGGTTGGTTCAAATGAGATTTCTTCCTTTTTATAATTCCACTTTTTTCATCCACACTTACTGTGTCGATTTGCATATTTTTTTCGTTTCTCAAAAGACTATCGAGAAAGTGCATGTAAGCAAACTCCCTGGTTTTCTTCCATTTCGAAATGTCCAGGTTATCTTTCAAATCCTGCCTTGCCAATGATGTGTCTGTAGCCTTTGAGATGGAATCATCCTGCGAAAATTGCTGTGTTTGCATTTTTCCGGATTGAGTTAAAGAATCCTTCGTTTGTGCATTGGCGTTAGAATGGATTATTATCCTTGCCAACAGTAAACCAACAAATAAGTAGAATTTATATTTCATAGGAAGTGCCATCCTTTATTATTTTTCCATTCTCCAGGCTGAAACCTGAATTATGCAGCCGAATTGGATATAAAACGAAATACCACAGTATTAATAGAAATGAGCCTGCCAGTATGATGATGCTAAACGGAACAGGTAGACCAATGTCAACCGAATTTTTTTCAAAAGTATTGCTCATTAAATGGGTGACATAGCTTTCAAAAAATGCGGCAACTATAAAAAAAGGAATTAAGCTTACGCAAATTGTAACCGCGTCTTTTACGCCGCGCAAAAAAGATTCTTTTCGTGTATAAGTGCCTGGGAAAAGCCAACCCGTGCCCAAAATAATTCCGGCACAACTGGCGATCACGATAGAAGAAATTTCTATTGTTCCATGAATCCAGATTACTAAGACTGACTGCCAACCTAATCCCTGCGAAAAAAATATGTATTGAAAACATCCCAACATCAGGCCGTTGCTCCACATAAATAAAACAGTTCCTATTCCGAAAATAATTCCAAAGATCACCGTTTTAAAAGCTACGCTGATATTGTTGTACGCAATAGTGACGAACATAGAAAAAGGATTGTCATCTTTATAAACACCAAATGGATCACCTTTTTGAATGGACGCTATAGTTTGATCGTAATACCCGCGCTGAACATGATGATTGAAATATTGTCTTGCAAAGTCAGGATCGGTGGTGGACGAAACAACGCCTATGAACACAAAGGAAACAAACAGCAAAAAAGTGAACAGGAAAATTTTGTGGTAGCGACGAAATAAAAGTGGCAGTTCGTATTTCCAAAATTGGATCACCTTCGTAAAATTCTGTCTTTTATTTTGAAAAATATTTTGATAGATAGATGCCGCGATGCCATTGATCCAACGTGTTACTTTGCTTCGCGGATAAAAAGTTTTGGCATAAGAAAGATCGTCCAGCAAGGTGATGAACCGGTCGGCCATTTCATCCGGATCTTTCGTTTCTTCATGCTGGTACCGGTTCCATTTTTCAACATTTTTTTTAATAAACCTCGCTTCACGCATAAGATAAAATTAAAAAGAGCCGTTTTGTAGTTGCAATAATATTCCTAAAACGGTTGCTTTAAAAACTTATTTGAAAATGAAACAAATTACTCATTAATAAAAATAAAACGACAATTTTTATTTTAAAATAATAAATTGCTACTCATGCCGCTGATACAAATTGAAACTCCTTTTAATATTGAACTTGAATTTGAAAT